>NZ_PSOW01000002.1:0-421418 GCF_003013335.1 Rhizobium sp. H4
CCGGCAAACCCAAAATGGTCATCCGCATCGCACTCGCCCGAAAACTCCTGGTTATTCTCAATGCAAAAGCACGAGACGCGCGAAGAGAATTCGAATATGCAACTTGACAATCCAGATAGTCGCTCATCCGCCTGCCGGCACCTTCTCCCCGAGGGGAGAAGAGATTCGCCGCGCCGTCTCCGTCCCTTGCCTAGTAAGCACAGCTGAGGATGACGCCTAGGGAAGTAGGAAGCTCGTGCCTCACATCCCCTGCGCGCCGCGGTTCATCGCCGCGATGCCGGTGCGGCAGACCTCGATCAGGCCGAGCGGCTTCATGATCGCGACGAACTGGTCGATCTTCGACGACTTGCCGGTGATCTCCAGAATGAAATGATCAATCGTCGCATCCACCACCTTGGCGTGGAACGCATCGGCAAGGCGCAGCGTCTCGGCGCGGGTTTCGCCCTCACCGATCACCTTGACCAGCGCCACTTCGCGCTCGATCGGCCGCTCCTGGCCAAGTTCGCGGGCGCGCACCGTCAGATCGACGACGCGATGAACCGGCACGATGCGATCGAGCTGCGCCTTGATCTGCTCCAGCACGTGCGGCGTGCCGCGCGTGACGATGGTGATGCGGGAAAGATGCGCCTGATGCTCGGTCTCGGAAACCGTGAGGCTTTCGATATTGTAGCCGCGGCCCGAGAACAGGCCGATGACGCGGGCAAGGACGCCCGGTTCGTTGTCGACGAGGACCGAAAGCGTATGGCTCTCGATCGCCGTCGTTTCCGGCGAGATGAAGTAGGCAGAGCCGGTGGGCTGAAGATGTGCGTTCATGGTCCTGGGTTCCTACCTTATCATTATACGAGCTGACGGCCTTTGGCGTCGATCGCGTTGGCGACCGCTTCGTCCGTGGCTTCGTCGGGCAGCAGCATTTCATTATGAGCCTTACCCGAGGGGATCATCGGGAAGCAGTTGGCGAGATTGGCGACGCGGCAATCGAAGATGACCGGCTTCTTGACCTCGATCATCTCGACGATGGCGTCGTCGAGCTCATCCGGCTTTTCGCAGCGCAGGCCCACCGCGCCATAGGCTTCCGCCAGCTTGACGAAATCAGGCATCGCCTCGGTATAGGAGTGCGACAGGCGATTGCCGTGCAGCAGCTGCTGCCACTGGCGCACCATACCCATGTACTGGTTGTTCATGATGAAGATCTTGATCGGCGCGTCATACTGGATCGCCGTCGACATTTCCTGGATGCACATCTGGATCGAGGCGTCGCCAGCAATGTCGATGACGAGGCTTTCCGGATGGGCGATCTGGACGCCGAGGGCGGCCGGCAAGCCATAACCCATCGTGCCCAAGCCGCCCGAGGTCATCCAACGGTTCGGCTGTTCGAAGCCGAAGAACTGCGCTGCCCACATCTGATGCTGGCCGACTTCGGTCGTGATATAGGTGTCGCGGTCCTTGGTATGCGCATAGAGCCGCTCCAGCGCATATTGCGGCATGATCACGTCGTTGTTCTTCGTATAGGCGAAGGAGTTGCGCGCCCGCCAGCGAGCGATATCGCTCCACCAATCCTCAAGGCGGTTCTTCTCCGGCTTCCTCGGCAGCGCCCGCCACAGGCGGACCATGTCTTCCAAGACATGGCCGACATCGCCGCGGATGCCGATATCGACGCGGACGTTCTTGTTGATCGAGGACGGATCGATGTCGATATGGATCTTCTTCGAGTTTGGCGAGAAGGCGTTGAGACGGCCGGTGATGCGGTCGTCGAAGCGGGCGCCGATGCAGACCATGACGTCGCAGTCATGCATCGCCATGTTCGCCTCGTAAGAGCCGTGCATGCCGAGCATCTTCAGCCAGTTCTTGCCGGAAGCCGGATAGGCGCCGAGGCCCATCAGCGTCGAGGTGATTGGGAAATCGGTGAGCTCGACCAGCTCGCGCAGCAGCTTGGAGGCTTCCGGACCGGAATTGACGACGCCGCCGCCGGAATAGATGATCGGCCGGCGCGCATTCGCCATCAGCTCGATTGCCGCATGGATCTGGTTGAGGTCGCCCTGGATCTTCGGCTGGTAGCTCTTCTGGATCGGGTAATCGGCGGGCGGCGTATAGGTGCCGGTCGCAAACTGCACGTCCTTCGGAATATCGACGACGACGGGACCCGGACGGCCGGACTGGGCGATGCGGAAAGCCTCATGAATGATGGCGGCGAGCTGGTTGACGTCCTTGACCAGCCAGTTGTGCTTGGTGCAGGGCCGGGTGATGCCGACCGTATCGCATTCCTGGAAGGCGTCGGAGCCGATCAGCGGGGTCGGCACCTGGCCGGTCAGGCAGACGAGCGGGATCGAATCCATCAGCGCGTCCTGCAGCGGCGTCACAGCATTGGTGGCGCCGGGGCCTGATGTGACCAGCATGACGCCGACCTTGCCGGTGGAGCGGGCATAGCCTTCGGCCGCATGGCCTGCACCCTGCTCGTGGCGCACGAGGATGTGCTTGACCTCTTCCTGCTGGAAGATCTCGTCGTAGATCGGCAGAACCGCGCCGCCGGGATAGCCGAAGATATGTTCGACGCCGTTGTCCTTCAGCGCCTTGAGAACGATCTCCGCTCCCGTCATCCGATTGCCTGCCGCCTGATTGTCCGTGCTCATCTGTCTGTTCCGTTTGATGCTGGGATTTGCGTTTGTGGCCGGAAGCCCGAATTTCGGGCATAAAAAAAGGCCCCGGAGGAGCCTGTCATCTAGCGCATGGGTGGCTGTCGCCGGATGGTTACACCACCCTGCCCATGCGCTTTCCCACCACGATAAGAGCCGTTGCGATTTTCATGGTCCGAAGTGATAGACAGAAAATTTCGCAGCGTCAACGCATGCCACAATAAAAAACTGCCCCGCCCCTTCGCCCCTGAAAATCGATAGGATGAAGGATTTGTTAAAGGATCGACTTTATCCTTTAACGCTACTGTAGGAGTAGCCCGTTGCTCAACAACGACTTGCGCATGTCTGGCAAGGCAGGCGAGCACGATCGCCGCGATGGCCTCGCGCCGGGGAATCGCTTTCTCGGCCGCGTTGTTGCATGCAGCGGCTCGCGGGCGACGATTGCCGCCGTCGCCGTTGAGGGCGGGACTGATCTTACCGAACTCTGGTCCGTCGGCCGGCTGATTTCGATTAGCGTCGGCCGCAACCGCGTCGTTGCCCTCGTCTATCAGATGAACACCGGCGGCCACGCCTGGGGCGAAGGCGAGGACAACACTTTCAAGATCGAGACCGAGCTGCTCGGCGAAGTCCGCGTCGATGAGGACGGGCGCGAGGAATTCTCAACCGGCATCTCTCGTTATCCCTATCTCGGCGCCATCGCCCACCGCATCCGTGCTGCCGACCTGATGCGCATCTACGATGCCGGAACGGGCACGACAGCCGTCATCGGCAAGCTGACGCAGGACGAAAGCATCGATGCAGCGATCCACATCCCTTCGATGCTCTCCAAGCATTTCGCCGTCGTCGGCTCGACCGGCGTCGGCAAGTCGACGGCAGTCTCTCTGCTGCTGCACAAGGCGATTGTGGCGGACCCGAAGCTGCGCGTCCTGATCCTCGATCCGCACAATGAATTCGCCGCCGCCTTTCCCAAGCACGCTGTCACCATCGATACAGATACGCTCGACCTGCCCTTCTGGCTGATGCGGCTCGAGGAGTTCGCCGAAGTCGTCTTCCGCGGCCGCCCGCCGGTGCCTGAAGAACTGGATATGCTGCGCGACATCATGCCCGAGGCCAAGCGCGCCTTCCGCGGCAGCGATAACTCACTGGTGCGCCGGACGACGGAAAAGAGCTCGATTACCGCCGATACGCCGGTTCCCTATCGCATGGCCGATCTCCTGGCCCTGATCGACGAGCGCATCGGCCGCCTCGAGGGCCGCGCCGAAAAACCCTCCCTGCGTTCGCTGAAGATGCGACTGATCGCTGCAATCAACGATCCACGCTATCACTTCATGTTTTCCAACAACACGATCAGCGACACGATCACCGACACCATCGCGCAGATATTCCGCATTCCCGGAGACAGCAGGCCCATCTGCACCTTCCAGCTTGCCGGCATTCCTTCCGAAGTGGTCAATTCGGTCGCCTCTGTGCTCTGCCGCATGGCCTTCGAGGTGGCACTCTGGAGTGACGGCGCCATCCACATGCTCGTCGTCTGCGAGGAGGCCCACCGCTATATCCCCTCCGATCCCAGCCTCGGCTTCGTGCCGACGCGCCAGGCAATCGCCCGCATCGCCAAGGAAGGCCGAAAATACGGCGTCTCGCTTGGGATCATCACCCAGCGGCCGGGCGAGCTCGACCAGACGATCCTGTCGCAGTGCTCGACGCTGTTTGCCATGCGCCTTGCCAACGACCGCGACCAGGAAATCATCCGCTCGGCCATCCCGAATTCATCGATCTCGACGACGAGCTTCATCTCCTCGATCGGCAATGGCGAGGCGATCGCCTTCGGCGAGGCGATCAGCGTGCCAATGCGCATGCGCTTTTCGCGCGTCGACGAAAACCTGCTGCCGAAAGCTGCCAGCGCCAACAGCAAGCATAGCGAGGAAGATCCGGATACGGTCGATCTGCGCAAGATCGTCACCCGCATGCGGGCGGTGACGGTCGGACCCGATATTTCGAATTTCCAGCAGAGCTTCGGCGCATCGACGGCACCTTCCGACGAGGCGGATGACGCCGACGAGGTTCTCGAGGCCAAGCCCTACGCACCGCCTCCACCGGCCTCGCCACCACCGGTTTCGGCGCCTCTCGAATCCTACCGGCGCGAACTGCTGCCGCAGACGCCGGGGCTGGACCCGGCCGCACCTCCACCCGTCGATCCACGGCTCGATGCGTTGCGCCGCGAGATGCGCCGCGAGGAACCGATCTTTCCGCGACCTGCGCCGCCGACCGACCAGCCGGCCATCACCCGCCGGGAACCCGGCTCGTCGCTGCGCGAAAGCATACTGAAAAAGCCGCTGAGCAGCCTCTACAACAAGGACTAGCTCTTCCGCCCGCCCTCCAGAGCGATCAGCGGCTCGACGATCTCGAGCACACGCTGGCGATCCGCTGATTTCAGCGGCAGGAGCGGTCGCGGAAGCTCCGCCCTGGCGAGTGAGAGATGCTCGAGCAGCATATAGACCACGCGGATGCTTCCGAATGCCTTAAAGGTTTGCCATAGCGGCGCGAACACCTTATCGAGCCGGCGTGCCTCATCGACGTCGCCGGCCATGGCGGCCTTGGCCAGGCCGAGAGCCGTGCGCGGCAGCAAACCGCCGATGACGCTGTACCAGGCGTCTGCGCCGGAAAGCAGCGCATCGGCCGCGCCCCAATCGCCACTGTAACCGATCGCGAGATCGGTCTTCTCCCGCAAGGCCGCAAGTTCCCCTGGCAAATTGCCGTCAACAGGCAGCGGCATCTTCACCGCCCTGATCGTTTCGATATCGCAGAGGCGCTGGAGAAGCTCCCGGCTGAAGGTGAAATGGGTCGTGCCGGGATTGTTGTAGATGCAGACCGGCAGCTTCGTCGCCTTCGCGACCGCCAGGAAATGCTCATAGGCTTCTTCCTGCGTCAGCGGCGTATAGGAGACCGGCGCCAGCAGAAGTGCATCCGCGCCGGCCGCCTCGGCATCCCTGGCAAGACCCACGGCGTGGTCCGTTCTGAGAGCCCCGGCCCCGACGATGAGAGGAATACGGCCGGCGACGCATTCGGCCGCGGCCTTGACGGCGCGCAACCGCTCCTCGCGCGTGAGGTAAGCATAGATCCCGGTGCTGCCGAGAAGCCCGACAGAGGCGACACCCGCGTCGCACAAGCGTTCCAGAAGGCCGCCGAGGGCTTCGGTGTCGACGCGGCCATCGATATTCGCGGGGGTTGCCGGAAAGGCCGAAAGGCCGTGAAAGGGAGAAGCCGAAGACATGATGTGATCCTGCAGAAGCGTCAGTTTGAGAACAGCAGGCGCGATCCGGCGCCCGCGAAGAACACAGCAAGGCTTGCCTCGATCCAGCGGCGCGCCCTGGCATAGCCGCGCACCATCGGCGCCGTCGAGAACAGCAGGGCATAACCGGCGAATATCGATATCCCGAGCAGCACACAGCCGCCGAAAGCCGTGACCGCCATCTCGGGCGAAGCGCCCGGTTTGAGGCCAAGCGACATGATCGCGACCCAGGCCAGAACCGCTTTGGGGTTTCCGAGATGCATCAGTACCCCACGGCGATAGAGCATGCCGAAGTCCGTCGACAGTCGGGCTGGCTCGCCTGCCGGCGCATCCGTGGCAGCGGCCGAGCGAGCCGCCCTCCAGGCGAGCCAGAGGAGGTAAAGCCCGCCCGCGATCTTGAGGAATAACAGGGCATGAGCATAGCGTACGAGCAGTGTCGAAATGCCGGTGACGGCAATCAGACCCCAGCATGTCGACATCGTTATCACGCCGGCGGCAAGCGCCAGGGCCGGTCGGCGCCCCTGGCTCATCGCGACATTCATGATCGCCATGTTGCTTGGCCCTGGGCTTCCTGCTGCGATGACATAGGCGATATAGACGACGAGAAGATCCTGCATTTTCGCTTTCCAGAAGTCGCTGAGGCCTTCCTTCTCTTCTAAAATTGGTTCACCATGAAGCGCCATTTTCAAGAATCTTCATGGACCATTTTGCAATGTCGAAGCGACGGGCCACCATCGAAATTCCGTCTCTCCACGGGATCGACCGAACGGCCGATGTCGGCCGCCGGCTTGCACAGGCGCTGCGGCACGCCATTGCCTGCGGCGAACTGAGGCCGGGCGAGCGTCTTCCTTCGACGCGTAGCCTTGCCGCCTCTTTGAAGATCGCCCGCGGCACCGTCGTCGAAGCCTTCGACCAGTTGACCGCCGAAGGTTATCTCGAGGCGAGAGTGGGCGCGGGAACTCGCGTTGCCACCGCCCTGACGGACATGGCGCCGGCACTTCCGCCGCCACCGCCCGCGCCGGCGTCCGCAGAGGCGGTGGACCTGCCTGCCCCGGCTGCCCGGCTGATATCGATCGCCCGTGCGCTGACCCCTCACCCGCCCGTTCCCTTCGCCATCGCCGTGCCCGCTTCCGGCATTGCGCCCGACGACAATTGGCGCCGTCTCGGCAATCGAATGCGCGCCTCAAAACAGGCCGCCCCCTCGGGCTACCACGATCCGATGGGTGTGCTCGAGCTGCGCATCGCCATTGCCGACCACGTGCGCCGTGCACGGGCCGTTCATTGCGAACCCGAGCAGGTCATCGTTACGTCAGGCACCCAGCAAGGCCTCTATATGGCTGGCCGGGTTCTTCTGTCGCATGACGACCCGGTATGGGCCGAGGATCCCGCTTATCCCGGCCTGACGGCAGTGCTCGACGATCTCGGCGTTCGGACGCATCGAATCCCAGTCGACGCACAAGGAATGAATGTGGAACGCGGCCTCGAACTCTGCCCGGAAGCGCGCGCCGCATTCGTCACGCCTTCGCACCAATATCCGGTCGGCATGCCCCTCAGCATGGCGCGGCGCAACGCTTTGATCGCCTGGGCCGACCAGAACCGGGCTTGGATCGTGGAGGACGACTACGACAGCGAACTGCGTTATGCCGGCCACCCTTTTCCCTCCATGCAGGGGCTGCGTCCGTCGCGCGTCATCTATCTCGGCACCTTCAGCAAGGTGCTCTTTCCGTCGTTGCGTCTCGGTTACGTCATCGCCCCGGCGCCGCTCGCAGAAGCCTTCGCGGGCGCACGCGCCATCCTTGACCGGCATTCGCCGATATCAGAACAGCACGTTCTGGCCGCCTATATCAGGGAAGGTTATTTCGAGGCGCATATCAGGCGCATTCGGGGTCTTTATGCCGAGCGCCGCGCTGTTCTGCTCGCGGCGCTCGAGCGGGTTCTGCCGGAAGGGTGCCATGTTCAGCCGAGCGATCAGGGCATGCACATCCTTCTATGGCTGCCCGAGGAAGCCGACGACGTGCGACTGGCAGCGCACGCCCTTTCGACCGGCCTTGCAGTGCGGGCGATCTCCCCCATGTATGGCGCGCAGCCGGCACGCCCCGGCTTGATGCTGGGTTTCGGCGGTTTTCCACCGGAGCAACTGCAGGCGGCGGCGGGCGAGCTCGCCAAACTGCTGCAGGTGCGCGGCACGTAACCGCACCTGAAGGAGCAGGCGCGGACTTACGCGCTATAGGGCCAGCCGCTCCCAGCTCTCGTCCATCTGATTGCGGAACCAGGTCATCTGCCGCTTGGCGTACTGGCGTGTCGCCGCAGCCCCCTTCTCCAGCACCTCCTCGCGCGTCATCTCACCCTTCAGCATCGCCGCGATCTGCGAAACCCCGATCGCCTTCATGACAGGCGCCTCCGCCGGCAAGCCGAGGCCAAGCAGCGTCCTCACCTCGTCTTCGGCGCCCTGCTGCAGCATTTTTTCGAAACGGCCATTGATGCGCTGATGCAGCACCGCCCGGTCCGGCAGAACGACGATCTTTCGCGCCTCCTCGGCGTCGATCAGAACTGGCCCGGACCGCCCCTGAAAATCGGCGATCGACCGTCCCGTCGCCTGGATCACCTCCAGCGCCCGGACGATGCGCTGCCCGTCCTGCCGGTTGAGGTTTGCCGACATGGCAGGGTCGATTGCATCAAGCTCGGCATAGAGCTTATCCGGCCCCTCCTCCAGCAGCCGCGTCCTGAGTTCCTCCCGAAGCGCCTCGGGTATCGTGGGCATGTCGGAGAGACCGCCTGTCAGCGCCTTGAAATAGAGCCCGGTGCCGCCGACGAAGACCGGCAGTTGCCCGGCGGCTTTCAATGCCGGCAGCAGCGCCGAAACATCGCGCAGCCAAGCGCCGGTGGAATAGGCCGCACCTGCCGGCACGTGGCCGTAGAGATGATGCGGCACGCCTTGCATCTCCTCTTCCGATGGGCGGGCGGTCAGCACCCGCAAAGTGTCGTAGACCTGCATGCTGTCGGCATTGACGACCGCGCCGCCATGGCGCTTTGCCAATTCGACGGCGAGCGCGGACTTGCCGCTGGCGGTCGGCCCGGTTATCAGGATCGCGTTCTCTACGCTCAGAAGGTTTTCCATCATGGCCCTCGTTGCCACGCTTGTTGCCAATCCGTCAAATCCTGTTCTAACCCCCGGTATCGCCGAACAGGCGGCCGAGGCGGTGGAAGCCTCCGGTCTCTACTGGCTGGCCGACGGCGTCGCCTGCGATATCGCACTGCGTGACGGTACGGATGCGCAGGCGGCCGAGGCCAATATCCTTGCCGTCATCGCCAGCGCGCCGATCGACCTCGTCATCCAGGAGCAGGAGACCCGCCGCAAGAAGCTGCTGATCGCCGACATGGATTCGACGATGATCGGCCAGGAATGCATCGACGAACTCGCTGCCGAAGTCGGCCTGAAGGAGAAGGTCGCCGCAATCACCGCCCGCGCCATGAACGGCGAGATCGCCTTCGAGCCCGCTTTGCGTGAGCGTGTCGCTCTGCTGAAAGGCCTGCCGATCTCGGTTGTCGACGAGGTCATCGCCAAGCGTATCACGCTCACCCCGGGCGGCCCGGAGCTGATCGCCACCATGAAGTCGAAAGGCCATTATACCGCCCTCGTCTCCGGCGGCTTCACCGTCTTTACCGGCCCCATCGCCGCCACGCTCGGCTTCGACGAGAACCGCGCCAACACCTTGCTGGACGATGGCGGCATTCTCTCCGGCTTCGTCGCCGAACCGATCCTCGGTAAGCAGGCCAAAGTCGATGCACTGAACGAAATATCGGCACGTCTCGGCATTTCGCCGAAGGAGGCGATCGCCGTCGGCGATGGCGCCAACGATCTCGGCATGCTGCAGCTCGCCGGCTCCGGCGTCGCCCTCCACGCCAAACCCACGGTCGCCGCCCAGGCGCAGATGCGCATCAACCACGCTGACCTGACGGCGCTGCTCTATATCCAGGGTTATCGGAAGACGGATTTTGTGACGGGTTGAATGCTCAACTCACCATCACTGGCCGGGTTACCAAATAAAAACCGGTCGATCACAGGCCATTCAGCACTGTCGCATGCGTCGGCATGAGATTTGGCGCGCCGCTCATCCCTGTGCTCGTCACAGGGATCCAGCGCGCCCAAGTCCTTGGGCGCGGGAGACTCTCTTACCTCTATGAGACTCATTCACCGCGCAGACGCGCGGTGGCTGGATTCCTGTGACAAGCACAGGAATGACGGAGGAGAGGTTGAGCGAGAACAGGAAGACGGCGCTAGGCGCCGTAGCTCCCCTACTCCATCGGCACCGCCACGAACCGCAGATCCCCATTCGCCGATGCGATCATCAGCTGAGCGTTGCGGCGGCCCTCCTGTTTCAGCGATTTCACCTTGTCGGCGACCGCGCCCGGCGACTTCATGAATTCCTGCGCCACCTCGACGATCACGTCCCCTGGCTTCAACCCCTTTTCGGCCGAGGCGGAGCCGGGCGCCACTTCCGTCACGACGACGCCGTCGACGCTCTCGGCAATGCCGAAAGCCTTGCGTGTCTCGGGGCTCAATAGCGATAGCGACAATCCGAGCACCTCCTTGGGTGTTGCCGCATCCGGCGATACCTGGCCCTGGTGCTGGTCCGGCGCCGGTGCACCCGGAACGGGCTGCATCTGATCGCCGGTATCCGGCTGGTCCAGGTCGTTGTTCTCGTCCGGATCAGGGGTGATCACGCCGTCCTGCGAGCCATCGGGCGCTGCATCACCGGATGCAGCCTGATCGCTGTCCTCAAGGCGGCCAAGCTTCACCTTGACGGTCTGCTCCTTGCCATCGCGCAGCACGACGACGTCGACTTCCTTCCCGACCGTGCTTTCCGCCACGACACGCGGCAGATCGCGCATTTCATTGACCGTCTTGCCGTCGAATTTCAAAATCACGTCGCCCGCCTTGATGGAGCCGTCGTCGACGGGGCCGCCCTTGATGACGCCGGCGACCAGTGCACCCTTGGCCGTGTCGAGTCCGAGGCTGTCGGCGATATCGTCGGTCACCGGCTGAATGCGAACGCCGAGCCAGCCGCGCCGCGTCTCGCCATATTCGCGCAGCTGCGCGACGACGCCGGAGGCGAGCTCCGACGGCACCGAAAAGCCGATGCCGATCGAGCCGCCGCTCGGCGAAATGATCGCCGTATTGATGCCGATGACTTCACCTTTCATGTTGAAGAGCGGGCCGCCGGAATTGCCCTTGTTGATCGCCGCATCCGTCTGGATAAAATTGTCATAGGGGCCGGCATTGATGTTGCGGCCACGCCCGGAAATGATGCCGACCGTCACCGAGCCGCCGAAGCCGAAGGGATTGCCGATCGCCATCACCCAGTCGCCGATGCGCATCTCGCTGGAATCGCCGAATTTGACCGCTTTCAGCGGCGCCTTCGGCTCGACCTTCAACACCGAAAGATCGGTCTTCGTATCCGTGCCGATCAGCTTCGCCTTGAGCTTCGAACCATTGGCGAAATTGACTTCGATGTCGTCAGCGCCCTCGATCACGTGGTTGTTGGTGACGATATAACCGGTCGGGTCGATGACGAAGCCGGAGCCGAGCGAGCTGACATTGTGGTTGGGGCCTCTGCCGTCCTGCTTCTTGTTGAAGAAGTCGTTGAAGAATTCCTGGAATGGCGATCCATCGGGCGCGCGCGGCGCCGGACCGACCCCTTCGTCATCCTTCACATTCTGAGAGGTCGATATGTTGACCACGGCATCGAGCAACCCCTCGGCGAGATCGGCGACGGAAGCCGGTCCGTTGTTCGGCACGACGCCCTGAAGCGGCGGGACCTGCTGCGGTGCCGCGGGTGCGGGTGGTGTCGGCGCCGGAGCAGCCGGAACAGGCGCCGCAACCCCGGGTGCTGCTTTTTCAGGCGTGGTTTGCGCAAAAGCAATCCCGCTCATGCCGGCTTGCGCCAGAATTGCGGCGCTCGCCATAAGCGCGAGCGTTCGTCTGAAGGGCGAGCCAATCGTGGGGGCCATCAAGCTTCCTCATAAGCGGTAAATGCGCACATTGAGCATCAGCATAAGGCGGAATGATGGAGGGCGAAATCACCTTTTCGCGAAATCCCCGTGCAATCTGACGCCTCCTCGCAAAAGCCGGATTGTCTCAATCTGCATGCAAAAAGGGCCGGCGCAGGCCGGCCCTTTCAGTGTGCGGACAGCGCGCGGCGTCAGTTCGCCGGCTGGGCGGGGGCTGCGGGCGCAGCCGCGCCGGGAACGGCCGCAGCCGGCGCTCCGGAATTTGCCGGCGGCGTCTGCAGAGCGCCGGCGGCATTGTCGAAATAACGGAAGAATTCCGAATTCGGCGACAGCACCAGCATCGTGTCCTGCGATGAAAGCGCCGAGGAATAGGCCGCCATGGAACGATAGAATTCGAAGAAGGCGGGGTTCCTGGAAAAGGCGTCGGCGAACACGCGGTTGCGTTCGGCATCGCCCTGACCGCGCAGGATTTCTGCATCGCGCTGGGCATCCGCGGTGATCTCCACCACCTGGCGGTCGGCAATCGCCCGGCGGCGCAGGCCGTCTTCCGTGCCCTGGGCGCGCAAGAGTTCGGCTTCGGCCAGACGCTCGGAGCGCATGCGGTTATAGGTGTTCGGCGCAACATCGGCCGTCAGATCGGTGCGGCGGATGCGCACGTCCTCGATGTTGAGGCCGAGCAGTTCAGCGTCCGGACGCAGATCGTCGCGCACTTCAAGCATCATCGACACGCGCTCGTCGGACAGTGCGGCATCGAATTCCCGCAGACCGTAGACGCGGCGCAATGCCGAATCGAGACGGGTGCGCAACCGTGCTTCGGCCGCGTCGCGGTCACCGGAGACAGTTTCGCGGAAGCGCCGGGCATCGTTGATCGAATAGATCACGAAGGCGTCGACGTCGAAGGTCGCGCCGCCCTTGACCTGCACCTGGATATTGTCGAGGTCGAGGCGCAGCTTCTGCTTTTCGACGAGCTGAACGCGGTCGGCATCCATGAAGCTGAACGGCAGCTTGAAGTAGATGCCGGGCTCGGTCTTGACCGACTGGATTTCGCCGAAGCGCACGACGATCGCCTGTTCGCGGGCGTTGACCACGTAGACCGAGGAATAAAGCCCGACCAGCACGACGGCGAAGATGATGAGAATGACGGGAAGCCTGTTCGAAGTCATGGCTCAACCTCCCTGCTGCGACGGTCTGGAGATCTCGTTGAGCGGCAGATAGGGCACGACCCCCTGCTTCTCCTCGATGATGACCTTCTTGGAATTCTTCAGCACCTGTTCCATCGTTTCCAGGAACAGCCGCTTGCGGGTGACGTCGGGCGCCTTCGAATATTGTTCGTCGATGGCGATGAAGCGCTGCGCCTCGCCCTCCGCTTCCTTGACGACGCGGTCCTTGTAGGCGGCGGCATCTTCGCGGATACGGGCGCCGTCACCGCGTGCCTGACCGAGTTTCTGGTTGGCGTACTGGTTGGCTTCTTCCACCAGGCGCTGCTTGTCCTGATCGGCGCGCTGCACTTCCTGGAAGGCGTCGGCCACTTCACGCGGCGGCGCCACGTCTTCGATCGTCACCTTATTGATCGAAATGCCGGAATTGTAGCGCGACATCGTATCCTGAATGATATTGGCGACCTCGCTGGCGATCTCCAGGCGCCGGTCGCGGAACGCGTCCTGCGCCGGGCGCCGGCCGACCACTTCGCGCATCGCGCTTTCGGAAACCTGCTGCAGCGTCTGCGCCGGGCTTTCGACGTTGAAGAGATAGGCGCGCGCATCGCTGATTTGGTAGAGCACGTTGAAGCGGACGTTGAGGATGTTCTGGTCGCCCGACAGCATCAGCCCGCCGGCCGTATTGCTGCTGCCCTGCGTGCCGCCGACATTCAGCAGCTGCTCGGTGACCTTGACGATCTCGACCGTATCCATCGGCCAGAAATGGAAATGCAGACCCGGCATCGACACCGTTTCCCGCGGCTTGCCGAAGCGCAGCTCGACGCCGCGTTCGTCCGGCTGGACGGTGTAGACGCATTGGATCAGCCAGAAGACGGCGACGATCGCCAAAACGATCACCGCCACGCCGCCGTTGAAACCGCCGGGAACGATGTTGCGCAGCTGGTCCTGGCCGCGCCGGATAATATCTTCCAGATCGGGCGGTCCGCCCTTGCCGCCGCTGCCGCGCGGCCGGTTCGGCCCCTGACCCCATGGTCCCTGATTGTTACCGCCGCCGCCGCCCCAAGGGCCGCCGCCGCCATTCTGATTGCTCCAGGGCATCAAAACCTCGTTGTTCGTTAAGTCTTCCCCGCATCCGGGACCGTGGGGGCTGACCGGCGGATGCGTTGGTGACCGTTATAGGTATCACCGCACCGGCTTTCAACGCAGCGTGAGAAACTTGGTCAATTTAATTGGAAAATAGTTCGTTTTCAGGCGTGACGGCGCTCATAGACGACATAGCGGGTGGGATAGTTGTCCCTTTCGCCGGCCGGCACCGCGATCGTCTCTCCCGCCTGCCAGAGATCGGGATCGATCTCAGGAAACGACGCATCGCCATCGAGATCGGCCTCGACATGGGTGATGCAGAGCCGGTCGGCGAGATTGATCGCCTGGGCGTAGATCTGGCCGCCGCCGATGATGCAGATCTCGTCGGCGGCGGTTTCGCGCGCCAGCCTGTCAGCCGCGTCCATCGCCTCGGGCAGCGAATGCGCCATATTGACATCGGGATGATCGATCGCCGTTTGCCGCGAAATCACCACGTTCGGCCGTCCCGGCAGCGGCTTGCCGATCGAATCATAGGTCTTGCGGCCCATCACGACAGGCTTGCCCAGCGTCAACGCCTTGAAGCGCTTGAGATCGCTCGACAGCCGCCACGGCATGTCGCCGTCGCGGCCGATGGTGCCGTTGCGGGCAACGGCGGCGATGATGGTCCTGCGGATATCGGCCATGAAATGTCCCGGATCAGACGGCGATCGGCGCCTTGATGCTGGCATCGGCCTCGTAGCCGATCAGCTCGAAATCATCGAAGGTGAAGCCGAAAATGTCCTTCACATCGGGGTTGATGCGCATGAAGGGCAGCGGCTTCGGCCGGCGCGTCAGCTGCAGCTTCGCCTGTTCGAAATGGTTGTGGTAGAGATGGGCGTCGCCGAGCGTGTGGACGAAATCACCGGGTTTGAGCCCCGTCACCTCAGCCACCATCATCGTCAAAAGCGCATATGAGGCGATATTGAAGGGCACACCGAGGAAGATGTCGGCTGAGCGCTGGTAGAGCTGGCAGGAGAGCTTGCCGTCGGCGACATAGAATTGGAACAGACAATGGCAGGGTGGCAGCGCCATATTGTCCACTTCCGCCGGATTCCAGGCCGAGACGATGTGGCGGCGCGAATTCGGATTGTTGACTATGCCTTTGATCAGATTGGCGATCTGGTCGATATGGCCGCCATCCGGTGCCGGCCAGGAGCGCCATTGGGCACCATAGACCGGGCCGAGGTCGCCGTTCTCATCGGCCCACTCATCCCAGATCGAGACGCCGTTCTCCTTGAGATAGCGGATATTCGTCTCGCCCTTCAGGAACCACAAAAGCTCGTGGATGATCGAGCGCAGATGCAGCTTTTTCGTGGTCAGCACGGGAAAGCCTTCTTCGAGATCGAAGCGCATCTGGTAGCCGAAAACCGAGCGGGTGCCGGTGCCGGTACGGTCACCCCGGTCGGAGCCATTTTCAATCACATGCTTCAGGAGATCGAGATATTGCTGCATGGCGCGCTGATTCCGTTTTCTCCAATTTAAGCCTTCGCTTTCAGGAAACCAATCGCCGGCAGGCATTTTCCAGTCCTTTCTGCCGCCGGAGGTAAAGCTTTTATGACGTTTGCCCTTTCCTTGGGCGAAGGAAATCACTATATCAACCCTGCCGGCTTTCGGGCCGGCTATGGCAATAAATGAGCGGTGTAATAAACCTATTGGACCCGGGGGCAGTACCCGGCGCCTCCACCAAAAACCGGCGGCATTGAAGGCCGGCTTTTGATGGGGGCGAAACAGGATCGACAAGGGTGTAAAGATCGACTTTTTGCTCGGCATTGTACCGCCGTTATCGGGCTAAAATTGTAGTTGCAAACGACAACTATGCGGAAGCTCGTCTCGCTGCTTAATCGCGGTGTGACACTTCAATCAAAGTCCTAGTGGTTCGCACCTCTAGGCGGGGTCCGAAGGCACCTGGCAACAGAAGCCTTCACCTTCTCCCTGCTGACGAAATCATGTATGCTGCGAAAAAACGTGACTCGGCTCCGGTCTTTCCCAAGGCGCCCGGACGTGGCATATAACCTTGTGAAAAGACTTCCGAACCGACGAAAGACAGGAAAAGCATGGGGCAGGATCATATCCGCTACGACATTCTGGCGCAGGATGCACTTCGCGGCGTCATCCGCAAGGTTTTGGCGGAAGTCGCAACAACGGGCCGTCTGCCCGGCGACCATCACTTCTTCATCACCTTCCTGACGGGTGCGGCCGGCGTCCGCATTTCCCAGCACCTGAAGTCGAAATATCCAGAGCAGATGACCATCGTCATCCAGCACCAGTTCTGGGATCTGAAGATCACCGAGACGCATTTCGAAATAGGCCTGTCCTTCTCCGACGTTCCGGAAAAGCTGGTCATTCCGTTCAATGCGATCCGCGGCTTCTACGATCCTTCCGTCAATTTCGAGCTCGAATTCGATGTGCCGCTCGCCGATGGCGAGGAGCTGCCGTCCGGCGAGATCACCGCCTATCCGGTCGATGCCGCAGGAAAGCCTGACGAAACCGCCGGCGCAAAACCGGCCGACGGTGAAGAGAAAAAACCGGGTTCCGTCGTCTCGCTCGACTCCTTCCGCAAGAAGCAGTGATTTCAAAGGGAGGCCCTGCCTCCCTTTTTAAGGGATTTCAGCCACCGCATGAGCGCCGAAATCATCAATCTGCGCCAGTTCCGCAAGAAGCAGGCCCGCTCCGAGAAAGAGAAACAGGCCGAGCAGAACCGTATTTCCTTCGGACGCACCAAGGCCGAAAAGCAGCTCACCCGCAGCCTGAACGAAAAGGCCGACAAGGCCCACCGCGATGGCCGGATCGAGACGGATGATGACGGCGCATGAGGCTTCACGCAAAGCTTGAAAAGCCGAAAACGAATCTGCGATCAGCCACTTGCACGATTTTCTTGAATCGACCTTCGAAGCCGGTTGCGATGTGAACGTCCTTCATGATCCGCAAGCACTCGGCAACACTGCATGGCCATCGCACCAGTTTTTCGCTGGAAGATGAATTCTGGGCCGAACTGAAGACGATCGCGGCTGGGCGCTCGATGTCGCTGGCCGCGCTGATTTCCGAGATCGACGACCACCGCCAGCCAGACAGCAACCTGTCGTCGGCGCTGCGGCTCCATGTGCTTTCCTGGGCGAAGGCCGGCGGTAGCCGCCAGCCATGATGCCGCGATTGCCCATCAAAATCTGCGTCGATTTCCGATAAGACCCACGGACCTTCCAAGCGCCTTCATTGCGCCTGAACGTCCGGCAGCTGATCGAAGTTGAGCTGACCGGGCTGCACCTGCCCGCTGCGCCGCGCCGCTTCCGCGGCCGCCCTCGCCTGCGCATCGGCCTTGTCCCTGGCTTCCGCCGCGCGCGCAGCCTCCGCCTCGGCGGCCGCCTGCTGCGCCGCCGCTGCCTGTGCCAGCGCGCGCAGCCGCTCTTCCTCCGCCTGCCGCTGCCGCTCGATCTCGGCGGCCCTGACGCGCTCGGCGGCATTGAAGCGGTAGAGCGCGGTCTCGCGACGCAGCCGCTGCTTTTCGAGCACGATCGCCTGCAGCCGCTCGACGCGCCGCCGTTCGCGCTCGAAGGCGCGCAGCGAGAGGTAGCTAGTGATATCGGTCACATCCATCGTCTTGCCGGGCGACGGCAGCATGCCGGAGAAATTTAGCCTCAGCGCCGGTTCTGCGCCGGGAAGCGCCTCCGTGCCCGGATTGAGACCGATGCCGACCGTTGCGCTGATGCGCTCTTCCGGCAACGCGATCTGTGCGTCGGCGGTGACGCGGGCCAGATCATTGGCGACGGTGACATTCTGTACCCTCAGCGTCCCGTCGGTAATGTTGAAGGGAACTCCAAGCGGCGGCAGCTTCGCTTCGCCGTTGTTGAGCAGCGTCTCGACGATCGGATGTACCTTGCCGGCATTGATCTGTTCCTGCATCGTGTCGGTCGCGGCAAGCAGCGGCGGAAGGATGGCAAGGTTCAACCCGCGTATGCTGGTATCGCCGAGCCTCAGCTCCCCCGAACCATTGAGCGAGCTGGCAATCTCACCGATCGTCTTGCCCGAGGCCTCCATCGACAGCGACAGGTCGAACTTGCCATTGGCGATCGGCGCACCGTCACGCAGCCAGACGACGCCGGCAAGATCGGAATCGGCAAGCGCAAGCTTCGTCTGCAGGAAGCCGGTGCCGTCGGCATTGGTGAAGAGCAGGTTGCCGGAGAGCTTGCCGCCGTCCCAGTTGCCGGCCATGTCGTTGAGCTGCAGTTCGTCGCCCTTATAGGCGACGTTGCTGGTAAAATCGGACACCGCCGTTTCCGGCAGGCCCGGCCAGAACTGCTTGGCCGAAAGCTTCACCTTGACGTCGACATCCTTGAAGACGGGCAGGCCGAGCGGGGCCTTCGTCAAGGCGCCATTGGCGGGATCGACGATCTGGCCGAACACTGCCTCGCCAAGCCAGCCGGCGTCGGCTTTGGAGATCGTCAGCGCGCCGCTCGCCGTCGGCTTCGCAGCCTTCCGGTCGAAGCTCAGCGCTCCTGAAAACTCGTTGTCGGCCGCATGCCCCTTTATATCGGATAAGGCGATCTTGTCGCTGTCGACGGCGGCATTGACCTGCAGGCCGAACGGCAATCCCGTCCCGGTCTGCGGCAGGGCGATGCCGTTCATGATGAGATAGGGGTCGATATCGGCGCTATCGAGCGAAATCGCGATCTGACCATTCATGAAACTCTCCGGCCGGACATCGACCTTGCCGTTGGCGGTAAACGAAGTCCGGTCGGTGGCAAAGGTCAGCGCCGCATCGGCGGGATCATTGCCCGATGCCTTCACCTTGAGCGTCAGGCGGCCGTTGGCACCGACTTCGACCGGCAGCGGGTCGAGCCCGGCCTGGCCGAAGAGGATCGACGGCACGGCGTTTTCGAGCGTCGCCTCGAGGCTCGTCGTGCCGTTGCCGGTCAGCGCCAGCAGATCGGACATGCGATAGTCGAGATTGACACGGCTGCCGTTCGCCACACCGGCCAATGTCACCGTCAGCGCATCGCCTTCGTCGCCGCCGAGCGTCAGCGCTCCGCGCAATGCCGTATTGCCGTACCAGCCGGCATTGCGCACCAGCCGGTCGAGCACCGGGTGGTGCGGCAGATGCTCGCGCAGCATGGTGAAGAAGCCGCCGGGATCGGCCGATTTGAAGGTGATCTCACCCGCACCCTTGTAGTCGAGCAGCGAGCCTTCCGCCCGGCCCGTCGCCGTCAGCTCGGCGCCCGCGAGGTTCTTGACCGACAACCGGTCGACCGCAAGCGCCCCGTCAGCGATCGTGAAGGTGGTCTCGACATTCTCGGCGTCGACGCCGAAAGCGGTGAACTTGTCGGCCTTGAGCTGGGCGGCGATCTTGTGATCGAGGACATTGTCGCCGGCGTCCTGCCCGGTCGCGAGGCCGGCCAGCGCCTGCAGCGCGTCGAGATCAAGCGTGTCGCCATTCAACGCCACAGACAGGGTCGGCGTCTGGCCGGAAACCGCCTGCCGCTCCAGCCGGCCTTTCAGCGTCGCCGATCCCATGGCGATTTCGAGGTTTTCGAAACGCTGCAATTCATGGGTGAGGCTGACATTGGCGGAAAAACCCGCCTGCCGCAATTGCCGGATGGCCGGGTCGACCGAGCCGGCAAGCCAGGAGGCAAGCCCTGTTGGCTGGTTCGAGGCCACCACGATCTGACCGTTGAACGAGGGCTCGCCCTGAAGCAGGAGCTTGCCCTTGCCTTCCACCTGGGTGCGTCCCGGCAGCGTGCCGACGGCGCTGTTGATCATCCAGCCCGTTCCGGCCGGCTCCAGCTCCAGTTGCACATCGCGCAATGTCGTGTCGCCGGCGACGATCGCCGGCAACTTGACGCTTGCCTTGCCCGGCACTTGCGGGATCGGCACCTGTGCGACGATATCAATCAGCGAATTCAATCGCTGCCGCGCCGAAACCGCAGGATCCCGCGTCGTCTTGCCGGCCGCGCCTTCATTGCCGATGCGGTTGACATCGATTTGCTGGCCGTCAGCGGTCAGCAGGAATTCCGGCGCATTGCCGGTATCGAGCGTCGCCTCGCCTGTTATGACATAGGGATCGTCCGTCGGGCCGATCTCCATCCGGTATTCAGGGATGCGGATGCGTTCATTGGTGAGTTCGAAGCGACCCTTGACCCGCGGCGGTTGCTCATTCTTGTTGGCCGACTTGGCGCTGTTGCGGTTTTCGATCGCTGCTGAAAGCTGGCCCTGGTAATTCGGCTTGCGGTCGACGAGCTTCAGCTCGCCATCGAGATCGACGCTGACCGGCTGCTTGTCCGGGGAAAGTTTCGTGCGCATGCGCAGCACGCCTTTCTCGTCCGGCTGGCTGCTCGAGATCGAGAAATTCCCGTGTTCGCCGTCGAGCGCCGCATCGCCCTCGATGCGCCAGGGGCCGGCGAGCGACTTGGCCGACATCTCCGCATTCAGGCCGGTGATGCGGCGGCCCCGGCCCGACTGGTCGTCGATGAACTCGACCTCGCCGCCGCTGACATGCACATTTTCAAGGACGACCGTCTTTGCCGGAATTTCGGCGCGGCTGCCGCGCATCCAATCGAGTGTGCCGTCCTTGAGCAATCTCAGACGCACCTTCGGATTGACGACCCGCATATCGAAGATCAGCGCCTCGCCCGACAGGAAAGGCGCGAGCTCCGCATCCATGGAGAACTGCTCGACCCTGACGATCGGCGTGCCGTCGGCTTCCTGGCCGACGCGCACGTCATGCAGCGTGACCGACGGAAACGGCAACAGGCGGGCATCCACCGTGCCGTGGACGGTGACTTTCTTGCCGATGATGCGGCTTGCCTGATCCTCAAAGTTCTTGCGGAAATCCGTCCAGTCGATGAACAGCGGCGCAAGCAGCGCCACAAACAGCGCTACGACGATCACTCCCCCCAGAAAGACGAGGAACCGGCCTAACAATGCAAGGATTCTCCATTCGGGATTCTGTTGCCGACACTAGCGCTATTCATGCCGGGGGCAAGGCCCAAGTTCATGAGAATATTCCGTTTTCAGCCATAGTGGAAAATCTTGCCGGGATTGAAGATGCCGTCCGGATCGAGCGCCTGCTTCACCTGTCGCATCAGATCCACCGTTCCTCCGAGCTCCTGCTCCAGAAAGGCCATCTTGCCTTGGCCAATCCCGTGTTCGCCGGTGCATGTCCCGTCCATGTCGAGCGCCCGCCGGTTGAGCCGTTGCACGAAGCTTTCAACGACGGCGATGTCTTCGGCGCTCTTGTCGTCGAACAGCAGGAGCACGTGGAAGTTCCCGTCGCCGGCATGGCCGACGATCGGACCGAGCAGTCCATGCGCCTCGATATCCGCCTGGGTTTGCGAAACACAATCGGCAAGGCGCGAAATAGGAACACAAACATCGGTCGAAAGTGCGGCAAGCCCTGGAGCCAGGGCCCTTGCGGACCAATAGGCATCGTGACGCGCCTTCCAAAGCTTGGTCCGCTCCTCGGCATTGGCAGTCCACAGGAACTCGCCGCCGCCGCATTCGGCGGCGATCTCTGCGAAAGCTGCCGATTGCAGCGGCACCGTTTCGTCGGTGCCGTGGAACTCGAGAAACAGCGTCGGGCTTTCGGCATAGGAAAGTCCGGAATAAGCGTTGCACGCCCGCATCTGCACAGCGTCGAGCAGTTCGATACGCGCCACCGGAATGCCCATCTGGATCGTCATGATGACGGCATCGCAGGCCGCCTTGATGCTCGGAAAGGCGCAGACGCCGCCGGCAATCTTCTGCGGGATCGCCTGCAGGCGCAGCGTCACCGAGGTCAGGATACCGAGCGTGCCTTCCGCGCCCACGAAAAGCCGCGTCAGGTCGTAGCCGGCCGAAGATTTGCGGGCGCGCCGGGCGGTGCGGATTTCCTCGCCATTGGCGGTGACCGCCGTGACGGCGAGCACATTGTCCTTCATTGTTCCGTAGCGCACGGCATTGGTGCCCGACGCCCGTGTCGACGCCATGCCGCCGATCGAAGCATTGGCACCGGGATCGATCGGGAAGAACAGGCCGGTATCGCGCAGGTGGATATTCAGAGCCTCGCGGGTGATCCCCGGCTCGACCGTGCAGTCGAGATCCTCGGGATTGACCTCGAGCACGCGGTTCATGCGGCTGAAATCGATCGAAATACCGCCATTGGCGGCATTGACCTGTCCCTCCAGCGAGGAGCCGGCACCGAAGCCGATCACCGGCACCTTGTGGGTCGCGCAGACCCTGACCGCCATCTTCACATCCTCGGCGCTCTCGGCAAAGAGCACGCCGTCTGGCAGCTGCGACGGAATATAGCTGGTCGTGTGCGCATGCTGTTCGCGGAAGGATTGGCCGGTCTGGAAGCGCTCGCCGAAGCTCTGCTTGAGAATGCCGAGCACAGCGGCAATGCCCGCCTCGTTGCGTGTGCCGGCCTTTGCGTCCTTCAGCGCCATCTCTTTGATCTCCCTGCCATTCCAAGAAACCACGTCGTGTTTCGTGGGACCAGGCAGGGTATGCGGCAAGTCAAAGCGGCTGTCCAGTTAAGAATGGGAGAAGATTTCATTCCCCTTTTGTGATAGGACGGTCCGCTTTGCCCGAGACCTCAGACGATCGGCGGATTGAGCCGGGCGAAGCCCTCCTGCCGTCGATAGGGGAAATAGGGATAGGGCGCCGTTGTGGCGCTGACTGCGTCGAGCCTTTCGATCTGCTCCTTCGACAGGCTCCAGCCGACAGCGCCGAGGTTCTGCCTGAGTTGCTCTTCGTTGCGGGCGCCGATAATGACGCTCGACACCGTCGGCCGGCCGAGCAGCCAGTTGATGGCGATCTGCGGCACCGTCTTGCCGGTCTCCGTTGCGACGGCGTCCAGCACCTCGACAATGTCGTAGAGCTGCTCGTCGTCAACAGGCGGGCCGTATTGCGCCGTCTCGTGCAGGCGGCTTGCCGCGGGCAGCGGCTCACCGCGGCGGATCTTGCCGGTCAGCCGCCCCCAGGCGAGCGGGCTCCAGACGAGAGCGCCGACGCCCTGGTCGGCGCCGAGCGGCATCAGCTCCCATTCGTAATCCCGCCCCGCCAGAGAATAATAGACCTGATGGGCGACATAACGCGGATGGCCGTGCCGATCGGCGGTCGCGAGCGACTTCATCAGTTCCCAGCCGGCAAAATTGGAAACGCCGACATAGCGGATCTTGCCGGGGGCGATGAGCCCGTCGAGTGTCGCCAGCACCTCTTCGACCGGCGTCGAGGCGTCGAAGGCGTGAAGCTGCAGAAGATCGATATAGTCGGTCCCAAGCCGCCGCAGCGCCTCCTCGGTCGCGCGGATCAGCCGCGCCCGCGACGTTCCCCAGTCCTGCGGCCCCTCGCCCGTCGGCAACGCCGTCTTCGTCGAGATCAGCACGGCATCGCGCTGACCGCGAATCGCCTGGCCGAGCACTTCCTCGGAGGCGCCGGCCGAATAGACGTCCGCCGTGTCAAAAAGATTGACGCCGGCTTCGAGACAGATGTCGACGAGCCGTCGCGCCTCCTCGGCATCGGTATTGCCCCATGCGCCAAACAGCGGCCCGCTGCCGCCGAAAGTGCCGGCGCCGAAGCTCAAGACCGGCACCCTGAGGCCGGATGCACCGAGATTTCTATATTCCATGGCTCTGTCTCCTGTGTTTCTCGTGAGATAGACCCGGCCCCTGTGGTGATATAGATTGCCTTTCAGCAAAGCATTTGTGATTTGAATTCATCATGGGCCACCAGGACATCAACCGCTCCGGCGAGATGGAAGTCTTCGTCAGCGTCGTCGAGCGCGGTGGCTTTTCCGCGGCCGCCGCGGTGCGGCGGATGACGCCCTCCGCCGTCAGCAAGCTCGTCGCCCGGTTGGAGGCACGCCTCGGCGTCCGCCTCGTCAACCGCTCCACCCGCAGACTGCAGCTGACGCCGGAGGGCTGTGCCTTCTACGAGCGCAGCATCGCCATCCTTGCCGATATCGCCGAGGCCGAACGCCAGGCCTCATCCGGCGAGGAAGCGGCAGGCCGCATCCGCATCAACACCAGCGGCTCCTTCGGCAATCATGTACTGGCGCCGCTCCTGCCCGCCTTCATGGCGCTTCATCCCGCTGTGACGCTGGATATTGCCCATACCGACAAGGTGATCGACCTGATGGAGGAGCGCGCCGACGTCGCGATCCGCGCCGGGCCCTTGAAGAGCTCCAGCCTGATCGCCCGCAAGCTCGGCGCCACCGGCAAGATCATCGTTGCCTCGCCTGAATACCTCCGCCGTCATGGCGAACCGCGCACGCTCGCCGATCTCCGTCGCCATTGCCGCATCGGCTTTTCCTATGCCCGCGCCATCGAGGGCTGGCCGATGCGGGAGAGCGGTGAGACGGTGACGATCCCGATCACTCCGGGCATTCAGGTCGGAGACGGCGAAGCCATGCGGCATCTCGCTCTATCCGGCGCCGGCCTTGCCCGACTGGCCGCCTTCACTGTGCGCGCCGATATAGAAGCAGGTCGCCTCGTGCCGGTGCTCGAAGAGGCAAACCCCGGCGATCTCGAGGAGTTCTACGCCCTCTATATGGGCCAGGGCGGCCCACTGCCGGCGCGGGTACGCGCCTTGCTCGATTTTCTCGCCAGCCATGTGCGGCTCTGAGGCATCGGACAAGGCGACTCCATGAAAACAGCGACTTAAGCCGATTACTTGAATCAAACTCGCATCAAATGGCACCGAGAAGCCAGATTTCGCAATTGACCGCGTCCGAGCCACCCCTCTATACCGGGGCCTGCGCCAGCCGGCCGTTGCTGCCGGCCTCTCTTCGTCACGCCGGAGCTTCCTCCCTCCTTCAGCCTCAGGGCTTGGCCCCGGCTATGAAAGATACGGGACACATGCCATCCAGCCGCCTGCTGCGCGAATCCGGCCTGCCGAAATGGGCGCTGTTGCTGGCGCTCTCGACCGCCTTCACTGTCTTCCTCGAGCTCTTCGGGCTGCCCGCCTCGCTGTTGATCGGACCGATGGTCGCCGCCATCGTGCTGGCACTGACCGTCGGCAAGGGAAAGCTTCGCGTGCCGGCCTGGCCGCTGCAATTCGGCCAGGTCCTCGTCGGCCTGATGATGGCCCGCACCATCACCCCCGACATTCTCGGCACCATGGCGAAGGATGCGCCGCTCTTCCTGCTGTTCATCTTCTCGGTCATTGCTATTGCCACCGGCCTCGGCTGGCTGCTGACGCGCTGGCAGGTGCTGCCCGGAACGACCGCCGTCTGGGGCTCCTCGCCGGGCGGCGCCTCGGCCATGGTCATCATGTCGGAAGCCTATGGCGCCGATGCCCGGCTCGTCGCCTTCATGCAATATCTGCGAGTCGTCTTCGTCGCCGTTGGCGCCTCGGTGATTTCACGCCTGTGGGTGGCCGCCGACGGCGCCGAACCGCCGCCGCTTATCCTCTTTCCCGAAGTCGACTGGCCTGCCCTCGCAACGACGGTCGCCTTCGCCGCCCTCTGCGCCTATACGGTGCGGCGCCTGCGCATCCAGGGCGGGATGATCATCGTGCCGCTCTTTCTCGGCGCCTTCCTGCAAGGCATCGGTCTCTTGAAGATCGAGCTGCCGATGTGGCTGCTCGCCCTCGCCTATGCGCTCGTCGGCTGGAGCATCGGCCTGCGCTTCACCCGTTCGATCCTTTCGCATGTGGCGCGCGCCCTGCCAAGGGTATCGGCCTGCATCGTGCTGCTGATGGCGCTCTGCGGCTGCATGGCCGTTGCGCTCCATGTCTTCGCCGGCATCGACCCGCTGACGGCCTATCTCGCCACCAGCCCCGGCGGCGCCGATTCCGTCGCCATCATCGCCGCCTCCAGCAATGTCGACGTACCCTTCGTGATGGCGATGCAAACCGGCCGTTTCCTCGTCATCCTGCTGATCGGCCCGACCCTCGCCCGCTTCATCGCCCGCCGCTCAGGGCTCGCGGAAAATCCCGTATAGGGCGCACGCCTGTCCTATAGCCGGGCCGGCGACACTTTCCGATTTTCGGAATTATGCGCCAGCGCCGCCCACTGCCCGGGCGTCATGCCGTAGGCCTTCTTGAAGTGGCGGTTGAGATGGCTCTGGTCGGCAAAGCCCGTTGCCGCCGCCGTGTCCGAAATGCCCTCACCGGCACCGATCATGGCGCGAGCCTGCTGCAGCCGCCGCATCAGGAGGTAGCGATGCGGGCTCGTGGCGAAGGCCGCCCGGAAGTGCCGCGACAGTGCAAAACGATCGAGCCCAGTGACCGCTTCCAGTTCGCCGGAATGAACCGGCCGTGTGGCATGCGCTTCAAGATAATCGCGCGCCGCCCGTGTCTGCCGCCAGGCGATGGCCCCGAGCGGCCGGCGCGGCAACCGCGCGTGCCGTGACAAGCCGCCCGTCACCCGCGACACGAAATCGTCGACGAAGAGCTCGTCCAGCTCGCGGTCGAGTTCGCCGAGCGCGGCAAGTAGCACGCCGGCCAGCGCCGGATCGCCGATGACCGGTTCATCGACGAACGGCAGGCCAAGGCCCTCCGCCTCCAGGCATTCGAGCAGCAGCGCCGGCTCCAAATAAAGCATGCGGTATTGCAGCCCGTCCTCCGTTCCCGCCCCGCCGTCGTGTTCCTCGTCGGGGTGCAGCACGATCACCTGCCCCGGCAGGCTGAAGCGCCGCTCTCCGCGATAGCGAAAGGTCTGCACGCCTTTCACGGTGACGCCGAGTGCATAGGTGTCGTGCCGGTGCGGCTCGAACGCATTGCCGGAGAATTGCGCGCCGATGCGCTCGATGCCGGGAAAGGCGGGTGCGGTCAGAATGCCGTTGCCGGATGGTCCCGTGCACAAACGTTCAAGACCTTCGAAGATCTGCGGCTGTAGAAGCTGGCTCAACGCCCTAGACACCCCGTATTCCATGCATAGGTGAAAGACTGTCCAATGTTTGATACCAAAATTGCCGTCGTCCTGCGAAACAATCTTGCCGGCTGGCAGAAGCTGAACGTCACCGCGTTCCTGATGACCGGCATCGCCGGCAGGCATCCCGAGATTATCGGCGAGGCTTACGAGGACCGCGTCGGCAATCTCTACAACCCGCTGTCCATCCAGCCGATCATCGTGCTATCGGCCGACGAGGCGACGATGTCGGCAATCCACCGCCGCGCGCTGGAACGCGATGTCACCGCCTCGCTGTTTATCGAGGAGATGTTCGCGACCGGTCACGACGCCGCCAATCGCGCCGTCTTCGCCGAATATGCGCCCGACGATGCCAAGGTCGTCGGCATCGCGCTACGCGCCGACAAGAAGATCGTCGACAAGGTCACCAAGGGCGCGACGATGCAGCATTGAACACATGTCAGCGGGCCCGGCACAAGATGCGAAGCACGTTGACGCTTTAAAAGAAAAGGCCGGGAGCGACCCGGCCTTTCGTACACTCTGTCGGCACAGGCTCAGCCCTGGGTGATCGGCGCGATCTGGATTTCGACGCGGCGGTTCTGGGCGCGGCCCGCCTCGCTTGCATTGGAGGCGACCGGCTGGGACGGGCCGAAGCCGACGGCGGAGACGCGGCGCTGGTCGATGCCCTGGCCGCCGAGATAATCGGCAACCGAAAGCGCACGGCGCTGCGACAGATCCTGGTTGTGTTGCAGGCTGCCGGTCGAATCCGTATGGCCGTTGACGTCGATCAGCGTCCGGTTGAACTTGCGCAGCACGATCGCCACCGAATTCAGCGTCGGATAGAAGCCAGGCTTCACCGCATCCTGGTCGACGTCGAAGGTGATGTTCGAGGGCATGTTGAGGATGATGTTATCGCCGTTGCGGGTCACCGAAATGCCGGTGCCTTCGAGCTGGGCGCGAAGTTCGGCTTCCTGCTGGTCCATATAGTTGCCGATCGCACCGCCGGCGAGCGCGCCGATGCCGGCGCCGATCAGCGCCGCATTGCGCTTGCCGTGCCCGCCGCCGCCGACGGCGACACCGACGAGAGCGCCGCCAAGCGCACCGAGCGCCGCGCCCCCCGCCGTATTGGAAACCTTCTGTTCACCGGTATAGGGATCGGTCGTCGTGCAGGCGCTGAGATAGCTTGCTGCGACAGCCAGAAGTATGAATTTCTTGATCATGGACAGGACGGTCTCCGTTCAAAGCTGATGCGAGCAAATGGCAAGGATTACGGCAAGAAAATGAAGAGGTTCCCTTGATAGGAGAATTTCAGGCGCCGAAATAGCAGCCATGTTGCTTGAATGCGCGGATATCACCAGTTTTAGCAACTCGATCAGGATGACGGGCAGCAGTCGCGACGATCAGCCCTCATGGTAAGGAAGCTCGGGGCGTCTCGAACCACGAGGGCGGGTAGCTGGGTGATCTCACCTCTTAGAAGTTCTGGAACAGCTGCCGCACCGTATCGTAGGTCGCGTTGGCGATGTTCAGCGACTGCAAGCCGAGCTGCTGCTGCGTCTGTAGTGCCTTGAGCTTGCTGGCCTCCTCCTCCATGTCGGCATCGACCAGCCGGCCGATGCCGGCGGTGATGTTGTCGTGCAGTTTGGCGGCGAAGTCGTTTTGCAGCTCGATGCGTTTTTCCAGCGCGCCGAAGGCCGAGCCAACCGTCGTCAGCTGCGTCAGCGCCGCATCGACGACACTGATCATCTCGCCGATCTGCCCTTGCGTCGTCGCGGCCGATAGCGAAATGACGACCTGGCCGGCGGTGGTGCCGTTCTTGCTGGTCATCAGCACGTAATTCTGCGAGGTCCCGAGTTCGCTAGCGAAATGGGCCGAGGTCAGGACGCCGTATTCGCCGGAGCCGGTCGCCCGGTCATCGATCAGATAGCGCGCATCCTTGGAGCTCGTGGCTCCAACCGGCGTATTGTCGATATGGTAGCTCAGCATGCCGACTGAAACCGTGCCGT
Source organism: Rhizobium sp. H4 (assembly GCF_003013335.1). Classification (NCBI taxonomy): domain Bacteria; kingdom Pseudomonadati; phylum Pseudomonadota; class Alphaproteobacteria; order Hyphomicrobiales; family Rhizobiaceae; genus Rhizobium; species Rhizobium sp. H4. The sequence continues at coordinate 29,034 of NZ_PSOW01000002.1, forward strand.
CGGCATTGCGGATAAAGGAGGCCGGAATTTGCCGCGGTTGCGTCGGCGTGGCGTCGTTGTTGAGGACGACCCAGTTGTCGCTGTTGAAGGTCGCCGATTCAGAGACGCTACGCAGCTGCTCCTGCAGTTGCTTGAGCTCTTCGTTGATTTTCGTCTTGTCGACCCCATCCTCGGTCGCGGCGACTAGCTTTGCTTTGATCTCTGAGACAACGTCGACGACGTTCTGGACGCCGGTATAGGCGGTACCCATCGTCGCCGCCGCCATGCCGAGCGCATCCTGAATTGCCGAGACCGCCTTGTTGTCGGTCCGTGCGGTGGTGGCGATCGACCAGTAAACCGCATTGTCGGCCGCTTTCGCCACACGCATGCCCGTCGTGATGTGGTTCTGCGTGACGGTCATATTGCGGTTGATATCGCGCAGCACATGGAGCGCCGCATCGATGGAGACGCGCTGATAAATACTCACGGGAACTAAACTCCAAAAACACAACAGAACGCAACTGAACCAGGAATGAACCATCCGCGCGGACACTCATGTCCGGGGTCGCTGAATCCAGCGCGTTGCGGCCTTCGAGAAACGGAGAAGACCAGTTGGTTCCTGGTCACGATCATTGCCGCTTATGCTTAACAAACGGCTAATCTTCAGACGAAATTTATCTTATTTGGCAAGGCTTGATATACCATAACAAACCCCGCCGAATGGGAAATCCGGCGGGGGATTCAGTCTGATGCAAGCCTCATTCTGCGGCTTGCAGCTGCTCTTCGTCTGGTGCGGCGCGAGGCCGGGTGGCGACCGCCATCTCCTCGTGCAAGCGCGCTTCCTCATGGGCGTGCGGCTTGGCGAAGCGGGCAAGCAGCAGATAGGCGACCGGCGTGATGAACAGCGTCACCAGAGTCGCGAAACCGAGACCGCCGACGATCACCCAGCCGAGCGCCACGCGCGCTTCCGCACCTGCGCCATGGGCGAAGACCAACGGCACGCCACCGAGAATGGTGGCAATCATCGTCATCATCACAGGGCGCAGGCGCAGCGCGCAGGCTTTCTCGATCGACGAGCGCACGTCCTCGCCTCGATCGCGCAACTGATTGGCGAATTCGACGATCAGGATGCCGTTCTTCGCCATGACGCCGACGAGCAGGACGAGGCCAATCTGGCTGTAGATGTTCAGGCTGGAGCCGGTGATTACGAGCGCGAAGACGGCGCAGGCAAGGCCGAGCGGCACCGTCGACATGATGATCAGCGACGACAACACGCTTTCGAACTGCGCCGCCAGAACCAGGAAGATGATGACGATGGCGAAGCCGAAGGTCAGCGCCATGCCGTTTGAGTTCTCTTCCAGCGTCGCAGCTTCGGCGAGCGGCAGCAGGCGCGCGCCCGGCGGCAGCAGCGGCTCGGCGAGCTCGGTCACCTGCTTGACGGCATCGCCGAGCGACATGTTGTTCTTCAGGCCGGCGGTGATCGCGACGGAGGCGAGCTGCTGCTCGCGGTTGAGCTGCGGCGCAACCGAGCCTTCCTTCATCGTCGCGATGACCGACATCGGCACGATCTTGCCGTCGCCGGTCTTCAGGAACACGTTTTCGAGGTCGGTCGGATCGTCGATCGGCCGCGTCGTCGAGGTCAGAAGCACGGGATAGGACTCGCCGTCAACGAAGACGTCGACCACCGAGCGACCTTCGAGCAGTGACTGGATCGCCGTCGAAAGCCCGGTGATGTCGATGCCGAGGTCCGAGGCGCGCTCGCGATCGATCGCCACCGACACCTGCGCCTGGCTCGGTTCGTTGGTCAGGCGCGGCGTGTCATATTGGCCGGTGGCCTCGAGCGCCTGCACCAGCTTGGCTGCAGCCGCCGTCAGCGCCTCATGATCGTTGCCGACCAGCGCCATCTGCACGCCGCTGCCGGCGCCGCGAATACGCAGGCTGTTGGAGGAGATTGCATTGCCGCGCAGCGCCGGCACCTTCGCCGCCGCCTGGTTGATGTCCGCCACGATCTCCGCCTGCGTCCTGTCACGTTCGCCCCAGGGAGCGAGCGTCAGCACCATGAAGCCGCTGTTCAGCGAACCGCCCTGGCCGGAGATCGAAAAGACGTTGCGAATGTCGCCGCTGTCGACCAGCGGCTGCAGAGATTCCTCGACGAGCTGCATCTTGTCGCGGGTATATTCGAGGCTCGATCCCTGTGGCGTCGTCAGCCGCATCATCACCAGCGATCGGTCTTCCTCGGGCGTCAGCTCGCTTTTGACTGTGGAGAAGGCAATGAGGGCGGCGCCGGCGAAGATCACCGAAAACAGGATGACAACGAAGGGCGCGTTCAGACAGCCGTGCAGCGCCCATTTGTAGAGACGGGCAAGCGCGCCGCCGAAGCGGCCAAGCACGCCGTGATCCTCGATCATCGGCTTCGTCAGCATGCGCGAGGCGAGCATCGGACACAGCGTCAGCGCCACGATCGATGACAGCCCGACCGAGAAGGCGAGCACGAAGCCGAATTCGCGGAACAGGCCGCCGACCTGTCCCGGCAGGAAGGAGAGCGGGATGAACACAGCAGCCAGCGTCGCGGTCGTGGCGACGACGGCGAAGAACACCTCGCGCGTGCCGAGCACGGCTGCCGCCCGCGGCCCCATGCCCTCGGCGCGGCGGCGCACGATGTTTTCGAGCACAACGATCGCGTCGTCGACGACGAGGCCGGTCGCCAGCACGATGGCGAGCAGCGTCAGGATGTTGATCGAGAAGCCGACCATGTAGATTGCCGCCAGCGTGCCGATCAGCGCCACCGGCATGCTGACCGCCGGGATCAGCGTCGCCCGCCAGTCGCGCAGGAAGAGATAGATGACGGCGGTGACGATGACGGCGGCGAGCACCAGCGCCAGCACCACCTCATGGATCGCGCCCTGGATGAAGACGGCGTCGTCGCTGGTGATCGCGATCGTCGTTCCCTCCGGCAGCGTCTTCGATAATTGCTCGACGGCGGCCTTGATGCCGGTCGAGATGTTCAGCGTATTCGACTGCGCCTGGCGGATGATGCCGAGGCCGATGCCGGGCTTGCCGTTGGAGCGCAGCGTCGTGTCGCCGTCGCGCGGCCCAAGCGTCACCGTCGCGACGTCGCCCAGCCGGACGCGGTCCTGCAGCATGACGTTGGAAAAATCCGCCGGCGTCTGCAGGTTGGCGGTGGCGCGCACGACGATATCCTGCGTCGCACTCTTCAGCGAACCGGCCGGCACATCGAGCGCGGCATTGTCGAGCGCCTTCGTCAGGTCGCCGATGGTGAGCCCGCGGCTCGCCAGCGCGCCCTGATCGACATCGACGCGGAAGACCTTCTCCTGGTCGCCATATTCCTCGACGTCGGCCACGCCGTCGACGGAGGCCAGCCGATCGATCACCTCATTCTCGACGAGCTGCGTCAGGTCGTCCATGTTGAGGTTGGTGGAGGTGACGGCAAGGCGCATGATCGCCGAGGAGTCCGAATCCGCCTTGACGATCTGCGGCGCATCCGCCTCGTCGGGCAGGTTCTGGGTGATGCGGCCGATCGCATCGCGCACATCGTTGGCGGCGACTGCGAGATCGATCGCATCGGAAAATTCGAGCGTCACCCGGCTCTGGCCGAAGGAAGAGGTGGACGAGATCGATTTCAGGCCGCTGACGCGGGCGACCGCACCCTCGATCACCTTGGTCAATTCCTGGTCGATCGTCTGCGGCGATGCACCGTCAAAAGTGGTGCGCACGGTGACGACGGGACGGTCGACATCCGGCAGCTCGCGCACCTCGACGCCGACATAGGCCGCGAGGCCGGCAACGACCATCAGCGTGTTGAATACCAGCGCCAGGATAGGCCGGCGAACGAAAAGCGCGGTGAAGCTCTGCTTGCCCGACGATCCGCCCTGATAAATCTCGGTCACGCTCATTGGGTCGCGACCTCCCCGTTCGACGCGACATCGGCGGAAACGCGCACCGCTCCGCCCTCACGCACGCGCTGCAGGCCCTGCGTTACGATCTTGTCGCCGTCCTTGAGATCGCCGTTGACGAGAATGAAGTCGGGATTGCGCTGCACAACGCTGACCCGCACCTTATGCGACTTGTCGTCAGTCACCTGCCAGACGAAGGAGCCTTGCGCATCCCACTGCACGGACTGCGGATCGACCGCCGGATATTTGTCGCCGGGGAATTTCATGCTGACGCTGAAGGACATGCCGGCGCGCAGCTCGTCCGACGAATTGTCGATCCGGGCGCGCAGGCGCAGCGTGCGGCTCGCTGCATCGATGCGGTTATCGACGGCCTCGATCACGCCCGAGAACATCTGCCCCGGCTTTGCGACCGACATCGCCTCGACCGGCTGGCCGACCGCCACCGTATTGGCAAAGCGCTCCGGCACCCAGAAATCGACAAGGATTTCCGAACGGTCGTCGAGGGTGACGATCGGCGTCGTCGTCGTGACGTTGTCGCCAATATTGACCGGCACGATGCCGACGATGCCGTCGATCGGCGCCACGATATTGCGCCGGGCGAGATTGAGCTCGGCCGCCTGCAGCTGCAGGCGGGCGCCCTGCTCGGCAATCTCGGAATCGAAGACGTCCATGCGCGACACGCTGGACTTGATGTTGTGATAGAGATTGGATTTTTCGACGGCGGCCCTAACCGCCACATCCGCCTGGCCGCGGGCGATTACCTGCTCCTCGCTGTCGAGCTTGGCCAGCACCTGGCCGGCCTTCACCCTGTCGCCCGACTTGATGAGAATCTCGCGAATCGTCCCGGCTGCCTGCGGCGTCACGGCAACCGAGCGGATCGCGTCACCTGTGCCGATGGCGTTCAGCCGATCGTTGACGACACCCTGGACGACAGCCTCGGTCGCGACGAGAATCGCGCTGTTGCGCCCGCCGCCACTGCGGCGGTTCTGCCCCTGGCCCTCGCCCTGGCTACGCCGCTGGCCCTGCGCCCCAGCATCTGCTGTCTCTTCAGCCTTCGGTGCGATCTTGGAAACGAGGCTCTCTGGAATGCCGGCATCGCGCATCATATCGCCGGCACCCGGCACAAAGAAAACCCATGCGGCAAAGCCGGCAATAATGACGATGAGCGAAAGTACGAACTGCTTCCAAAAGGCCATTCACGTCTCCGGAGGGACTCGAGGTTGGACCAGGGTCGGTCGAAAGAGGCGCTGTGGGGTCGAAGTCCCCCAGGGATCAAGAACCCTGTTGATGCGACAATATCGCGCGTTTACAGCTTAACGGCAAGCATAAGCACCCGGCATTACCGATTTGTAATATCAGCAAAGAATGGAAGTCGCCGCGTCGCTCACTTTTGCTTGAACAAGCTTGCAAACGTCTTGACGAAGCCGGGTTCCAGGCAAGATTGCTCAGCGCAACCAGTGCCGGTGAATGTCTACCGACGCATTGACCACCGCAGGCCGAGCACCGCCGCCAGCCCCAGCACAGGCCACACCGCCCAGAAGCGTCCTTCCCAGGTGAAGAGGTTGATGCCGATGATGCCGAGCGCCACGATCACCAGCGCCGCCGAAGAGGGTCTGGCCACGGTTCCAGGCCAGCGCAGCAACGACGGCGAGCGCGAGGACAGGAAAGCGCGCCCAGAAAACGCCCTGCCACGACAAAAGATTGATACCGATCAGCACGGCGGCGATGACGCCGAGCACGGCATACAGTCTTCGTCCGCCCGGAGCCGGACTTGTCTCCGCCGTGACCGCGGCCGCCGGCAATGGCCGGGCAGCGGCAGGCCGCTCGGCAGACGGCGCCTCGTCACTGCCGTCGCCGATCCTCACCGCATAGCTCGGCACGCCTTCCTCGACATTTTTGACCATCAGCGGCCCGAGAAATTCGAAACCGACGGCCACCTTGTTGCGAACCTGGTCGTACACCGTACTCGATATAACGATTCCGCCCGGCGCCGCCGAGGCCTGCAGCCGCGCGGCGATGTTGACGCCGTCGCCATAGATGTCGTCGCCCTCGACGATCACATCGCCGAGATTGAGGCCGATACGGAACAGCATGCGCCCGTCGTCCGGGCGGCGGGCGTTGAAGCCGGCAAGTTCGTTCTGCGTGTCGACGGCTGCACGCACGGCCTCAACCACGCTCGGGAAATCGGCGATCAGCCCATCGCCCCAGGTGTTGACGACACGGCCGCCATGGCTTTCGATCAGCCGCCCCATCGCCTCCCGGCAGCGCTTCAGCGTTGCAAGCGTCCCCTCCTCGTCGGCTCCCATCAGCCGCGTATAGTCCTGCACGTCAGCACAGAAGATCGTCGTCAGCTTGCGCCGCGTTTCACCCATGGTCCTTCGTCTCCGCGCTGTCCGACCCGGAGGGATCGCAACGACAGCAGATTACGAAGGCTTTGCCTTTGTTGCCACCGGTAATTGCTGATCGATCATCCATCATTCCTGATGTAAGCGGTTCAGCTTCTTCCGCCCGACCAGTCATCGACCTTTAAAGGCTCAGAAATGCGAGCGAAAGCCTTGTCACGCGTGACGAGGGTTGCCGCGGTCGCGACGGCATGAGCGGCAATCATCATGTCCAGGGGCGCCAGAATCGTGCCTTTGGCTTCACAGGCGGCGCGCAGGTCACCATAGGTTCGCGTGACGTCGTGATCCCAGGGGAGAACATCGACCCTGAGAAGGAATTGCCTTACCCGCTCGGATAGCGCCTTCGGATAGCCTCGCTTGGCAAGACCGTGGAGCAATTCCCCTTCCGTGATCGATGAGATGACGATCTCGTCCATTGGAAGCGTCGCCAGTCTTTTAAGTATCTCCGGCCGATCGCCTTTGATGACATGACTGGCGATATTGGTGTCGAGCATCCATGCCGTCATTCCTTCCAACCTTCGAACGGATCACGATCTTGCGAAGGTTGGCGACGATCGGCCGGTCCAAGGAAATCGTCCGGAATCGGATCCTTCCGATGGAGTTCGAAAAGGCCATCCCATGAATCCGGCTTGCGCGATAATATGACATCACCGGTCTTCGGATCACGACGAACGAACACTTCGCTCTCCTCAAAGCGAAACTCCGCAGGGAGCCTCACCGCCTGGCTGCGGCCGGTCGTAAAAATCTTAGCCGTTTTCGTTGCCATGACAGCCTCTCCATTGCGATAGCTATCGTGATATATATCATCGACTAGCAACAGACAAGCATGCCACCGGTGCCGCGATTATTGAACGATCTTACGCGGGCTCGCCGTGTGCTCCCTCGCCACCGTACTGGAACCGTCGATTTCCTGGAGCAAGACGTCGTAGCCCCAGAGATCGGCGAGATGCTGCAGGACAAGCTTCGTGTCGTTTTCCTGAAGATAGCAGCCGTTCATGACGATATGCTGCAGCAGCAGCCGGCGATCGCCGGCGAGGTCGACATCGACGATATCGATTGCCGGATCGGTCCAGCCGATATCATATTCGCGGGAGAGCTGGCGACGGATGCGCAGGTAGCCCCGCTCATTGTGGATCGCCGAAACCAGCACACCCTCGGCCTGTTCCGGATCGTCGTAGAGATGGAAGAGCCGCAATTGCCGGATGAGGTTCGGGCTCAGGAACTGGCTGATGAAACTCTCGTCGCGGTAATTGGCCCAGATGTCGCGCAGGACCGCCATCGCATCGCCGCGGCCGGCGATGTCAGGGAACCACGTGCGGTCCTCTTCCGTCGGCCTCGTGACGATCCTCTCGATATCCTGCATCATCGCAAAACCAAGCGCATAGGGATTAAATCCCGAGAACCGTCGATCGTCATAGCTTGGCTGGAAGACGACATTGGCATGCGACTTCAGAAATTCGAGGAAGTTCCCGTCGCTGATCTGCCCCCGCTCGTGAAGCCGGTTCATGATCTGGTAGTGGACGAAGGTTGCGGTTCCCTCATTCATGACCTTCGTCTGCCGCTGGGGATGGAAGTATTGCGCGACATGGCGGACGATGCGAAGAATCTCGCGCTGCCAGGGCTGCAGTCGCGGTGCAGATTTCTCAAGAAAATACAGTATATTATCCTGAGGCAGGCCGAGCGCGGCGCGACGCTTCTCCAAGCCGATGTCACCGGCCTTTTTCGCCTTGCCGACGGGAACCGTGCGCCACAGGTCGTTGAACATCTGCTCTTCGTGGGCGCGGCGCTCCTGCTGCCGCTTCTCCTCCTGACGAAGATCGATGGCGGTCTTGCCCGCGTACCGATGCACCCCGTGCGACATCAGCGCATGCGCTGCATCAAGCGTCCGTTCGACTGCCGTCTCGCCGTAACGTTCCTCACAACGCGTGATATAACCCTTTGCGAAGTCGAGGTAATCGAGAATACCCTCGGCATCGGTCCAAAGCTTGAAGAGATAATTGTTCTTGAAGAAGTGATTATGACCGAAGGCGGCATGGGCGGTGACAAGCGTCTGCATCGTCGCCGTGTTCTCCTCCATCAGATAGGAGATGCAAGGGGAGCTGTTGATGACGATCTCGTAAGCGAGATCGCGCATACCGCGACGGTAGAAGGTCTCATGATGCGCGAAGTGTTTACCGAACGACCAGTGCCGGTAAAAGAGCGGCATGCCGGTTGAGGAATAGGCATCCAGCATCTGCTCCGACGTAATGACTTCGATCTGGTTCGGATAGACGTCGAGGCCGAGTTCGCCGAGGGCGATCTCCTCGCAGGCATCATGAATGCGCTGCAGTGTTGCGAAGTCCCAGTCGGCCCCCTCGAACAAGAGCCGGTCTCTCGGCCTCACCGTCATGGTCATGGCGTCACCTTTGACTGTGCGTCACGTTTCTGGAACAGATCGTGGAAAACAGGGAATATCTCGCCTCGCCGGCAGACTTTCCGCATCGACAGCGGCAGCGGCTCGGAACGGATCCCGTCATAGAGCATCCACAGCGGTGACCGGGATATGGATGAATCCCCGCCTTCCTCACCGACTTCGATATAGGCGAAATACTGGCACAGCGGCAGAATTTCGCGCAACAACTGCCCGGTCAGGTTTCCGTCCGAATGGGCGTTATCGCCGTCCGAAGCCTGGGCGCCGTAGATGTTCCACTCGGCGGGATCGAAGCGCGCCGCGATGATTGCCCGCATCGCGGCAAGGGCGCTGGAAACGAGCGTGCCGCCCGTCGCCGGACCGTAGAAGAAGGTTTCCTCGTCGACCTCTTCGGCCCTGTCAGTATGACGGATGAAGACGATTTCCACTTTCTTGTAGCGTTTCGACAGGAAAAGATAGAGCAGCAGATAGAACCGCTTGGCCAGGTCCTTCATGTGCTCCGACATGGAGCCCGAGACGTCCATCAGGCAGAACATCACTGCCTTCGCCACAGGCTTCGGCTCGTTTTCGAAGCGGCGATACCGAACGTCGAGCGGATCGATATAGGGAATGCGCCGGCTTTTCTCCGTCAGCGATTTTAGCTTTGCCTCAAGCGCCAGACGGCTCTCGTCGTCCTCGCATTCCTCGATCTGCCGCTGCAGCGCTTCGATTTCCTCGCGGCGCGGACGGCCAAGCGCGACACGGCGCATCATCGCAAGCTTCGTCGTGCGGCCGACGGCGATGTTGGAGGGCGATCCCGAAACCGAATAGCCAGCCCGGAACGGCGTTTCCTCCTCGGTTTCGGCTAGACGCCGCTTGGCGAGATCGGGCAGTTCAAGATCGTCGAGGAACACATCGAGGAATTCCTCCCGCGTCAGGACGAAACGGAAGCCGTCCTCACCATCGCCTTCGCCCGCATCCTTTGGTTTTCCACCCCTCCCGCTCGGCGGCCGCGGAATGATGTCGCCTTCGACGAAGGCCCGGTTTCCGGGCAGGATGTGATCGGCAATACCGCCCTCACCCCTGCGCAGGCTCGGTTCGGCCATCCCATCGATCGGCAGGCTGATCTCCCCGCCGTCGAGCACGTCTCGAATGTTTCGGTTTTGCAGCGAACGTTTCACCGCCTGCTGCACGGCTCCCTTCATGCGTCGAAGGAACCGCTGACGATTTTCCAGACTTTTACCGCGCGGATTTAGCCGCCGGTCGACAATGTGCATAATGGCTCCGCATTAACTTGCCTGTTTGACGCGCATGTACCATTCGACAAGGCGCCGAACCTGCCGCTCCGTGTAACCTCGCGCGGCCATGCGCGAGACGAATTCGCTATGCTTCTTTTCGGTTTCCGAATCCTTCTTCGATCCGAAGGAAATGACCGGCAAAAGATCCTCGACCTGAGAGAACATACGCTTCTCGATGACTTCCCGGATCTTCTCGTAGCTCGTCCACGACGGATTTTTTCCGCCGTTGGCTGCCCGCGATCGCAACGAGAACTTGACGATCTCGTTGCGGAAGTCCTTCGGATTGGCGATTCCAGCCGGCTTTTCGATTTTCGTCAGTTCCTGATTGAGGAGCTCGCGGTCGAGAAGCTGGCCGGTATCGGGATCCTTGAAGTCGACATCTTCGATCCAGGCATCGGCATAGTCTACGTAGCGGTCGAACAGGTTCTGTCCGTAGTCCGCATAGGATTCAAGATAGGCCTTCTGGATCTCGTTGCCAATGAACTCTGCATAACGCGGCGCAAGATCGGCCTTGATGAATTCCAGATAACGCTTCTCGACATCGTCGGGAAACTGCTCGCGACGGATCGCCTGTTCCAGCACATACATCAGATGGACGGGATCAGCGCCGATATCCGTGGTGTCGTGATTGAAGGTGGAGGCGAGCACCTTGAAGGCGAAGCGGGTCGATATCCCGTCCATGCCTTCGTCTATGCCGGCAGCATCCCGGTATTCCTGAACGCTGCGGGCGCGCGGATCGCTTTCCTTCAGGCTTTCGCCGTCATAGGTGCGCATCTTCGAGAAGAAGGTCGAGTTCTCATGCTTGCGCAGGCGAGAAAGCACGGAGAAACGCGCCAGCATTTCGAGCGTTGCCGGTGCGCATGGTGCATCCGCCAGTTCGGATCCCTCGATCAGTTTCTCGTAGATTTTCTGTTCCTCCGTCACCCGGAGGCAATAGGGCACCTTGATCACGCAGATACGGTCGATGAAGGCCTCGTTGTTCTTGTTGGCCTTGAAGGTCTGCCATTCCGCCTCGTTCGAATGCGCGAGGACGATGCCGGAGAAGGGTATGGCACCGATATTTTCGGAGCCGATATAGTTGCCCTCCTGCGTTGCCGTCAGCAGTGGATGCAGCATCTTGATCGGCGCCTTGAACATTTCGACGAATTCGAGAATGCCCTGGTTGGCGCGGTTGAGCCCGCCGGAATAGCTGTAGGCGTCGGGATCGTTCTGCGAGTAGGTTTCCAGCTTGCGAATATCGACCTTACCGACCAGCGAGGAAATGTCCTGGTTGTTCTCGTCGCCGGGCTCGGTCTTGGCGATCGCAATCTGGCGCAGCCGCGAAGGTTGTATCCTGACCACGCGGAATCGGGAAATATCGCCGCCGAAATCGTCAAGCCGCTTCAGGCACCAAGGGCTCATCAGCCCGTTCAGGCGCCGCAGCGGGATGCCATACTGCTCCTGGAGGAGCGAGCCCATCGTCTCAGGATCGAAGAGGTTGAGCGGGCTCTCGAACACGGGACTGATCTCGTCGCCCGCTTTCAGCACGTAGATCGGATGGACCTCCATCAACTGCTTCAGCCGCTCCGCCAGCGATGACTTGCCGCCGCCGACCGGGCCGAGCAGATAGAGAATCTGCTTGCGCTCCTCGAGTCCTTGCGCCGCGTGCCGGAAGAACGAAACAATGCGTTCGATGGTCTCTTCCATGCCGTGAAAGCCGGCAAACGCTGGATAGACCCTTATAGTCCGGTTCATGAAGATCCGGCCGAGGCGCGCATCCCTGGCGGTGTCGACCATCTGCGGCTCGCCTATGGCAGCTAGCAGGCGCTCCGTCGCATTCGCATAGGCGATCGGTTCTTTTTTACAGAGGTCGAGATATTCCGAAACCGAGATGTCGGTCTCGCGGCGCGCTTCATAACTGCGCGTGAACGCATCGAATACGGATTCACTCAGCATGGGACCTCCATTAAGGTTATGCCGCAGGCTCTAAGCCGTATAACCATCGAGATGGCCACGGCGTTCCTAAGAATCAATAGTTTCGTAGGTATATTCGACGCTCACCGGCTGTTTGTGGCAATGCACAAAAAATTGCATGCACCGGTATTTTTTTACTCTACGAAACTGTTTCATATTGTAGTTGAGAAAAGGCCCATCGCGATATCAGCACATTTAGCGACGTGACATGACTGTCAAAAAGGTGTGCAATGGCGCCGGTGATTCGAGCTGCGGGAAATCGGCGGCCGACAAGCCCGGTCGGTACGGGTGGCGAATCGCGCTCTCTTCCTCCGACAGAATAGAACGGGCGCATCGTGACCACGCGCCCGCCCGCGCCGTCAGCCGTTGAACGCCTTTTCCAGCGCGGCGATATCGATCTTGACCATGCCGAGCATCACCTCGGTCACCCGCCTCGCCCGCTCGCGATCGCTGTCAGCGACCATTTCCGAAAGCACCCGCGGCACAATCTGCCAGGAAAGACCCCAGCGATCCTTCAGCCAGCCGCAAGCCTCAGGCGTGCCGCCATTGGCGAGAAAAGCATCCCAGACCCGATCGATCTCGGCTTGGCTTTCCAGCAAAACCGCGATCGAGAAGGAGTGATTGAAGCTGTCGAGCGGGCCGGCCTTCATCGCCAGGAAAGCCTGGTCGCCGAGGGTGAACTCGATCAGCTCGACGCTGCCGGGAGGACCGCTCGGCGTTTCCGCCGGCAATATAGTCGTGCGGCCGATCCTGGAATCGGGGATGATGGATATGTAGAATTCGACAGCTTCGCGCGCTTGCTCCGCGAACCAGAGATTTGAGATGACCTTCGGCATGAAACTTCCTCCTGATGGCTTGTCGGCGGGATGATCCGGATCGTTGTTCGATGATCCAAGGACGTCGATCCGGCGCCGGCACCGACAGCTGCCGCAGAAATTTTTCGGCAGTCGCCGCGGTCCCAGCCGCCACATTCCGATCCGTTGCCGCAGTGCCGTGGCGGCGAACCGCCTGGGATCGCGGCAGTCCGGGAATGAAAGCAGAACATCTTTTCTGGTCTTTCCCTCCCGAATCACTACATTACGCGCCATGAGCAATAGTTTCGACGACATCCCCTTCTTCGACGAAGAGCCGGGCGAAATGGCGCGCAAGCCGCAGCCGCCTGCCGCACCCGCCGGAAGGGCGCCCGCTGCCGGCGGCGGTATCGCCGCCCGCGCCATGGCGGCGCGAGACGGCGGCAAGCGACCGGATTACCTCGCGGGCCTCAATCCCGAACAGACGGAAGCCGTGGAAACCTTGGAAGGTCCGGTTCTCGTCCTCGCTGGCGCCGGCACCGGCAAGACACGAGTACTGACCACGCGCATCGCCCACATCCTCAATACCGGCCGCGCCTTCCCATCGCAGATTCTCGCCGTCACCTTCACCAACAAGGCCGCCCGCGAGATGAAGGAGCGCATCGCGCTCCTCGTCGGCGGCGCCGTCGAGGGCATGCCCTGGCTCGGCACCTTCCATTCGATCGGCGTCAAGCTTCTGCGCCGTCACGCCGAACTCGTCGGCCTCAGCTCCGATTTCACCATTCTCGACACCGACGACGTCGTCCGCCTGATCAAGCAGCTGATCCAGGCCGAAGGTCTTGACGACAAGCGCTGGCCGGCCAAGCAGTTCGCCGGCATGATCGACACCTGGAAGAACAAGGGTCTCGGCCCGGCCGATATTCCCGAAGGCGACGCGCGTGCCTTCGCCAATGGCCGCGGCCGTGATCTCTATTTCGCCTATCAGGCGCGCCTGTCGACGCTCAACGCCTGCGATTTCGGCGATCTGCTGATGCATCCGATCGCGATCTTCCGCAAGAACCCGGATCTCCTCAAGGAATATCACGGCCGCTTCCGTTATATCCTCGTCGACGAGTATCAGGACACCAATACCGCACAATATATGTGGCTGAGGCTACTTGCCCAGCGCAGCAAGGGCGAGCCCCAGAATGTCTGCTGCGTCGGCGACGATGACCAGTCCATCTACGGCTGGCGCGGCGCCGAGGTCGACAATATCCTGCGCTTCGAGAAGGATTTCCCCGGCGCCAAGGTGATCAAGCTCGAGCGCAATTATCGCTCGACCGAACATATCCTCGGTGCGGCCGCCCATCTGATCGCCCATAATGAAGGCCGCCTGGGCAAGACGCTGTTCACCGACCGCGCCGATCCCGACGACGTCAAGGTGCAGGTCCACGCCTCCTGGGATTCGGAGGAGGAAGCCCGCGCCATCGGCGAAGAGATCGAGCAGCTCCAGCGGGGCAAGCATCTGCTGAACGACATGGCGATCCTCGTGCGCGCCTCCTTCCAGATGCGTGAGTTCGAAGACCGCTTCGTCACCCTCGGCCTCAATTACCGGGTCATCGGCGGCCCGCGCTTCTACGAGCGCTTGGAAATCCGCGATGCCATGGCCTATTTCCGCCTGGTCGCCCAACCGGCCGACGACTTGGCTTTCGAGCGCATCATCAACACGCCGAAGCGCGGCCTCGGCGATACGACGGTGCGCGCCCTGCATGATTATGCGCGTGCCCGCGATATCCCGATGCTGGCGGCGGCCGCCGACATGATCGAGACCGACGAACTGAAGCCGAAGGCACGCAAGGCTCTCTTCGACGTGATTCAATCTTTCCGCCGATGGCAGGAACTGCTTGAAAACACGCCGCATACCGAACTTGCCGAGCAGATCCTCGAAGAGTCCGGCTATACCGACATGTGGAAGAACGACAAGAGCGCCGAAGCGCCCGGCCGCCTCGAAAACCTGAAGGAACTGATCCGCTCGATGGAGAGCTTCGAGTCGATGCGCGGTTTCCTCGAGCACGTCTCCCTCGTCATGGATGCAGAGACCAACGAGAACCTCGACGCCGTTTCGATCATGACGCTGCATTCGGCCAAGGGCCTGGAATTCGATACCGTCTTCCTGCCCGGCTGGGAGGAAGGCCTGTTCCCGCACCAGCGCTCGCTGGATGAAAGCGGCCGCGCCGGCCTGGAGGAGGAACGCCGGCTGGCCTATGTCGGCATCACCCGCGCCAAGCGCCGCTGCCACATTTGGTTCGTCTCCAACCGCCGCATCCACGGCCTCTGGCAATCGACGCTGCCCTCGCGTTTCCTTGACGAGCTGCCGGAAACCCATGTCGAGGTCGCCGAGATGGAGCAGAGCTACGGCGGTTACGGCCGCGGCGGCTACGGCCAGTCCCGCTTCGACAAGGCCGAACCTTTCGCCAACTCCTATTCCACGCCCGGCTGGAAACGTGCCCAGGCCAACAAGACCGATGCCACGCGCGACAACTGGGGTACCCGCTCCGGCCACGCCGTCGAACGCATCGGCTATGGCGAAAGCGGCCCGAAGGGACGCACGATCGATGGCGAGCTGGTGGCGAAGTCGACCTCGTCGGAGCCGTCGCGCTTCACCCTTGGCGATCGCGTATTCCACATGAAATTCGGCAATGGCAACATTACCGGCATTGAAGGCAACAAGCTGACGATCGACTTCGACCGTGCGGGGCAGAAGCGGGTGCTGGACGGTTTCGTTGAGCGCGTCTGACCGCGCGACGAACCGCAGGAACAGTCACCCGAACATCCGCATACTGCTGAGCCCTAGGATATCGTTCAGCAGAGCGATCCCCATTCCGAGGGCGACGATCGACAATCCGATCAGGAACAGCCGGCGCGCCCGGTCGTATTTGACGGCGAGCAGCGAGTCTCGCGCCAAAAGATCGGCAAACACCTTCACCTGAATGGCGATGCCGACGGTCAGGAATGCCATCGGCAGCAGATCGACACGGCTCCAGTCATTCGGGTTGGAAACCCACAGACTGATGAAGTTGAGCGAGAAACCAAGAATGATTCCGGTTGCCGTTAACGATCCGTTGCGGAAGGTTGCATCGATCTTTTCATCTGTCTGGGGTTCGGACATGGGTCTCGGTCTCGGCTTGCTGCTCGGGCAAGAAAGGCAGAAATCGGGGCGGCCGGCAAGGCCGCCCTCTTTGCCGGACGCAACCGACACCTATCGCATTGGTTGAATTAGCAAATTCTTTTCCGCCGACTGCTACCAACAGTGACAGAATTAACGCTTGCATGCGGGCTTCCGGGAATTCACTAGTTGATGCATTCGGTGCATTTGGCATTTGCATTGCCATAACGCGAAGGGATTGGCCTTGATGAAAGCGCTGCTGCTCGTTGATATCCAGAACGGCTTCTGTCCGGGAGGAAACCTGCCGGTGCCGGACGGCGACAAGGTCGTTCCCGTCGCAAACAGGCTGATCGACAGCGGCAAATACGATCTGATCGTCGCTTCGCAAGACTGGCACCCGCCCGGCCACGGCAGCTTCGCCTCCGCCCATCCGGGTGCCGCCCCCTTCGAGATGGGGGAATTGTCCGGCAAGCCGCAGATGATGTGGCCCGACCACTGCATCCAGGGCACGCTTGACGCCGAACTGCATCCGGAGCTCAAATCCGAAGAAATCGACCTCATCCAGCAGAAGGGCGAGGATCCCGGGATCGACAGCTATTCGGCCTTCCGCGACAATGACCGCGACGCTTCGACCGGCCTTTCCGATTTCCTTGAAGATCAGGGTGTGACCGACCTCGACGTCTGCGGGCTGGCGACCGATTACTGCGTCAAATTCTCCGCCCTCGACGCGCTGGAGATGATGCCGGGCTTGCGCGTGCGCTTCATCGAGGACGCCAGCCGCGGCATCACGCCTGAAGGCGTCGCCGCCGCCATCGATGAGATGCGGGCGCACGGCATTGCCGTGATCAACAGTGCGGATGCCTTGCGCGAATGAACCGCCGATCTCCTATTTCAACAGATAGGCATCGAATGTCTCATCGCTGCCGGCAACGGGGCCGA
Organism: Rhizobium sp. H4; assembly: GCF_003013335.1. Classification (NCBI taxonomy): domain Bacteria; kingdom Pseudomonadati; phylum Pseudomonadota; class Alphaproteobacteria; order Hyphomicrobiales; family Rhizobiaceae; genus Rhizobium; species Rhizobium sp. H4. The sequence continues at coordinate 45,844 of NZ_PSOW01000002.1, forward strand.
AACGCCTGACGAGGGTCGTCTCGCTCCGGAATGCGGAAATCTCCTCCGGCGTCAGAGACAGCAGCCAACTGTAACTTTCGCGCAATGAGACGGGCGCGGCAATCCGGTCAAGCCGCTGTGAGAGAAGAATGACGATGGGCGCATCCTCGCTCTGCTGCAGTTGCCGCGCCGTCTGCAGTATATCGGCAAGGCTGAGCGAAAGCCGCGCATGGCGGGTATACCGCACGATCGCGCCGAACCGCTGCTCCCGTAGAAGATAGGTGCGATTGGGGATGTAATAGGGCAAGGGTTCCACGAGATAATCGGGATCCGCCATGATGATCGCATCCTTGAGGTCCGGGCGCGATTGAATGAACGACCCGAGGTCCCGGGCTCGGCTCAGCGGAATGTCGGTGAAGAGGAACTGATGGACCTTTTCGATACCGGAGGCGACCTGCAGCGCCAGCAATATCATGAAGCACAGACGCCCGATCTTGACGACGCCACCGGCTGCCTCGACACCGGCTATGCCCGCGGAGCCGGGCCGAGGCGACGTGGTCAAAGCAGTGATGCCGATCATGAAGACCAGCCATAAGGCTTGATGTCTGTAGTTGCCTGGGTAGACAAGCGTAAAAAGCAGCGAAAGCCCGAAGAGAACCGATGCGGCCGCGAACATCGCCGGCGGCCGGTTGGCCAGCCTAAGCAGACTGCCATAGATGAGCACCGCCATCAGCGAGGCGAAAACCCGAGCAAGCAATGGATCGGCCAAGACCAGTCGAAGGATCCTGTCGGGGTAGAACTCCATGAAATAGGAAGGCGCCCCGGCAAAGGCATAAAGGACTAGCGGAGCGAAATTCTTGCCTGCGAGATCGTTCTGCCCGGCATCGTTGAAGGTCGGATAGACTGTCATGACACACAGAAGAACGCCGACCGCGGCAAAGGCCGCGGCTGTCCCAAAGGCGCGATATGCCGACAGAAAAGGTCTTGGACGCGCCAGGATCAGATCGAAAAACCAATAGGCAAGAAAGCCGCCGACCAGCACGACCGAGTGGACGTTGGTATTTGCCAGCAAGGCAAACAACAGGCCGAGCACCATGCCGTTGCGCATTCCCCTCTCCCAGCTCAGGACGATAAGGAAGACCAAAAGCATGCTGATGCCGTAATTTCGCGACATCGCGGCGTAGTCGAAAACCGAAAAGCTGCTGAACAACGACAGCAGCATAATCGAGCGCGGCAGTTCAAGCCTGAAAACAAGAAGGTAGGCCGAGGCGGCCGCGATCGTCAGTGCGACGATTTTCAGGACGACCGGTGAGCCGATGACAAGATAAACGGCGCGCAACAGGATATACCAGAGAGCCGGATGACCTTCGCCCTGCATCTGACGAAGCATGTCGACGAAATTCTCTCCCTGAAGGGCCAGCGACAAGGCGCGAACCTCATCGCGCCACACGGTTTCTGACCAACAAAGCGCGGATGTCAGCGCAAACCACACCACAAAGATCAACGTCTTGCAGAGCGTTGTTGATCGAGGTTCATCGATTTTAGAGACAATAACAGCCAACGGAAGCAATCCGGTCATCGAAAATGCCGTGACCATAGCGGCGCCCCGATAATTTGACGTTAAGGTGAAATATACTCGCCGGATTGATGCGTCCGGTGTCGGTTCGGCTTATATCGATCCGTCCTTGCTTCTGAACGAACCAAACATGGGAGTTGAGAGATGAGAAAGCTTGTGACTGCGGCCTTCGTGAGCCTGGACGGCGTTATGCAGGCGCCCGGCGCGCCCGAGGAAGATCCGACCGGCGGCTTCAAACTTGGCGGCTGGACCGTCAATTACTGGGACGAGCCGATGGGGGAGTTCATGGACGGGATCTTTACCGATCCCTTCGCTCTGCTGCTCGGCCGCAAGACCTACGAGATCTTCGCCGCGCACTGGCCCTTTGTCGGGCAAGACGACCCCATCGGAAAGGTCTTCAATGCCGCGACCAAATATGTCGCGACGACATCGCAAGAGCCGCTCACCTGGGAAAATTCCGTTCCGCTGCGCGGCGATGCCGCCGCCGAAATCGCCCGGCTGAAGCAGGAGGACGGCCCCGACCTGCTGACGCAGGGCAGCAGCGGCCTGTTGCAAACGCTGCTGGCGCACGACTTGATCGACGAACTCCGGCTCCTGACCTTCCCGCTCATCCTCGGCCCCGGGAAGCGCCTGTTCGGCACGGGCGCCACACCGGCAGCGCTGAAGCTCACCGCCAGCTCGGTATCGACGACGGGCGTCACCATGAGCGTCTATCAGCGCGCCGGCGAGGTCAAGCCCGGCAGCTTCGCGATGCAGGATCCCTCGCAGGCCGAACTGGCGCGTCGGGAGCGGATGAAGCGCGAGGGGTGAAGCGCCGGCTCAGGCGCCCGCAGCCTTGTTCTTCTCGTCACGCTCGAGCAGATAGATGTCCTCGGAGAGGTCCTCCATCTTCTTCGAAAGGGCGGCGTGTGCATCGCGAACACCCTGATTGTAATAGTGAGCGCCGATCTCCTCGGCGAAGAAGTCGAGCAGGAACTCCGCCGGCAGCGCGCCGATCGGCTGGTCGAGTTCCGTCTCGAAATAGCGGCGGATGCGCGAGACGATCGCCGCTTTCGCTTCCTTGGTAAATTCGATCTTCTTCATAGGCACCCTCTCCGCCGGTTACGATCAGTAGGTTGATGCTTCAGCGAAATCGATTGATCAATCAACGAAATTCAATTGCCGTTGCAGATCGCAGACCATAAGGGAAAACTGAATTTCCAAAAGGATCATCCAGATGAATCGCGCCGACTTTGTTGAAGGTTTGCGAGGAGGCTCCGCCGTTGCGCTGGCGTCGGCGCCCTTCGGCGCTCTGTTCGGGGCGCTGGCGGTCGAAAACGGGATGTCGCTTGCCGAAGCCGCCTTCATGAGCGCCACGGTCTATGCCGGCGCCAGCCAGATGGTCGGCATCGAGCTCTTCGGCCACAATGTCCACGCCTGGCTGATCGTGCTGTCAATCCTCGCCGTCAATTTTCGCCACGTGCTCTACTCGGCGGCGCTCGCGCGCTATATCGGCCATTTCACGCCGGTGCAGAAATTCTTCACCTTCTTCCTGCTCGTCGATCCGCAATTTGCCGAAGCTGTGAAGCGCAGCGAGGCCGGAAAACCGCTGACCTTCGCCTGGTATTTCGGCTTCGGCATCATCATCTACATTCCATGGGTGCTGATCAGTATCGCCGGCGGCATGCTCGGTGGCTTCATCGGCGACCCCAAGGCGATCGGCCTCGACATCCTGCTGCCGGCCTATTTCCTCGGCATCGTCCTCGGTTTCCGCAAGCGCGACAATTTCCTGCCCGTGGCGCTCGTCAGCGCGGTGGCTTCCGTCCTCGCCTATCGTTATGTCGGCTCGCCCTGGCATGTGAGCCTCGGCGCGGCTGCCGGTATCGTGCTCGCCGCCCTGCTGCCATTGCCCCGGCAGGAGCCGGATCTGGAAGCCGATGCCCTGCAATCCGAAGTGCATGAGGTCTGAGCCATGGAATTCGATCTTCACATGGCGCTCGTCATCCTCGCCGCCGCTGCCGCCACCTTCGCCACCCGCATCGGCGGCTATGTCCTTATCACCCGAATGAAGAGCATCCCGCCGCGCATGGAGGCGGCGCTGAACGCCGTGCCGGCCGCTGTTCTGACGACGCTGGTCGCACCTGCCTTCTTCATCGGCGGCTGGGATACGAAGCTGGCGCTCGCCGTCGCTCTCTTCGTCGGCCTGCGTTTCACCCATACATGGATGCTGGTCGCCGCCTGGATCGTCGTGATGATATGGCGCCATAGCGCCGGCGCCTAACGCCGGCGTTCAGGCGCGATAATCCCTAATATTCCAAGGGCAGCGTCGCGTTCTCGAGCCATGCCCTGACGTCGTGATCGTGGATCAGCGGCATCAGCGCCTCGCGCGTGCGGCGGTGATAATCATTGAACCAGTGCAGCTCGTCATGAGTCAGAAGCTCGGGGATGACGAGGCTGCGGTCGATCGGGCAGAAAGTCAGCGTCTCGAAGCCGAGCATGGCCATGTCGCCGCCCTCGATCTCCTCGGCGCCGCGCACATAGATCAGGTTTTCGATGCGGATGCCGAAGCTGCCGGGCCGATAGTAACCCGGTTCGTTCGAAAGGATCATGCCGGGCAGCAGCTCCTGCGTCGAAAGCCTGGAGATGCGCTGCGGCCCCTCATGCACCGAGAGATAGGAGCCGACGCCGTGGCCCGTACCATGGGCGAAATCGGCCCCCGCCCGCCACAGCGCGATACGGGCCAGCGGATCGAGGTCGCAGCCGCGCGTACCCCTAGGAAAACGCGCCGTGCTGATCTGGATCATGCCCTTCAGCACCAGCGTGAAGAAGCGGCGATGCTCCTGCGAAACCGCGCCTATGCCGACGGTGCGGGTGATGTCGGTCGTGCCGTTGATATATTGCGCGCCGGAATCGATCAGGAAGAGTTCGCCGGCCTCGATCATCCGGTCGGTCTCGGTCGTCACGCGGTAATGCATGATCGCCGCATGTTCGCCGGCGCCCGATATCGTATCGAAGGAAATGTCCTTCAGCGGGTTCTGCATGTTCTGGCCGACGCGGGCACGCGCCGCTTCGAGCCGTTCGGCAGCGGCGATCTCGCTGACCGTGCCGGGTTTTTCCTGCGACAGCCAGTAGAGGAATTCCACCATCGCCGCCCCATCCTGCAGATGCGCGGCGGCCGAGCCGTTGATTTCGACGTCGTTCTTTACCGCCCGCGGCAGCTTGGCGGGATCGGCCCCTTCCACCGCCTCGCCGCCCGCCTTGCGGATGATCTCGGCGAGGGCATAGGAAGCGATATCGGGATCGATCAGCACGCGGCCCCCATCCCTCGAAACAGCGACAAGCCGCTCTTCCAGCGCCAAAGGCGGCAGCTGGGTGCAGATCTGCCCAAGATAGGCCTCCGGTTCGATGCCGGTCTTGCGCTTGTCAAGGAAGAGCTCGGCCCGCCCGTCGGCGAGGATGATGGCACGCGCCAGCGGATGCGGCGTGTGCGGCACGTCGGCGCCACGGATGTTGAAGATCCAGGCGACCGAAGAGGGATCGGCAATCAGCACCGCCGCGAGGTTCTTCTTCGTAAGATTGGCAGCGATCGTCGCGATCTTGTCGCTCGCCAGCACTCCGGCCTGGGCGACATTCTGGATGGTCACGGCGCCGAGCGGCTCGGCCGGCCGGTCGCTCCAGAGCCTGTCGAGCGGGTTGTGCGGCACGAGGATCAGCGTGCCGCCGATCTCCGCAAGCGCCTTTTCCAGACGGCGAACCTCGGCGCCGGAATGCAGCCAGGGATCGATGCCGAGTTTGAGACCCTTGGCGCCATTTGCGGCAAGCCAGACATGCGGCGGCTCGTTGACGAGATCGCCGCCTGAAAACACCGAACCGTCGACCTGTTCGGCAAGCTGCGTCACATAGCGCCCGTCGACGAAGACGATCGCCTGCGCACGCAGGATAAGCGCAACGCCCGCCGAACCGGTAAAGCCCGTCAGCCATGCCAGCCGCTCCGAGCATGCTGGAACATATTCGCCGTTGAATTCATCGGCGCGCGGCACGAGGAAGGCGTCGATGCCCAGCGAATCGAAAGTCGCGCGCAGTGCCGATACCCGTTCCCTGCCGAAATGCGGCGTGGAGGTGACGTCGAAGGACTGAAACATGCTGAAAACCCGAATGTTTGAGACGAATCCGGTTAATGGGATGGCGGCCATGTTAGCGAAATTTCAATCGATGGGGAGAAAAAGCGACGAAACGAGTCGAAAGCGTCGAGCCCGCTCAGCATTTTGACAGAACTGTGACGACAAAAGTCAATTTGCCACGCGCATTGCATTGGCCGCATGGCTCCCATGAGCAAAACCCTCTGCCTCCGCATTTCAGAATAGCTATATAGACGCCATCGAACGGTTCGGACGAACCAGCAAACAAAGGATTTTTTGAAATGACCGCCTCTCTCTCGCGCTTCGCATACAGCAGCCCGGTGCAGGCTGGCGAACGCCAGACCGTGCGTCACGTGATCGGCGCCCGCCGCCCGCAGAACGAGGATAGCCTCAAGCTGCTCGGTGCCGGCCAGCGCGTCACGCGCCACCAGGGCGCCACAAGCTACGCGTTCTGAACCTGAAAGCCGTCCGTCTCCTCCCCGGACCGGCCTATTGGAATGCAGTAGAGCCCGCTCGAGCGCTCCTCCTCCTTCGAGCTCGCGGGCATTGACCGGATAGACCGGTCCAAGGCGGTGCCACTGGCGCCGCCTTTTTTGTTGTGCTGGGCAAGTTCTGCTATTTTCGGGGTAGCGCAGAGCGGTTTCGCATCGGCGAGATGCACAACCTCTCCTCCCTCATCCCTGTGCTCGTCACAGGGATCCAGCGCGCCCAAGTCCTTGGGCGCAGGAGACTCTTCAAGGTCTGATGGAGTCTTTCACGGCGCGGACGCGCCGTGGCTGGATTCCTGTGACGAGCACAGGAATGAGGGTGGGGAGAAGACGCCGCGCCTCAACAAGCGGACTGCAGACCCAGCCCAAAAACTCACGGCCGGTCTAAATGGATCGTCACCCAGCCGTTCCGCCAGATCGTCCTGACGTGCCGGAGCCTCGCGCCGCTATAGGCGGCAATCACCTTCCATCGCTGCGCAGCCAAAATCCCCGAAAGAATCACCGAACCGCCCGGCGCAAGATGGGCGGCAAGCTGCGGCGCCATGCGGATCAGCGGCCGGGCGAGGATGTTGGCGATGATGAGATCGAACGGACCATGCTCGGAAAAGGCCGTGGAATGAAAACCCGGCGCGGTTCTGGTGACGATGCCCGAGGCGATGCCGTTGCGGCGAACGTTTTCGGCCGCCACCCGCGTTGCAATTGGGTCGATGTCGGTGGCCAGTACCGGTATGTTCTTGAGCTTACGCACCGCAATCGCCAGCACACCGCTGCCGGTGCCGAGATCGAGCGCGTTGCGGACGCGGCGGGATCGCACCACACGATCGATCACTTCGAGGCAGCCGGCCGTCGTGCCGTGATGGCCGGTGCCGAAGGCCTGGCCGGCATCGATCTCGATGGCGATGTCGCCGGGGCGGACCTTGTCGCGGTCATGCGAGCCATGCACTAGAAAACGCCCTGCCCTGACCGGCTTCAGTCCTTCCAGCGATCTCACCACCCAATCAACGTCGGGGATGACCTCCCGCAGCAGCTGAGCATCGGGAAAGGCGCTTTGCAGCGCCGCTTCGATGCGAGAGCGCACGTCCGCCTCGTCCTCGGTCATCATGTAGACCGAGGCCTCCCAAATATCCTTCTTCTCATCGATTTCAGTGGTGCCGATGGCAAAGTCTTCTTCGCCGAAGACTTCGCTCAGGAGGTCGAGGATCGATTCGGCCTGGCTTTCGGTCGTCGACACGTAGAGGCGGATTTCACTCACGTTAGGCGGTCTTTCCCGTTTCCGTTGCCCGCCACCGGTCGAGCCAGCGCCCTATCACGCTGAAGCTGTCACCCTTTGCTGACGAGATTCTCCAGCTTCTTTACCGCCGTGTCCGGGTTTTCGCCATAGGCGATCGTCCCCGCAAATCGTCCAGCCGAATCAAGAAGGAAAACCGAGGCATAATGATCCATCGTATAGTCGCCGTTCGGATCCTTATCGTCGACAGGCACCTTCTTGGCGTAAATGCGGAAACCTTTGATGACCTCGGTGACCTTATCCGGCGGACCGGAAATGCCGATGATGCGCTTGGAAACATTGGAGACATATTGATTGATAACTTCGGGCGTGTCGCGCTCGGGATCGACGGTCACGAAATAGGCCTGCAGCTTGGTTCCGTCCGGATCGACCTTCTCCATCCAGCCGTTCAACTCGTACAGCGTCGTCGGGCAAACTTCGGGGCAATGGGTGAAGCCGAAGAACAGCGCCGTCGGCTTGCCGCGCAGCGCCTGCTCGGTGATCGGCTGTCCGCTTTGGGAGACGAGCGTGAAAGGCACGCCATAGGGAGCTTCCGCCACCACGTCTTTCGATGTGTCGAGATTGAGTGTGACCCAACCGAGAATCCCGGCCAGTATCAGGACGCCGACCCAGATGGCGATGCGGAATGTCTTCATTGGCACTGTCCTCGTCCGGGCCGAATATGTCCGGCTGCTCTTGCCCGCTGATATAGTCCCGACCAGACGGGCGCAATTCAACATTATGTTTTCTGACCCGTGATGAATTGTCTCACCGACCAAGCCCGCCGGCAACGGGCTATCCATCGATCAGTCCCGGAGATGGAGCAAAAAATCACATGCTTTTAATGGCTTGCCGCGGAGGCCTATCAGCGATCTCAAGATAAACATCGTTAGGAAAGACTTAAGCCGTCCTATCTATATTTAACATTGCGTGCGGCCCCATCGAGCCGTTCTGACATGAAGTCTGCCGCGTGGCGAAAACCCCGGACATCCGCATGAGGGTAGAAAAGCATAAACCCGAGCGGTTTGTGGAAGGGTCTTTTCATGACGAATTCAGCAGTGCGCAAGAGCCTGTCGGTCAGCCAGCGGCTCTGGACGCTCGGCGGCGCCGCTTTTGTGGGTTTCGGAACGATGCTCGCCGTGGGCTGGTACGAAAACACGCGCATCGACGCCGGCCTGCGCCGCGCCACCGAGATCCAGGCGAGTGTCGACCGTATCAACGACATGCGGCTTGCCAACCTGACGATGGTGCTGGCCGCCATGGACATCATCGTCGACAAGGATGACAAGGCGGTAGCGCCGGAGCGTATCAAGCTGATTGCCGATTCTCTGGCCGTCCTATCCAACGGCTCGAAAGACATACGTCTGCTGGCCGACGAGATAAATGCCGGCGCCCTGCTGAAGAACTACGACGCCGACGTCGCCGAGATGGGCAAGGCGATCCAGACCGATCTCGTCGCGCTGGTCCAGCAAGGTGCGCCCGACGCGGCGTTCGACAAGATCGACGACACGATCGACGGCGCCGGCGAGGAGCTGACGAAGACGCTCGACAAGCTTGCCGCCGATGGTGCCGTATTTGCCCATCAGCATGTCCAGGCCGCCAATGCCATATCGCAACGTGCCCTCTTCCTGCAGATCGGACTCGGCATCCTCGCCATCCTCACCATGAGCGTCCTGCAATATATCCATGGCGGATCGATCCGCCGCGGCATCACAGCCGTGAGCGAAAGCATGCGGCGCATCATAGGCGGCGATCTCACCAGCAACGTTGCGGAAAAGGCCCGCGGCGACGAGATCGGCGACATGGCCCGCGCCGCCGACGCCTTCCGCCTTGCCGCCATCGAAAAGCGCGACCTCGAAGCGCAGAGCCAGAACGACAGGCAGCGCAGCGACGCCGAGCACCGCGCCCGCGAAGCCGCCAAGCTTGCCGACGCCGAGGCCCTGAACGCCGCCGTCGCCGCGCTCGGCGCCGGCCTCACCCGTCTGTCGGGCGGCGACGTTACCGTTACGATCGACCAGCCGTTCCGCGAGGAGCTGGAGCGTCTGCGCCTGGATTTCAATCAGACGACGGCGACGCTGCGCAAGGCGATGAGCGACATTGCCCTCAACAGCAGCTCGATCGAAGCCAACAGCCGTCAGATGCGCGCCGCAGCCGACGATCTTGCCAAGCGCACCGAGCAGCAGGCCGCTTCGCTGGAAGAGACCTCGGCCGCCCTCGACCAGATCACCGCCACCGTCCGCAATGCGACCAACCGCGCCGAGGAAGTCGGCCACATGGTCTCGCATACCCGTCAGAACACGGCGAAATCGGACATCGTCGTCGGCGATGCGATGGCCGCGATGGAACGGATAGAAGGTGCTTCCCGTGAGATCGGCAAGATCATCAACGTCATCGACGAAATCGCTTTCCAGACGAACCTGCTGGCGCTCAACGCCGGCGTCGAGGCGGCGCGTGCCGGTGAGGCCGGCAAGGGCTTCGCCGTCGTTGCCCAGGAAGTGCGCGAACTCGCCGGCCGCGCCGCGGGTGCTGCCAAGGATATCAAGGCCTTGATCGGAAAATCCGGCGAGGAAGTGAAGATCGGCGGCGAACTGGTAACAGCCGCCGGTGAAGCGCTTCGCCAGATCGGCGAAGATGTTCTGCGCATCGACGAACATGTTAAATCAATCGTAACCTCTGCGCGCGAACAATCGGTCGGACTGAACGAGATCAACACATCGATCAGCCAGATGGATCAGGTCACGCAGAAGAACGCGGCCATGGTGGAAGAGACGAACGCCGCAAGCCATACGCTCGCCATCGACGCGGAAAACCTGACGCAGCTGATCAAGCAGTTCAAAACCGGCGAGGGCATGAGCGCCCGGCAAACGCCGCGAGAGGCAACCGCCGCCTCGCATTCGAGACCTTCTCCCGCGCGCAGCCTGATCGGCAAGGTCGCGGGCGCATTCAACGGCGGCTCTGCTGCCAAAGTCATCGCCTCACCCGCCGGGGACAACTGGGAAGAATTCTGACCATGAACAACAACGCCATCAAACAGTCGGGCGCTTATCTCGAAATCGTTTCGTTCCATCTGGGCGACCAGGAATTCTGCATCGACATCATGGCCATCCGCGAAATCCGCGGCTGGGCACCGGTGACGCCGATGCCGCATACTCCGCCTTACGTGCTGGGCCTCATCAACCTGCGCGGCGCGGTGATCCCGGTCATCGACATGGCCTGCCGCCTTGGCATGAAGATGACCGAACCTTCGGAGCGCTCGGCAATCATCGTCACCGACATCGCCGGCAAGCTGGTGGGGCTGCTGGTCGAGCAGGTTTCCGACATGATGACCATCAAGAGCGAAGACCTGCAGCCGCCGCCGGAAATCATCCCGGAAGCCCAGCGCGCCTTCTGCCGCGGCATCGTCGCGCTTGAGAAGACCATGGTCTGCTTCCTCAACCTCGATACCGTGATTGCCGACGAGCTGAATCAGGCGGCTTGAAATTTATCGCTGAACGGAATGCGAAGGCCCGGCTCGTCCGGGCCTTTTTGTTTGAAAAGACCGACTTGCCACCAATCTCTTCAGAGCCATGGCACGGCCCATCCTCCCTCATCTCTGTGCTCGTCACAGAGATCCAGCCACCGCGCGTCCGCGCGGTGAATGACCTCACTTGCAGCAGATAGAAGAGTCTCTTGCGCCCAAGGACTTGGGCGCGCTGGATTCCTGTGACAGGCACAGGAATGAGGGCGAGGAGGAAGCAATGCACTGCCCCGAAATCGAACGCTACCCTCGCCTTATTGCGGCTTCCCATTCTTCCAGGTGACGTTCTGCCCGTAGAGCGGAATCGTCGAAATCGACATCTTCGCCGAGCCATCCGTCAGCTCCCTGGAATGGGCGAGGTAGATCAGCGTGTCGTTCGCCTTGTCATAGATGCGGTTGACGACCAGCGTCTTCCAGATCAGCGACATGCCTTGGCGGAACACTTCGCTGCCGTCTTTGGACACGTCGATATTGCCGACCTCGATCGGTCCGGTCTGCCGGCAGGCAATGGAATTGTTAGACGGATCTTCGAACCAGTTGCCTTTCTTGAACCTGTCGATCAGGCTGCGGTCGAAATACGTGACATGGCAGGTGACCCCCTTGACCTCGGGATCGGAGACTGCCTCGACGATGATGTCGTTGCCGATCCAGTCAACCCCGACCTTACCGACGACTTCGGCCGAGACGGCGCCCGCTGAAAGCGCGAAAAGAGAGAGGGCAGCAAAGAAAAGGTTGCGCGGCTTGGACATGGCAGCTCCCTGGAGCGCCGCGCGTCCGACGGGACGCGCCAAAGGCGCTCTATCGCTTGATCGGCGCCTTCTAGATAAGCACGCGCCCCTGCTTTGCAAGAAACCGCTCAGGCCTTTCGGCAAGTGCAGGGGGCATAGCCGCGCGCCATCAGCCGCCCCGGCGTCATGCCGATCAGTGCCGGGATCGCCTCGACGGCTTTCGCCTTGACTGCCTTGGCCATCTCGATCGCCGCTGCCGCGCAAACGGCGGCATCCTCGGCGGCGTTGTGGTGCATGAAGCGCAGGCCGAGATGCTCGGCGATCAGGTTCAGCCGGTGCGAGAGAAAATGCGGCCAGATCCGCTGCGCCATCTTCAGGCTGCAGAGGTAGGTCAGTTCGGGATAGGACTGCCGGTAGAGATCGAGGCTCGCCCGCCAGACGCTGAAATCGAAGGCGGCATTATGCGCAATCATCGTCGCGCCCCTGAAATCGTCATGGAACTCATCCATCACCTCGGGAAACTCCGGCGCATCCTCGACATCTTCCGGCCGGATGCCGTGAACGGCGATGTTCATCCCGGAAAAGCGCATCTCCCGCGGCCGGATCAGCCGTTCCTCGACGCGTATCACCCTGCCCTCTTCGATCCAGGCAAGGCCGACGGAACAGGCGCTGCCGCGCTGCTCGTTCGCCGTCTCGAAATCAATCGCAATGGTCTTCAATGCCGCGTCCGAATCGTTTCACCTGCCACAGGAATAGCGCTCGGCTTGCGGCCGCGCAAATTGCCCACGCGCGTCGGTTGACATTTCGCGACAGATATCCAAAATTGCTACTCATGATCGGTTCCGTGACCATGGCAGCGCTTATCCATCACACCACGACCCTTGAAGGGTATGCCGGAGCAATGGCGCGTTAACAGCGATCCGATCACCCCGAAACCCTGCTGAGGCGAGCAGGGTTTTCGGAAACCGGCTCTCCTCTTGAACCCCAAGGAGAGCATCCAATGTCCGAAAATGAAGAGAATGGACCGAGCCGCCGAGCGCGCTTGCCGGAGGGCATCCTGGTGCGTTCAGTCCGCCTTTCCGATGCGGAAGAACTCACCGATCTCATGAATTTGCCGGGCTACCGCGCCGGCACGTTGCGGCCGCCCTACCAAAGGGTCGAAGAGGTTCGCAAGCGCATGGAAAATCCCTCGCCGGGCGCGCTCAATCTCGTCGTCACGCTGAACGGCAAGATCGTCGGCAATTGCGGCCTCAACCGTCTCGGCGGCCGCCGGCAGCACGTCGCCAGCGTCGGCATGGGCGTGCATGACGATTTCACCGGCCGCGGCTTCGGACGCATCCTGCTCGGTCGATGGTCGAGGCCGCCGACGACTGGCTTGACGTCAAGCGGCTGGAACTGACCGTCTATACCGACAACGACGCCGCGATCAGCCTCTATGAGAAATTCGGCTTCGAACGGGAAGGCCTGCTGAAGGCCTTCGGCTTTCGATCGGGACAGTATGTCGACGCCTATACAATGGCGCGGTTGAGACCTTGAACGGACGAGGCTGACGGCCCGCCGTCAGCCTCTCACCCGCTGATCAGCGCCAGCCATTCGTCCTCGTCCATCGTCTGCACGCCGAGTTCGCGCGCCTTGTCGAGCTTGGAGCCGGCGCCGGGGCCGGCGACGACGATGTCGGTCTTCTTCGACACCGATCCCGCCACCTTGGCGCCGAGGCTTTCCGCCCTCGCCTTCGCCTCGTCACGCGTGAATTTTTCCAGCGAACCGGTAAAGACCACCGTTTTGCCGGCGACCGGACTTCCCGCCGTCACCGGCTGTTCGGCCTCCTGTGGCGTCACCTCATCAAGCAGGCGGGTAATCACCTCGATATTGAGCGGCTCCTTGTAGAACTCGACCATGGCGCGCGCCACGACCTCGCCGATGCCCTCGATGGCGTTGAGATCGTTCCAGGCGTCGCCGGACAGCGGTGCTGCTTCCCTCATCGCCGTGGCAAATGCTTCATAGGTGCCGTAGGAGCGCGCCAGCAGCTTCGCCGTGGTCTCGCCGACATGACGGATGCCGAGCGCATAGATGAAGCGGTGAAGCGCGATGCTGCGCCGTTCGTTGATCGCGGCATAGAGCTTGCCGACGCTGACCTTGCCGAAGCCGTCGATATTCTCCAGCTTGGTCAGCGATTGCTGCTGGCGCTTCTCCAGCGTGAAGATCTCGGGCGCGGTGCGGATCTGCAGCGACGCGTCCTCGTGTTCGAAGAAGAAGTCGATCTGCTTCGACCCGAGCCCCTCGATATCGAAGGCGTTACGGGAGACGAAGTGCTTCAGATGTTCCGTCGCCTGCGCCCGGCAGATGAAGCCGCCGGTGCAGCGGCGCACCGAATCCATCTTGCCGGTCTTCTCGTTGACCTCGCGCACGGCATGCGAGCCGCAGACCGGGCAGGTCTTCGGAAACTCGTATGAGCGGGCGTCGGCCGCGCGTTTTTCCATCACCACGTCGAGGATCTGCGGAATGACGTCGCCGGCACGCTGGACGATCACCGTATCGCCCTCGCGAATATCGTGCTCCTCCGGCCGGATACGCTCGCCGCTATTGCCGATGCCCTTGATGTAATCCTCATTGTGCAGCGTCGCATTGGTGACGACGACGCCGCCGACCGTGATCGGCTTCAGCCGCGCCACCGGCGTCAGCGCGCCGGTGCGGCCGACCTGGATCTCGATCTTCTCGACCTCGGTGAAGGCCTGCTCGGCCGGAAACTTGTGCGCCGTTGCCCAGCGCGGCGACCGCGAGCGGAAGCCGAGGCGCCGCTGTAATTCGAGGCTGTCGACTTTATAGACGACGCCGTCGATGTCGTAGTCGAGATCCGGGCGCTCAAGGCCGATCTCGTCATAATGTGCCAGAATGTCGGCGACCGAATTCAGCCGCTTCATCAGCGGATTGACAGGAAAGCCCCAGTCCTTGAAGGTCTGCACCATGCCGAACTGCGTATCTTCAGGCATCTCCGACATCTCGCCCCAGGCATAGGCAAAAAATTTCAGCTTGCGGCTCGCCGTCACCTTGGCGTCGAGCTGGCGGAGCGATCCGGCGGCCGTATTGCGCGGATTGACGTAGGTCTGCTTACCCTCCGCCTCCATCTGCCGGTTCAGCGCCAGGAAGTCGCTCTTGGCCATGTAGACCTCGCCGCGGATTTCGACCACGGCGGGAACGCCCTTCGGCAGCTCGTTGGGGATCTCGGCGATCGTCCGGATGTTGGCGGTGACGTTCTCCCCCGTCGTGCCGTCGCCGCGCGTGGCGGCGGTTACCAGCCTGCCGTTCTCGTAGCGAATCGACATCGACAGACCATCGATCTTCGGTTCGGCGGTAAAGGCGATCGACTGGTCCGGCAGCCGGCCGAGGAAGCGATAGACGCCGGCGACGAAATCCTGCACGTCCTCCTGCGAAAACGTGTTGTCGAGCGACAGCATCGGCCGCGCGTGAGTGACCGGCGAGAAGGTGACGGAAGGAGCGGCACCGACATGCCGCGACGGGCTGTCCTCGCGGATCAGCTCGGGAAACCGCGCCTCCAGCGCATCGTTGCGGCGCTTCAGCGCGTCGTAATCGGCATCCGATATCTCCGGCTGGTCCTTGCCGTGGTAGAGCGCATCATGATGCGCGATCTCCTTGGCCAGCCGCTCGAGCTCGGCGGCAGCCTCTTCGATCGTCAACGTGTCGACGGCGGAACCTTCGGTGGACATCGGACATCACTCCAGGGAATCTGGCCAGAAAATCTGGATTGTTTTTAGAGCAAAATTTCCGGATGAAAAGAGAGACCGAATAGGCTGCATGCCGGATGGCCCGCTATCGGACAGGGCCGCCCACCACTCCGCCCTCATCCCAGTGCTCGTCACAGGGATCCAGCCACGGCGCGTCTGCGCCGTGAATGACTCTCACACAGGTAAGAAGTCTCTCGCGCCCAACGACTTGGGCGCTCTGGATCCCTGTGACGAGCACAGGGATGAGGGCGATCGGGTCAGCGTTCGCGCCAAATTCATACCTCTGGGACGCTTGTCACGGCCTTCAGCGCCAGCAGGAAACACAACAGCTCGCCGCCTCGCCGGCCTATTCCCAGTCTCTCGCATTGCGCAGTCGAATGCCGCTGACATGCAGGCCGGTGTTCCAGAGGTCTTTCAACGGCCGCAGGCTATCGACTGCCCGGAGATCCACCTTGCGTGGCGCAAACTCCTGGTCGAGCCGAGACATGGCGGTCCGCTTGACGGGAACGACGCGTCTGCTGGACACCCACATGCCTGCATCCTTAAGCTCTTCGAAGCCGTCGGACGTCATTTCATAGCGGTGGATCGTCTCCGCCTCGAGCCTGTCCAACCAACGACGCTCGACGAAGGCGACGGCGCGCCAATCACCGAGCCAGCGCCGCCGTTCGGCCTCCGGCGTATCCGGCGTCCCCCACAGTAGGATACGCGGGCAGTCTCGCGGAAAGAGATACATGAAAGCATGATCATCATCGATCGCCCAGACGAGCGGGCCGTTCAGCCATTCCCGGCCAACCGGGCGAACCGAGGGAATGAGAACAGGGCGCGGCTCGAACACCGCGATATCGGGATCATCGCTGAAATGGAAAAGGCGCATGGAAAACGGATCGCGTCTGATCGGGAAGATGCGCATAGCGTGAAGCGCCGTGCTTGTCACGCTACGGCCTTAAATCGGGTTAGGCAATCAGCCGTTGCCGGCCAGCAGCCGCTTGGCGGCCGCCCTCGCCTCTTCGGTTACCGAAGCGCCGGCCAGCATGCGGGCGATCTCCTCGGTGCGGTCCGTCTGAGCCATCGTCGCCACGCGCGTGGCGATCTTTTCCGAACCGTCGTTGGTCGGCCCCTTGGAGATCAGCAGATGAGTCGCCGCCCGCGCCGCAACCTGCGGCGCATGCGTTACCGACAGCACCTGCACCCGATCGGAGAGCCGCTTCAGACGCTGGCCGATCGCATCAGCCACGGCGCCGCCCACACCGGTATCGATTTCGTCGAAGACGAGCGTCGGCGCCGACCCACGATCGGCGAGCGCCACCTTCAGCGCCAGCAGGAAACGCGACAGCTCGCCGCCGGAAGCGACCTTCATGATTGAGCCCGGCCGCGTGCCCGGATTGGTCTGCACATGGAACTCGACGACATCGATACCTTCGGCCAGCGCCTCCTGCGCATCGGTGGTGATCTCGACCATGAATCGGGCGCGTTCGAGCTTCAGTGCCGGCAGCTCAGCCATCACGGCCGCGGCCAGCGCCGTGCCGGCATGATGGCGCTTGTCGGAGAGTGCGCGTGCGGCGGTATCGTAGTTCTCCCGCGCCAGGCCGACCTCGGCTTCTAGCCGGGCGAGCTTCTCCTCGCCCGCGTCGAGATCGGCAAGATCGGCGATCATGCGAACGGCAAGCGCCGGCAGCTCGGTGACCGGCACGGAATATTTGCGCGAAGCGGCTCGCAGCGCGAAAAGCCGTTCCTCTACCCGCTCCAGCTCCCGGGGATCATATTCGGTCTTGCGCAGCGCCGCCTCGACCTCCATCTGGGCATTGGAGAGCTGATCGAGGGCGGCATCGAGCAGCGTCACCGTGTCTTCAAGCAGTCCCGGCGCCTCATGGCTCTTGCGCTCCAGCCGGCGCACCAGCGAGGCGATATGGGGCACCGGTGAGGCATTGCCGTTCAGGAATTCGGAGGCTTCGGCGATATCGCCGGCGATCCGCTCGGCCTTCATCATCTTCTGCCTGCTTTCGGCGAGTTCCTCCTCTTCGCCGTCCTGCGGCGACAGCTTCTCAAGCTCCTCGACGGAAGAACGCAGATAGTCGGCTTCACGCGCCGCACTTTCCACCTTCTCGCGATGTTTCTTCAGCGTTCGCTCGCTGTCGCGCCACAGGCGATAGAGCCGGGCGACCTCGGCAACCTCGTCGGTCAAGCCGGCGAAGGCATCGAGCAGGGTGCGGTGGGCATTGGTGTCGACAAGGGCGCGGTCGTCGTGCTGGCCATGGATCTCGACCAGCATCTGGCCGGCCTGGCGCATCAGCTGCACGCTGACCGGCTGGTCGTTGACATAGGCCTTGGTGCGCCCGTCCGCCGATTGCTGGCGGCGGAAGATCAGGTCGCCCTCGTCGTCGATGCCGTTTTCTCTGAGCAGCGCGCGAGCGCCGTGGTCCATGCCGACGTCGAACACCGCCGTCACCTGGCCCTTGTCCTCGCCATGGCGCACCAGACCACCGTCGCCGCGCCCGCCGAGCGCCAGCGAAAGACTGTCGAGCAGAATGGATTTGCCCGCCCCGGTCTCGCCCGTCAGCACGGAAAGGCCGGTCTCAAAGGCAAGATCCAGCCGCTCGATCAGGACGATATCGCGGATCGAAAGCTGGATCAGCATTGGACTTATGAACCAAGCAGGAGTTTCTTGCCTGCCGCAGCGATCCACGAGCCCTTGTTTTCACGCGGCTCGGCGCCACCGGTCTGCAGCAGCTTGTAGGAATCGGCGTACCACTGGCTGTCGGGGTAGTTGTGACCAAGAACGGCTGCCGCGGTCTGCGCCTCGTCGACGATGCCCATCGCGTAATAGGCCTCGACGAGACGGGCGAGCGCCTCTTCGATCTGGTTCGTATTCGGATATTTCTCGACGACGATGCGGAAGCGCGAAATCGCGGCGAGATATTCCTTCCGCTCCATATAATAGCGGCCGATCTGCATTTCCTTGCCGGCCAGCTGGTCGCGCGCATAGCGGATTTTCGCCTGCGCATCGTCGACATATTCGGAGTTCGGGTAATTGTCGACGACGGCCTGCATCGCTTCGATCGTCTTGGCGGAGGCGCGCTGGTCCTGCGTCACGTCGACGATCTGCTTGGAATAGGTGAGGCCGACGAGATACTGTACGTAAGCGGCATCCTGGGACTTCGGATATTGCGCCATGTAACGGTTGCCCGACGCGAGCGCATCATCGAACTTGCCCTGGCGGTATTTGACGAAGGTGCTCATCACAAGCGCCTTGCGCGCCCATTCGGAGAATGGGTTCTCGCGGTCGATGGCGTCGAACTTGCGCGCCGCTTCCGCCATGTTGCCGGCCTTCATGTTGGCAAGGCCCTGGGTGTAGAGCACATCAGGCGGATCTGTTTCCAGGCCGAGCTTGGTGATGTCGATATCGGGGTCCGACTGGCAACCAGATATAGAGGCGCCTGCGCTGAGCACCAGAAGCGATGCGAACAAAGCGCGCGCTGTCTTCATCATACCTTCAGATCCTGCATAAGCCATTCGAAAGAACCCCACTGCCGCCGCTCGCTCCACGGCAGCTACGCCTCGCTGGCGTTTCTAGCCACAAATGTGCATCGAGAGCAACGCAATGATAAGGCATTAACGCATTTTTGTGGCAGCCGCGGCCGGAAATGCCCGGCTTTTCACCTTCTTGCCGACCTGTTGCAGCTAAGCACCTGCCTTAAAATGCCTATCGCCGCAAACTTGGGGCGACACAAAAAAACCGCCTCCGGGAAAGAGGCGGCCTGGTCTTTGAGAATCGGCTGGAGGTCATGCCGACCAGGGAGCGAATTCCGCAGCGCTGACGGCGATCAATTCCCGCGCAGCGACGCGCTGGCGCGGCGTCGAGGTCTCGACCACTTCGTAAGCGGAGGGATCGGCGAGCAGCGCCTTCAGCGCATTGGCGTTCATCTTGTGGCCGCCACGATAGGAACGGTAGCAACCGATAAACTGGACGCCGGCGAGCGACAGGTCGCCGACGGCATCGAGCGTCTTGTGGCGGACGAACTCGTCCTTGGCGTAACGCAGCCCTTCGACGTTGATGACGGTGTTGTCATCCGAGATGACGACGGAATTTTCGAGCGACGAGCCGAGCGCATGGCCCGAAGCCCAGAGCCGCTCGACATCGCGCATGAAGCCGAAGGTGCGGGCGCGGGAAAGCTCGGTTTTGAAGACCGCGGCGCTCATGTCGCCGGCCCATTTCTGCCGGCCGATCAGCGGGCAGTCGAAATCGATTTCCACTTCGAAGCGTGTGCCGTCATAGGGACGGAATTCGCTCCAGGAACCGCCATGCTCGATTCGCACCGGCTTGGTGATGCGGATATAGCGACGCTTGACGCCGAGCGAGACAAGACCGACCTGCTCGATCGCCTCGACGAAAGGCAGCGAACTGCCGTCCATGATCGGCATTTCGGCGCCCTGCACTTCGATCACCACATTGTCGAGGCCGAGCGCATAGATGGCGGCCATGACATGTTCGATCGTCGCAACCGAATGCGTCGGTGAAAAGCCGAGCACTGTGCAGAGGTCGGTATTGCCGACCTGCGAGGAGACGGCCTTCAGTTCGGTGATGTCGCCATTGTCATGCAGGCGCTGGAAAACGACGCCGGTGTCCGATTCGGCCGGGTTCAGCGTGATCGAGACATTAGCACCCGAATGGACCCCGATGCCCGAGAGCGTCACGGGACGCGATACCGTCGTTTGAAAACCCAGCAAGCCAATTGCCATAAAATCTGCCTTTATTCTTCCGCTCCAGTGATCTGACCCACGGCGCGGTTATCATTCATTCTGCAGAAGGAGCCTTGTTGAGGAGTCTCCTAGGGCAGTTTCCTTGCACCATACTTACGTGCGCCGGCCCCCCAATCCAAATCACTGTTTCTTTCGCATTGTTACGAAGTCACGCAATTGAAATCGCTGGAGAATCCGAGGCCGAAAAACAGCAATGCCCGGGACCTGGATCCCGGGCATAAACGGTGCCGAAGCCCCGATCTCAGTTCGACTGGCGGCGCAGGAATGCCGGGATTTCCAGCTGGTCGTCTTCCTGCATCATCCGGGCCTGCGGAACCGCGCGACCCTGATCGTCGAGATTGCCGCGGCGCGGCGCATAGAGGCTTGCCTCCGGCGACAGCGGACGGCGCTGCTGCGAAGCAGCCGGCGGTGCGGCAGTCATGTCGGCTGCAACCGCGTCATCGTCGCGGCGTCCCAGCGAATTGGTGATTCGCTTGAGCAGACCCATTGGGCCGCGCTCTTCCTGGCCATGCGCGGAAGCCGCCTGCGTGCGGTGGTCGAGCTCGGCCTGGACGACCGGCGGGAAGTCTTCGACCTTCGGCATGCGCATCGGCTCGGGCGCCTGACGAATGACAGGCTCCTGCCGGACCGGCTGCGGCTGGATGGGCTGCTGCTGGATGGGCTGGCTCATCACCGGCTGGCTCATCACCGGCGCCGGAGCCTGCTGCGGCACCTGAGGACGCATGGCCGGAGCCTCCGGTGCAGGCGCGAAGATCTTGCTCTGCGGACGGAAGACTTCCTGCTGCGCAGCAGGCTGCTGAAGCGGTGCGGCGGCACGCGGGGCCGGAATCTCGAGCTCGCGTTCCATCTCGGCTTCGCGGATGGTCTGCGCGATCGGATCAATGGCCTTTGGTGCCTGCATCACCGGCGCAGGCTGAACTGCGGCCGCTGCCGGAGCAACAGCCGCGGAGGGACGGATAGCGGGCTTGGCAGCCGGCTGGAAGTTGCGCTCGGCAGCTTCGCTGATCGCCCGGTCGATACCGGTCGCGACGACCGAGACGCGGATGATGCCCTCGAGCGATTCGTCGAAGGTGGCGCCGAGGATGATGTTGGCGTCGGGATCGACTTCCTCGCGGATACGGGTCGCGGCTTCATCGACTTCGAAGAGCGTAAGGTCGCGACCGCCGGTGATCGAGATCAGCAGGCCCTGGGCGCCCTTCATCGAGGTTTCGTCGAGCAGCGGGTTGGCGATCGCCGCTTCGGCGGCCTGCAGCGCACGCCCGGCGCCGGAGGCTTCGCCGGTGCCCATCATCGCGCGGCCCATTTCGCGCATGACCGAGCGGACGTCGGCGAAGTCGAGGTTGATGAGACCTTCCTTCACCATCAGGTCGGTGATGCAAGCAACGCCCGAATAGAGAACCTGGTCGGCCATGGCGAACGCGTCGGCGAAGGTCGTCTTGTCGTTGGCAATGCGGAAGAGGTTCTGGTTCGGAATGACGATCAGCGTGTCGACAGACTTCTGCAGTTCCTGGATGCCCATCTCAGCGAGACGCATGCGGCGGCCGCCTTCGAAATGGAACGGCTTAGTGACGACGCCGACTGTCAGGATACCCTTGTTACGGGCGGCCTGCGCGACAACAGGAGCAGCACCGGTACCGGTACCGCCGCCCATGCCGGCGGTGACGAAGCACATATGCGTGCCGTTCAGGTGATCGACGATTTCGTCGATGCACTCTTCCGCAGCCGCGCGGCCGACTTCCGGCTGCGAACCGGCGCCGAGGCCTTCGGTAACGTTGACGCCGAGCTGGATGATACGCTCGGCCTTCGTCATCGTCAGCGCCTGCGCATCCGTGTTGGCAACGACGAAGTCGACGCCCTGGAGGCCGGCGGTGATCATGTTGTTGACGGCGTTGCCGCCACCGCCGCCGACGCCGAACACGGTGATGCGCGGCTTCAGCTCTGTGATGTCAGGCTTTTGCAGCTTGATTGTCATGGTACCTGTTCCTTCTCTCTCTGGCCGCATCGCCACGCCGGCCAATTACTCAAATTTCAGAAGCTTTCCTTCAGCCACTGGCCCATCCGGGCTATGCGGCTGTTATTTCCCCCAAGCGACATGAGCAGACCGCTCTGTGACGCATGTGTCTCCATGTCCGCGACCTGCGGATAGATCATCAGGCCGACGGCCGTCGAAAAGGCCGGACCCTTGGCCGCCGTCGGCAATCCCGAAACGCCCATCGGACGGCCGATGCGGACATTGCGGGCAAGGATGCGCCGCGCCACTTCGGCGAGGCCGGTCAGCTGGCTTGCACCGCCGGTCAAAACGACGCGCTTGCCGACGATCGGGCTGAAGCCGGAGCGCTGGATCCGGTCGCGGATCAGTTCCATCGTCTCTTCAATTCGCGCCGACACGATTCGCGAAACCAGCGCCCGCGGCACCTGCGACGGCTGATCGCGATCATCCTCGCCGATCGGCGGGATCGAGATCAGCTCGCGCTCGTCGGAGGAGTTCGAAAGTGCCGAGGCGTGCACGACCTTCAGCCGCTCCGCATCCTCGATGCGAGTCGAAAGGCCGCGCGCCAGGTCTGTGGTGACGTGATGGCCGCCGAGGCCGACGGCATCCGTATGTACGAGCTTACCTTCGGCAAAGACCGAAATGGTCGTCGTGCCGCCGCCCATGTCGATCGCCGCGCAGCCGAGCTCGACCTCGTCATCGACGAGAGCGGCAAGGCCGGATGCATAGGGCGTCGCGACGATGCCCTCGACCGAAAGATGCGCGCGGTTGACGCTGAGCTCGAGGTTCTTCAGCGCCGAGCGCTCTGCCGTCACCACATGCATGTCGACGCCGAGCGCATCGCCATACATCGCCAGCGGATCGCGGATACCGCGCTCGCCGTCGAGCGAGAAGCCCGTCGCCAGCGAATGCAGCACCGAACGGTCCTGGCGCAGCGATTGCTGGCAGGCGGCCGACAGTACCTTCTTCAAGTCGTTGAGCTCGACTTCCTGGCCGCCGAGATCGATCGTCGCCGTGTAGATGTCGCTTCCAAGGCGGCCGGCCGTCAGGTTGACGATCAGGCTCTCGACGGTCAGCCCCGCCATGCGCTCGGCCGCATCGACGGCGAGGCGGATGACGCCTTCCAGCGCGTCGAGGTCGGCGATAACGCCGGTCTTGATGCCGCGGGAGCGCTGGTGGCCGATGCCGATGATCTCGATATTGTGCGTGCGGCCCGGCAGGATCTGGCTTTCCTCGCGCGGCGTCAGCCGGCCGATCATGCAGACGACCTTGGTCGAGCCGATGTCCAGCACCGAAACGATATGAGACCGCTTCGACGAGAGCGGCTTCAGGCGCGGCAGTCCGAAATGGGATGAACCGAACAAGCTCATATATTCTGCCCCGACTTCTTCAATTCCTTCGTACGCTCCGTTACCGCCGCCTG
The DNA here is from genome assembly GCF_003013335.1 of Rhizobium sp. H4. Taxonomy (NCBI): domain Bacteria; kingdom Pseudomonadati; phylum Pseudomonadota; class Alphaproteobacteria; order Hyphomicrobiales; family Rhizobiaceae; genus Rhizobium; species Rhizobium sp. H4. Next base: position 69,431 of record NZ_PSOW01000002.1, read on the forward strand.
CCGGCGGACCGCCGCTTCCGGCGTCAGCTGGATCGCGGTCCTGTCCGGCAATCTCAGATCGACCGCAGCGATGTCGCGCTCCAGCAGCTGGTGCTGCTCATCGAACTTCGAAAGTGTGGCCAGCGCCTGATCGATGCCGTCTTCCGGCAGCTTGACGATGACGCCGTTATCCATGTGCAGGTCCCAGCGACGTCCCGATATCCAGACATAGGCCTTCACGCGGGCCTTCACGTCGGGCCACTTCGAGAAGGCCTCGTCGAGCGAAGCCGCAGCCGTTTCCGCATCGCGGCCGACGACGAGCGGCAGCGACGAAAACTTGTTGTCGCGCAGCGGCGCGATGACGCTGCCGTTCTTTTCGATCAGCGAAAGCTCCTGCCCGTGCTGCCAGATCGCATAGGCTTGGCGCTCCTTGAGCTTCACCTCGATCGTCTTCGGATAGACCTTGCGGACCTCGACGCTTTCGACCCAGGGAAGATGGGCGATCTTCCGGCGAGCGGCATCGACGTCGAGCGCGACCAGCGAGGTCGTGCCGTCGAGGCCGATCAGCTGCAGGATTTCGATTTCGGAAGTTTCTGAATTGCCGGAGACCTTGACGTCCTCGATCGCAAAACCGGCGGCCGTCGTCGTCGCCTGGGCTACCGCTTCCGTGTGACCGCCGAGCGACATGCCGTAAAGCCCGGTCGCGCCTAAGAAAGCCAGCGCCGAAACCGTGCCCGTATGGGCCGGGATATAGATGCGGCCGCCGCCGAGGCTAATCAGGAAACGAGTGACGCGACGCAGTGGACGCGGCAGGACGAATCGCTCCTCGGCCTCCACGGTCGGAAGCACAGCATGATGGCTGGGACGCCCTATCCTCTTGACCGTCAACGCAAACAAGACGCGTCCTCCACCATCCACCGGAGAAATTCACCAAAGGAATAACCGGCATGACCGGCCATTTCGGGCACGAGCGAGGTTAGAGTCATGCCAGGCTGGGTATTGACCTCCAGCCAGATGATTTCGCCGTCTTCGGAGAAACGATCGTCGTAACGAAAGTCGGACCGACTGACGCCGCGACAACCGATTGCCTGATGCGCCCTTAGGGCCAATGTTTGTATTTTTTGGTAAATATTCGGTGAAATTTTCGCCGGGATGACGTGTTTTGAACCGCCCACCGCATACTTGGAATCGTAATCATAGAAATTGTGTCCCAGCGGCACCACCTCGGTGACGCCAAGCGCAGTCTCGCCCATGACCCCGCAGGTCAGTTCGCGGCCGTAGACATAGCGCTCGACAAGAACGTCCTCGCCATAGCGCCACTCGGGCGAGCTGACGACCTGCGGCGGATGCGCCTGATCTTCCGTGACGATGACGACGCCGAAGCTCGACCCTTCGCGCACCGGCTTCACCACATAGGGCGGCCTCATCGGATGCACTGAAGGAAAGGCGAAACGGTTGACGACCTGTGATTCGGCAACCGGAATGCCGGCAGCGGCAGCGACAAGCTTTGCCTTGTCCTTGTCCATCGCCAACGCCGAGGCGAGCACGCCCGAATGCGTATAGGGAATTTCCAGATATTCGAGGATGCCCTGGATGGTGCCATCCTCGCCAAAGGGCCCATGAAGCGCGTTGAAGACGACATCGGGCTTCAGCGCCGCAAGCTTCTCGGAAACGTCGCGGGCGACATCGATGCACGTCACCTTGAAGCCTTCGGCTTCGAGGGCTGCTGCGCAAGCCTTTCCCGAGGAAAGGCTGACGGGCCGTTCCGAGGAAAATCCGCCCATCAGGACAGCGACATGCTTGCGACTCATCAACACCCCCAAAAATAACTTTCACTTTTGAAAACGACGCTTGCGCGAAGCTGTCTGCGCCGTTCCGGGCCTTTGTCCGATCTGCATGCATTAGAGCATCATTATGGTTAATGAAGTGTTTACTTTCGTTAACTTCCATCTCGGAAATTGGCGATCTTTTACCTTTTGCTCATTTCGCCACCATTCCGACGCAAGCGGGGGGTGGACCGGAGCGGAGGCGAAAAATCCTGTGTCTTCAACAAGATATGGTGCCGCGCCGACCCGCGATGGCTCAGTCGAAGGACCGAGATGTCATCCCTTAACGGCCGCCGCCCGCAGGATTGATTAATGCGGAGAGCCGCAGCATGCGGTCCGCCCTGCTTTTTTATTGATGCGGGTCTGACTTCCGGTTAGCCAAGGCCGATGGATGAGCAGGGAGAAGATCATGCGATGCCTCGTCACCGGCGCTGCCGGCTTCGTCGGTAGTCCACTTGTCAAACGGCTGCACGCAGAGAAGATTTGTGATCTGGTGGTCACCACCAGATCCCAAACGTCTGCCTTTCCTGATGATGTCAGGCATTTTCCGATAGACATAACCGACAGGACCGACTGGGCGGCGGCACTTGCAGGTGTCGACGTCATCCTCCATCTTGCCGCCCGCGTTCACATCATGAACGACCGCGCAGCCGATCCGCTGGCGGAATTCCGCCGGACCAACACCGCCGCCACACTCAACCTTGCCGAACAGGCGGCCCGCGCCGGCGTGAAGAGATTCGTCTTCGTCAGCACCATCAAGGTCAATGGCGAAGAGAACGATCGGCCGTTCCGGCATAACGACACGCCGAAGCCGATCGATCCTTACGGCATTTCGAAGCTTGAAAGCGAAATCGGTCTGCGCGAAATCGCCGCCCGCACCGGTATGGAAATCGTCGTCATCCGCCCGCCGCTGGTCTATGGGCCTGGCGCAAGAGGTAACTTCGCCCTTCTTGTCGGCCTCGTCCGCAAGCGGATACCGCTCCCCTTCGCTTCACTGAAGAACCGCCGCACATTGGTGGCTGTGCAAAATCTCGTCGATCTGATCATCACCTGCGCGGCGCATCCGGCCGCCGGCGGCGGGATTTTCCTCGCTGGAGATGGTGAGGACCTGTCGACTCCGGAGCTCATCCGGGGAATCGCTGCGGGGCTCGGCGTCAAGCCGATGCTGGTCCCCTTCCCGTCTGCATTGCTGCACATGGCGGCGAAGGCTGTCGGGAAGGAGGCCGTCTATCAACGCCTTTGCGGTTCGCTGCAGGTCGACATATCCGAGGCACGCAAGGTTCTCGGCTGGACGCCGGTCGTCACGCCGCGCCAAGGCCTGAAACTGGCGGTGAAGTAGCCGTTATTCGCTAGTGACGCCCTGGAACGGACGCACTTCGCGGCCGGGCATGAAGACACCGAGGCGCTTGATTTCCCATTCGAGCTTGATGCCATCTTTCTCGAAGACCTCGCGGCGCACCTGCTCGCCAAGATATTCGAGATCGTAGCCGGTCGCCTGCCCCATATTGATCATGAAGTTGCAGTGAAGCGACGACATCTGCGCGCCACCGATGACGAGGCCGCGGCAGCCCGCCTCGTCGATCAGCTTCCAAGCCGAGTGGCCGGGCGGGTTCTTGAAGGTCGAGCCGCCGGTCTTCTCGCGCACCGGCTGCACCGTCTCGCGATGATTGCGCACGGCATCCATCTCGGCGCGGATCTGGGCGCGATCCTCTGGATAGCCCTCGAACAGCACCGAGGTGAAGATAAGGTCGGCAGGGGCTGCGGAATGCCGGTAGGAATAGCCCATCTCGGCATTGGAAAGCACATGCTTGTTGCCCTTGCGGTCGACCGCGTTGACCTCGATCAGCCGCTCGCGCGTCTCCACCCCGTTGGCGCCGGCATTCATGCGCGCCGCGCCGCCGATGGCGCCGGGAATGCCGTAGTAGAAATGGAAGCCGCCGATGCCGTTGTCCATCGCCATCGCCGCGACATGCTTGTCCGGGCAGATGGCGCCGGCAAGGATGCGGTTTTCACCGGCCAGCTCGACGAAGCCGAAGCCCTTGGCGGACAGGCGCAGCACGACGCCGGGAATGCCGCCGTCGCGCACCAGGATATTGGAGCCGACGCCGATCACCGTCAGCGGCACCTCTTCCGGCAGGATCTTCAGGAAGGCGATGAGATCGTCGACATCATGCGGCTGGAACATCAGCTCGGCGAGCCCGCCGGCCCTGAACCAGGTGACGCGGTCCATGGGGGCATCCGGCGTGATGCGACCGCGGATATCCTTTACACCGTCTCCGAGAGACGCGAGAAGCTTTTCCCCATTCACCTGTTTCATGCGGACTTTCCCGATAGGCCTTCCAGTTGTCTGGGCAGTGCCGCTGCCCAGGATGTGATGCTCCCAGCCCCCAACAGAACCACGAAATCACCAGGCTTTGCAACCTCTGCAACCATCTCAGGCAGAAGCTCGGCCGAAGACAGGAAGCGGGCGTCGCGATGGCCGCCGGATTTGATGCGGGAGACGAGCGACGTGGAGTCGACGCCTTCGATCGCATCCTCGCCCGCAGCATAGACGGGCGCCAGCAAAATGCTGTCGGCATCGTTGAAGCAGGCAGCGAATTCCTCGAACAGGCTTGCGAGGCGGCTGTAGCGGTGCGGCTGGTGAACGGCGATGATGCGGCCCTTACAGGCTTCGCGGGCGGCGCGCAGCACCGCCTTGATCTCCACCGGATGGTGGCCGTAATCGTCGAAGATCTGCACCCCGTTCCATTCGCCCGTCAAGGTGAAGCGGCGCTTGACGCCGCCGAAGGAGGCAAGCCCCTTGGCAATGTCGGCGCTCGATATGCCGAGCCGGTTGGCAACGGCGATCGCCGCCGTCGCGTTGGAAATATTGTGCCGCCCAGGCATCGGCATGACCAGCCCCTTGAGCTCGGTCACCTGGCCGGTGCGGCGGCGGCGGATCTCGACATCGAAAATCGAGCGCGTACCGTCGATGCGCACATTCTTGAAGCGCACGTCGGCCTGTGGGTTCTCGCCATAGGTGATGATCTTGCGGTCCTCGATGCGGCCGACCAGCGACTGCACCTCGGGATGGTCGAGGCACATGACGCCAAAACCGTAAAACGGCACGTTCTCGACGAACTGCCGGAAGGCGGCGCGCACGGCATCGAAATTGCCGTAATGATCAAGATGTTCGGGATCGATATTGGTGATGACGGCGACATCTGCCGGAAGCTTCAGGAAGGTGCCGTCCGATTCGTCGGCCTCGACCACCATCCACTCGCCCTCGCCCATGCGGGCATTGGTGCCGTAGGCGTTGATGATGCCGCCGTTGATGACGGTCGGGTCGAGCCCGCCGGCCTCGAGCAGGGTCGCCACCAGCGAGGTCGTCGTCGTCTTGCCGTGGGTGCCGCCGATGGCAATCGCATTGCGGAAGCGCATCAGCTCGGCAAGCATTTCGGCGCGGCGCACCACCGGCAGCAGCTTTTCACGGGCGGCGATAAGTTCCGGATTGCTCTTCTTGATCGCCGTCGAGACGACGACGACTTCGGCATCACCCAGATTTTCAGCCCGATGGCCGACGAAGACTTCGATGCCCTTGTCGCGCAGGCGCTGGACATTGGCGCTGTCGGCCTGGTCCGATCCCTGCACCTTATGGCCGAGATTGTGCAGCACCTCGGCAATGCCGCTCATCCCGATGCCGCCAATGCCGATGAAATGGACGAGACCGATCGCCTTCGGCAGTTTCATGCGCGTGTCCTCTTGAATTCTGAGACTGTCTTGCCGGCGGCAATAGCCTCAACCATGTCGGCAAGCAAGTTCGCCGCATCCGGTTTCCCGGCAAGCTTCGCAGCCGCCGCCATGTGCGACAGCTTTTCCGGATCGTTCATCACATGGCTCAGTATAGAGGCGATGCGTTCAGGCGAAAGCTCGGACTGAGCGATCACCTTGGCGCCGCCGGTCGCAGCCAGTGCGGCGGCGTTCGCCGCCTGATCATGATCGAGCGCATGCGGATAGGGCACCAGGATGGCCGGACGGCCGATGACGGAGATTTCCGAAGCCGTGGAAGCGCCGGAGCGGCAGATTACCAGATGCGCTTTGGCAAGACGCTCAGCCATGTCGTTGAAAAACGGCGCGATATCCGCACCCATCTGCAGCTGCGCCACACAGCCGCGAACCATCTCCATGTCCTCCGGCCGAACCTGCTGGGTCACCCTGAGCCGCGCCCGCAGCCCGTCGTCGAGCAGGCTGATTGCCGTTGGCATGGCCTTGGAGAAATACTGCGCGCCCTGGCTGCCGCCGAAGACGACGAGATTGAACGGCTCGCCGGGCTGGGAAGGCTGATACGGCTGTTCGGCCGCGGCAAGGATCGCAGGACGCACCGGATTGCCGGTCGCAACCGTCTTGTCGGAAATAACATCGCCGCTTTCCTGCAGAAAGCCGCCGGCAATCGCCTTGACGCGCGGGGCCAGCGCCTTGTTGGCGCGCCCCATGACGGCATTCTGCTCATGCAGCATCGAGGCAATACCGAGCCGCGTGGCGGCCAGCAGCGGCGGCACGGTGGGGTAACCGCCGAAACCGACCACGATAACGGGCTTTAGCCGCTGGATCAGCTTCTTGGCCGCCCGCATGCCGCTCCAGAGGGTCCACAGCGAGCGGGCGACGGCGACAGGGTTCTTCGAACCGATCGTCGCCGACGGTACAACGTGGATCTCCTCGGCGGGGAACTTGCCGGCATAACGCTCGGCCCGGCTGTCGGTGACGAGATGCACCGAATAGCCGCGCTCCTTCAGCTTGAAGGCCAGCGCCTCCGCCGGGAACACATGGCCGCCGGTTCCCCCGGCGGCAAGCAGCACGATGCCTTTGCTCATACGCTTACTCCGCCGGCATGCCGTGCGGGACGCGGAAAAGGCTCCGCTCCTGCGCACGTTTTTCCGGACGATGGCGCGTCAGCGCCAGAATGAAACCGGCGGTGACGCAGATCGCCACCATGGACGAGCCGCCGTAGGAAATCAGCGGCAGCGTCATGCCTTTTGCCGGCAGCAGCTCGAGGTTGACGCCTATGTTGATGATCGACTGGATCCCAAGCTGCAATACCAGACCGGCGACGGCAAAACGGTTGAAATCATTGCGTTCGCGATATGCATGCGACAAGCCGCGCAGCACCAGCACGGTAAACAGGGCGACGAGCGCAATGCAGAAGACGATACCGAATTCTTCGGCCGCGACCGAAAAGATGAAGTCGGTATGAGCGTCGGGGATGATGCGCTTGACGATGCCTTCGCCCGGCCCCTGGCCGAACCAGCTGCCGCGGATGATCGCCTCACGCGCTGTGTCGATCTGGAAGGTGTCGCCCTCGCCGGTCATGAACTTGTCTATTCGGCCGGCAACGTGCGGAAAGACGTAATAGGCGCTGAGCAGGCCTCCGGCGCCGCCGATACCGAGTAGCACGATCCAGATCCAGGGCATGCCGGCCATGAAGAACATCCCGCCCCAGACGGCCGTCGTCAGGATGGTCTGGCCGAGGTCCGGCTGTGCGACGAGAAGTGCCGCGACGATGCCGAACAGAATGATAGCGAAGAGATTGCCGGGAATTTCAGGCTGGCGCGCATGTTCGGCAAACAGCCAGGCGCAAACGACGACGAAGGCAGGCTTCATGAATTCCGAGGGCTGGATGGATAGGCCGGCGATCCAGATCCAGCGCCTGCCGCCCTTGACCTCCTGCCCGACGAACAGCACCAGCACCATCATGGCGAGCGAAATGATCAGCAGCAGGATCGCGGTTCGCCGCACCTGGCGCGGCGTCAGGAACGATAGGCCCAGCATGACGGCGATCGAAGGGATCATGAAGGCCGCGTGGCGCTTGACGAAGTGGAAAGGCTCGAGCCCGATGCGCTCGGCGACCGCGGGAGATGCCGCGAAGGACAGCATGAAGCCGATGCCCATCAGGAAGATGAACATCGCCAGGAAGAAGCGGTCGATGGTCCAGAACCAATCGGCCAGAGGCCCACGTTCCGCGCGGCTTACCATGTCATTTCTCTCCTGCTACAGGACCGATCAGCATCGTCATTCCGTCAAGTGCCGCCACGTGGCTGACGAAGGCATCGCCCCTGACTTCGAAGTTCTTATACTGGTCGAAGCTTGCGCAAGCCGGGGATAACATCACGGCCGAAGCAGCCGCCTCGTCGCGATCCGCGTCGGCTGCGGCATGCGCGACTGCGCGCTCCAGCGTTCCCGAAATTTCGTAGGGAACGGCCTCGCCGAGTGTGGCGGCGAATTCCGCCGCCGCCTCGCCGATCAGATAGGCCTTGGCGATGCGCGGGAAATAGGGAGCGAGCGTCGTGATGCCGCCAGATTTCGGCAGGCCGCCGGCGATCCAGTAGATGCGATCATAGCTCGAAAGCGCCGGCGCCGCTGCATCGGCATTGGTGGCCTTGGAATCGTTGACGAAGACGACACGGCCGCGTCTGCCGACCGGCTGCATGCGATGTTTGAGACCGGGGAACGAAGCAAGGCCGACGCGGATGTCGTCGGCGGAAACCCCGACGGCAAGGCAGGCGGCGACCGCAGCCGCGGCGTTTTGCGCATTGTGGCTGCCGCGCAGCGTCTGAATACCGTCGAGATCGACGAAGGGCAACATGGCGCCGCCGGCGGCCTGAATGAGTTTCGTGCCCTCGGCATAGATGCCCTCGGCCACCACGTTGCGGCGCGAGATGCGGACCACCTTGACACCTGCCCGCTCGATACGGTCTGCAATCACCGCCGAATGGCTGTCGTCGACGCCGACGACCGCGACATCGCTGCCGGCGACCAGCCGTTCCTTGACGTCAGCATAGTGCTGCATCGTGCCGTGACGGTCGAGGTGGTCGGGCGTCAGGTTGAGCAGAATGCCGGCCGAGGGGTTCAGCGTCGGCGCCAGATCGATCTGGTAGGACGAGCATTCGACGACGAAATAACGCCCCGCCTTCGGCGGGTCGAGCGTCAGCACCGCCGTGCCGATATTGCCGCCGAGCTGCGTGTCGTAGCCTGATGATTTCAGGATGTGGGCAATCAGCGCCGTCGTCGTCGACTTGCCGTTGGTGCCTGTGATGGCGATGAACGGGCAGTCCGGTGCATGGGCGCGACGCTCGCGCACGAAGAGCTCGACGTCGCCCACGATATCGACGCCGGCGCCGCGCGCCAGATCGACCGTCCAGTGCGGCTTCGGATGGGTGAGCGGCACGCCGGGCGAAAGCACGAAGAGCGCCTGCTGGCTCCAGTCGATCGTATGCAGATCCTCGGTGCGGATGCCTTCTGCCGCGGCCTTGGCGACGCTGTCAGGGTTGTCGTCCCAGGCGGTCACATGGGCGCCGCCCAAGATCAGCGCGCGCGCGGTAGCAAAACCGGAGCCGCCGAGCCCGAAAAGCGCGACCTTCCTGTCTTTCAGCGTCGTGACCGGGATCATCGCCGCCTCACCGGAGCTTCAGCGTCGAGAGGCCGAGCATGGCAAGGCCGACCGCGATGATCCAGAAGCGGATCACCACCTGGCTCTCGGTCCAGCCCTTCTTCTCGAAGTGATGGTGGATCGGCGCCATCAGGAAGACGCGCCGGCCGGTCATCTTGAAGAAGCCGACCTGGATGATGACCGAGAGCGTCTCCATGACGAAGAGGCCGCCGATGATCGCCATGACGATCTCGTGTTTGGTGGCGACGGCGACGGTGCCGATCGTGCCGCCGAGCGCCAGCGACCCGGTGTCGCCCATGAAGATGGCGGCCGGCGGCGCATTGAACCAGAGGAAGCCGAGGCCCGCCCCGATGACGGCGCCGAGCACGACGGCAAGCTCGCCGGTGCCGGGCACGAAATTGATCTGCAGGTAGTTCGCAAACACGACGTTGCCGGCGAGATAGGCGATGACGCCGAAGGAGGCGGCGGCGATCATCACAGGCACGATGGCGAGCCCATCCAGGCCGTCGGTCAGGTTAACGGCATTGCCGGCGCCGACGATGACGAAGCCGCCGAACACCACGAACATGATGCCGAGATTGATCAGGAAATCCTTGAAGAAGGGAAAGGCGATCGAGGAGCCGAAGGTCGAGCCGGCGCTCCCCGAGGCAAGGGCGGTGCGCATCATGAAGTAGACGGCGATGCCGGCGATGATGAACTCGATGCCGAGACGGGCCTTGCCGGAAAAGCCCATGTGGCTCTGCTTCGTCACCTTGAGATAATCGTCATAGAAGCCGATGGCGCCGAAGCCGAGCGTCACCAGCAGCGTGGCAACGACATAGACGTTGGAAAGATCGGCCCAGAGCAGCGACGCGCCGACAATGCCGGCCAGGATCATCAGCCCGCCCATGGTCGGCGTGCCAGCCTTCTTGAAATGCGTCTGCGGCCCGTCTGCGCGGATCGGCTGACCCTTGCCCTGCCGGATGCGCAGCGAATTGATGATGGTCGGCCCGAACAGGAACACGATCAATGCGGAGGTGAAGAGAGCGGCGCCCGTGCGGAAGGTAATATATCTGAACAGGTTCAGAAATTTGAAATATTCCGACAGTTCGACAAGCCAGATCAGCATTCAGGGCCCCTTGTTACCCGGTCAACGTTCGCGTTGCGTGTCGGAAAATGCCGGGAACTTGTCAAGAAGCGCGGCGACGATCTTGCCGAAACCGATGCCCAGAGACGATTTCACCATCAACACGTCGCCTGGCGCGACCGAGTTCAGTACATAATCCGTCAATTCGCTGGTCTTTTCGCGATACTCGACATGGACGCTTTCCGGCAATGATTCCTTCAGCGCGGCCATGTCGGCGCCTGCGAGCCAGACATGTTCGATGCCGGCCGCAAGCAGCGGCCCGGCGAGATCGGTGTGAACCTTCTCGGCATACTCGCCCATTTCGAGCATGTCGCCGAGCACGGCGATGCGGCGGCCGCGGCCGGTCGGCTCGGCAGCCGCCAGCAGCGCGATCGCCGCGCGCATTGAGGCCGGGTTGGCGTTGTAGCTCTCGTCGATCAGCGTAAAGCTGCCGTTGCCGCCGCCAATCGAGAGCCGGTGGCGCTTGCCCCTGCCCTTTTCCGGCTTCAGCGTCGCAAGCGCTGCGATTGCCTTCTCGATGTCGGCGCCGACAATCCTGACGACACCGAGTGCGGCAAGTGCATTTTCGGCGATGTGCCGGCCCGGCGCGCCGAGCGCCACCTCGAGCGTCTCGCCGCCGATCGTCAGCCACAGAGTCGAATTCTCGTCCGAGCCGTTGAACTCCGCGAGCCGGAATTCGGCTTTCGCATGCTGGCCGAAGGAATGGATATGCTCGATGCCGAGCGACTGCGCCGTGCGGTCGAGGAAATTGAACTGGTCGTTGTCGCGGTTGAGCACGACATGACCGCCGGATTCGAGCCCTTCGAAGATCTCGGCCTTGGCGGCGGCGATCTCCTTGATGTTCTTGAAATTGCCGAGATGAGCCGGCGCGATTGTCGTGATGACGGCGACGTCGGGGCGGATCATCGACACCAGCGGCCGGATCTCGCCCGGATGATTCATGCCGACTTCGAAGACACCATAATCCGTGTCGCCAGGCATGCGCGCCAGCGTCAGAGGAACGCCCCAATGATTGTTGAAGGAAGCAACAGACGCGTGCACCTTGCCGGAAGGCGACAGCACCTGCCGCAGCATTTCCTTGGTGGTGGTCTTGCCGACCGATCCCGTCACCGCGATGATCCGGGCCCGCGAGCGCTCGCGCGAGGCAAGGCCAAGCTTGCCAAGAGCCGCGAGCACGTCTTCCACGACGATCATCGGCACCGTCAAGCGGCCCATGGCCGGAAGCCTCGCCTCACTGACGACAAGCAGGGAGGCGCCGTTCGCCATCGCCATTGACGCGTAGTCGTGACCGTCGACGCGGTCACCCTTGATCGCGAAGAAGGCTTCGCCCGGGCTGATCGAGCGGCTGTCGATGGAAATGCCGGTGATGCCTTCGGGCAGCGTGCCGAAAGGGCGCCCCGCCATCGCTGCGATCATGTCTTCGGTGGTCCAGAGCCAGCTCAAGATTTCAGTTCCTCCAACGCCTTGCGCACCTCCGCATGATCGGAGAACTGCAGTGTGACGCTCCCGATCGTCTGCCCTTCCTCATGCCCCTTGCCGGCGACGATCAGCGTATCGCCCGATGTCAGCATGGCGACCGCCTCGCGGATGGCGATGGCGCGATCGGCGATTTCCGCGGCGCAAGGCGCGGCTGCCATGATCTCCGCCCGGATCGAGGCCGGCTCTTCCGAGCGCGGATTGTCGTCGGTGACGATGACCACATCGGCAAGCCGGCAGGCGATTTCGCCCATGATCGGCCGCTTGCCGCGGTCGCGGTCGCCGCCGCAGCCGAACACGACGACGACGCGGCCCGTGGTGAAGGGTCGGACCGAGCTCAGCACATTTTCCAGCGCATCCGGCTTATGGGCATAATCGACATAGGCGAGCGCGCCATCTTTCGTATGGCCGACGAGCTCGAGACGGCCGGAGGCGCCGACGAGTTTTTCGAGCGCAGCCATCGCAACTTTCGGCTCGACGCCGGTCGACATGGCAAGCCCGGCCGCGACTAGTGCGTTGGCGACCTGGAAATCGCCGGCCAGCGGAATATCCACCTCGAAGATCTCGTCGCCGATATGGATCTCCGCCATCTGTTTGTGGCGGAAATGCTCGACGCGTTTGAGCGTGAGGTAATCGCCCTTGCGCCCGACGGTACGGACATCATGTCCGGCATCGGCCGCAGCCTTGATCGCTTGGGCCGACCAGGGGTCGTCGGCAAAGATCACCGCCGGCGCACCCTTCGGCAGCAGCGTGTCGAACAGCCGCATCTTGGCGGCCATATAGGCCTCGACGGTCGGATGATAGTCCATGTGGTCGCGGCCGAGATTGGTGAAGGCGGCGGCGGCGAGCTTGACGCCGTCAAGCCGGCACTGGTCGAGACCGTGGCTGGAAGCCTCCATCGACGCATGCGTGACGCCTTCGTCGGCAAGTTCAGCCAGAAGCTTGTGCAACGACACCGGATCGGGCGTCGTCAATGCGCCATATTCGTTGCGCGTCGGCGAAACCACGCCCGTTGTGCCGATCATCGCGGCCGCATGGCCTGCATGCGCCCAGATCTGACGGGTGAACGAGGCGACGGAGGTCTTGCCCGCCGTGCCGGTGACGGCGACCATGGTCTCGGGCTGCCTGCCGTAGAACCGCGCGGCGGCGATCGAAAGGAAGCGACGCGGCTCCTTGACCGCAAGCACCGGAATGGAAGCATCGACCGGCTGGGAGGCGATCGCGACGGCAGCGCCTCGGCCGGCGGCATCGACGATGAAGCCCGCGCCGTCCGCCTTTGTGCCGGCGACCGCGACGAAGGCGTTGCCCGGCGCCACATGACGGCTGTCCGAAGACAGGCCTGAAATATTAAGCAGGCCTGCTGGGCCTTCGAGCTGTGCTTCAAGTTCCGGAAACTGATCTCCGGCCAGGTCTCGCAATTTCATCGAATGCACTTTTCTCTCTTGAAGCCGGTTCACCCCTCGCGAATCGGCGCCGATATTCATTCACGCTCAATAAGACACCAGCAAGGCCGATCCGCCCTCCCCAAATTTCGGCTCGATGCCGAGAATGGGGGCGGCGCGACGGATGATATCACGGGCGATGGGACCGGCCGTACCGGCGGAGAGCGTTCCGCCATATTGCTTTTCGCCTGTCTTCGGCTCGTCGCAGAAGGTGATCACGGCATATCGGGGATTGTCGATCGGGAAGGCGGCAATGAAGGAATTGAAGTTCAGCGACGAGGAATACCGACCGTTCACCACCTTGTCGGCCGTACCCGTCTTGCTGCCGACGCCGAAGCCGGGTACGCGGGCCACGCGCCCGGAACCCTTGTAGCCGTTGAAATCGAGGAGATAGCGGACGGCGTCGCTGGTCGACTTCTTGAGGACCTGCGTGGCGATCTGATCGGCTTGTTCGCGCGTGCGCGGCAGGAATGTCGGCTCGATTAGCTTGCCGCCGTTGACGAGGGCGGCGGCCGCCACGCCGGTCTGCAGCGCCGTCGTCGAGACGCCGTGGCCGAAGGAAATCGTGATCGAATTGATCTTCTTCCAGACGCGCGGCTGGCTTGGCATCTTCACTTCCGGAAGCTCGGTCTGCATTTTCGTCAGCAGGCCGAGCTTGGTCAGATAATCCTTCTGCGAATCGATGCCGACGATGTCGATGACGCGCGCCGTGCCGATGTTCGACGAATACTGGAAAATCTCAGGCACGGTCAGCCAGCGGCGCTGCCCGTGAAAGTCATGGATGGTGAAGCCACCGATATAGATCGACTTGCTGGCATCGAATGTGTCGGTCATCTTCACCTTGCCGCTGTCGAGCGCCATCGCCAGCGAAAAGGTCTTGAAGGTCGATCCCATTTCGAAGGTGCCGTTGGTCATTCGGTTGAGCCAGCCTTCCTTGGCGCCCTCCTGCGGATTGTTCGGATCGAAGTCCGGCGCCGATGCCATGCCGAGCACTTCCCCGGTATGGACGTCGATGACGGCAGCGCCTGCGCCCTTGGACTGGAAATTGTTGACGGCGTTGATGACCGCATCGCGAACGATGTTCTGCACGCGCAGATCGATCGAAAGCCGCACCGGCTCCAGCGGCTGGTCGCTGGTCATACCGACCGAGGCGAGATCGGCAAGCCCCTGGTCGTCGATATATTTCTCCATGCCGGCGACACCGCGGTTGTCGATGTTGACGTAGCCGAGAATGTGCGCGGCGGTCGGTCCGCCGGGATAGAAGCGGCGCTTCTCCGGCCGGAAGCCGATGCCGGGAATGCCGAGCGCCAGGATCTGGCTCTGCTGCTTCGGCGTCAGCTGCCGGCGCAGCCAGGCGAAATGCGAGGTCTTGACCGAGAGCTTCTTATAGGTGTCCCTGACGTCGAGTTCGGGCAGGACGCTCGAAAGCTTCTCCACAGCCTCGTCGACGTCGACGATCTTGTTCGGCTCGGCAAACAGCGAGACGGTGCGGATATCGGTCGCCAGCACCTCGCCGTTGCGGTCGAGGATATCGGGGCGCGAAGCCATCAGCCGGTCGGGCGGCAGGATGCTGGAGACGACCTCCTGATCCTTCATCGCATATTCGACGAGGCGACCGCCGATGACGGCGTAGACGCCCATGAAACCCATGATCAGCAGACCGACGCGGCTTTTCGCCTGCCCGGATTTTTTCTTGCGCGACCCTTCGATCGCCAGACCGGCGGAAGGGCCGCCGAAACGGTTATAGACGCCGGCGGAGAAATGCGCCTGGCTCTTCAGGACCATGATGCGGGAAAGAAACGACATTATTCCACCGACCCCGTTTCGATCTCGTCTGCCTCATCCTCAACGACACCGTGCTGCTCGACGCCGCCGCGCGGAACGGGCATCGGAACGGGCTGCGCTTTGGCAGCACCGCCGGCACCCTTGGCGCTGGCTACGGTCGCGCCTTTGGCGCTGGCCTTGGCCTCCGTCACATCAGGTACGGGAACCTCCGATTTCAGCATCGGCAACTCCTTGGCATGCACGAGCGCCGTCGATTCCGTCGGCTGCAGCTGCAGCTCGGCATTATAGGCATTGACCAGCCGCTCCAGCCGGTTCGGCTGCGATTGCAGCGCCCAGTCGGCCTTGAGAAGGTCGATCGTATCCTTCTCGAGCTTGATCTCGGCTTCGAGGCGGTGAACCTCCTCGAGCTTCAATTCGGCGCGATGCTTGATCGTATAGGTGACGGCGGCAGCTGCCGTCATGACGCCGATGAGCACGAGATCGAACGTCTTCAGCATGTCAACCTCCAAGCTTTCCGAGAGTGGCAAGATTGGGAAACCCGAACAGCGACATATCCGCCGGCTCCGTGGCGGCATCCGTCCTGAGGCCGGCGCGCAGCTTGGCGGAGCGGGCGCGCGGATTGACCTCGGCCTCCGCCTCGCTCGCCGACACCATCGGCTTGCCGATCACCGTGAAAGTCGCAGCCCGCTCATGCGCGGCCGGCAGGTGCCGCGATCCCGTCGCCTTGCCGGCGCGGTCGGAGAAGAATTTCTTGACGATGCGGTCTTCAAGCGAATGAAAGGTGACGACGACGAGCCGCCCGCCGGGTTTCAGCGCTCGTTCCGCCGCAAACAGCGCCTGCGCCAATTCGCCGAGTTCATCATTGACGAAGATGCGCAGCGCCTGGAAGACGCGCGTCGCCGGATGGATTTTGTCCTTCATCTTGCGTGGGGTGACCAGCTCGATGAGACCGGCAAGGTCACGCGTCGTCTCGAACGGCTTTTCGGCACGGCGCTTCTCGATCGCATGCGCGATACGCGGCGCTTGGCTTTCCTCGCCCAGAAAACGAAAGATGCGGATGAGATCGGCGACCTTGGCGCGGTTGACAACGTCGGCTGCCGAAATGCCTGCCGCCGACATGCGCATGTCGAGCGGCCCGTTCTTCTGGAAGGAGAAGCCACGCTCGGCCTCATCAAGCTGCATGGAGGAAACGCCGATGTCGAGAACGACGCCATCGAGCCCGCCCTGCGGCGCATGATCGGCCAGATGCGAGAATTGCGAATGAACGAGCCTGAGACGGCCGCCATGGGCGGCGACCATCGCCTGCCCCGCCGCTATTGCCGTCGGATCGCGATCGAGCGCGATCACCTCGGCGCCGGCGGCAAGAATGGCCGAGGTGTAGCCACCCGCACCGAAAGTACCGTCGAGGATGAGTTTGCCGGGCGCGGGCGCCAGCGCCGCGAGGACCTCTTCGAGAAGAACAGGAATGTGACGAACCGGTCCGCCACCGGCATCAGTTGAACCTCCGCCAGGATTCGCCACCATTCCGTTCCCTCGTCCTTTCAGGAACGCTTGCCCGCCAGCTTGCGCTCCCCACGTGCCTGCGCCTGCGCCGCCAGAAATTCCTGCGGCTGCCAGAGCTGAAAATGATCCGCCCGACCGACGAAGGTCACTTCGTCCGAGATACCGGTAAAGCCGCGGATGAAATCCGTGACCATCAGCCGCCCCTCGGCGTCGAGCTTCATGAAAACCCCGCCTCCATGAATGAGAAGCGACATCTCGTTCGCATCCGGCGAAAACGGATCCTCCGCAGCAATCTGCCGTTCGAATCTTTCGAGAAGATCCGGACCGCCGACGCTGACCGCCGGAAACACAAAGTCCTGGAAGCAATAGAGCTCCTGGACATTGCGCTGCGCCAGCACGGAACGGAACGCCGACGGCACGGAAACCCTGCCCTTGGCGTCGATCCTGTTGGTCGCATTCGAAAGGAAGCGGCTCATCACTCGAAACATCCGTTCCCGCAGGGATCCGGACCAAAAGACGCCCGAAACTCCCGATATCAGGCACAGCTTCGCAAGCCGGATGAGCGAAAACCCCTCCGACGCTCCCAGAGAGGAAGACGCCTTTGCTTTGCGATGAATGGGCAGGTGATTGCCCTGGTGCAGTGCGAGTTTGGGATAGCATGGGACCATATGGGCGTCAATGGGATGCGCCTGCTTTGCAACAGACGCATGATCAAAAATTTATAAGCCGTTAAGTTTAACAAAGGGTTAGGATCACCCTCCCGGAAGGGACGCGCGACGATGCTTTCGCAAAAACGATTTTCGCGCAGCGGATTGTATGAGCATCCGCTTGAAAACTGTCGATTTCAGCGGCTTACACGGAGGTGATTCGTCGAATCGGAGATTTTCGCGCCACGAAAGTTAATCGCCAGTTGGCCTGTAAGCCGGGTTCTGTATGGCTCCGGCGTGAACCGGAACGTGGCAGCCATTCCTCTGGGACAGCGTTCGCACGCTGCCTCGCGCAACCCACCCGGATGACTGGCCTGGAAACCGGCCGGAAGGCCCTTCGGCCCGCCGCGTCATCCCTATTCGGTCTTGCTCCCGGTGGGGTTTACCGTGCCATATCCGTTGCCGGAAATGCGGTGGGCTCTTACCCCACCCTTTCACCCTTACCTGTCATGACAGGCGGTTTGCTTTCTGTGGCACTTTCCCTGAGGTCGCCCTCGCCGGACGTTATCCGGCACCGTGTCTCCGTGGAGCCCGGACTTTCCTCACTCTACCGCCTTTCGGCATTGGTAAAGCGCGGCTGCCCGGCCAACTGGCAGGGCTCCCATAAACGAGAGTGCGCACAATTGCCACCAAAAACGATAGTCTTAGCGAAATTGCGGTGTGAAATCCGTGGAGTAGCCCTGTTGACTGATGCCGCCTGATAAAAGCAGCTCGGCCCCGAGGCTGCCGATTTCGTCCGAACTCTTGGCCGACGTGCCGGCGCAGCCTGTCAGCACTGCGATGGCAGGCGAAGCCGTATAGCCGATCATCGGATAGCCGCTTTGCGTCTGGGAAACGACACAGGCGGCCGTCGAGATCGAAAGCGGCGTCAGATCGGGCGCAAGATCGGCGACGATGCGTTGAAGATGCGTCCGCACGCTCTCCCGCCCCTCGGTCCTGAACCAGGCACGCATCTCCGCCTCGTTGCCGAGCGCCAGATCGTCGGGGTCGCCGCCGATCTTCAGATAGAATTTACCGTCGGGATAACGGATCGGCGGCAGTAGGTAAATATGGATGCCGGGCACATCGACAATAAGCGACGGCATGGCGGCGAGGTGGATGGCATCGGCTTCGCTCACTTCGAAAAGCGTTACCGTCCGGCCATAAACCGTCATCTCAATCGGACGCGGCAACAGATTCTCCGCAATGGAAAATCCTCCAGCAGCCAGCAGTACCTTTTCAGCACGATAGGCCAAGCCGCCGGCGGTCCTGACGACCGCCGAACCACCCTCCTCGCGGATTGAGACAACATTGTCGCGGATGACGGCGGCGCCGGCTTTTTCCGCCAGCAGCGACTGTGCCTTGACCAGCTTGCGCGGGCTGATATGCCCGGCCCCCTTCGCCTCGAAGACGCCGGCGCAGCCATCAGCAAAGGCGAAGAAGGGAAAGGCGTCTTTCAATCCTCCTTCGTCTAGAAGGCTGGTTTCGACACCCAGCGAAACGGCGGCCTGCCTGGTTCTGCCGAGATAATCGCTTCCATCGGGCGCGACGACGACGCAGCCGACCTCCCGATAGAAATCGATGCCGCTGTCGCGAGCGATCTCGCCGTAGCGTCCGATCGAGCGATTGGCGAGCAGCGCCCAGTTGCGGTCGGGATCGATGGTGCGGGTGATGCGCCCCTCATCATAGTGGCTGGCAAACACGCCCTGATGCGTCTTGCGATCGGCCGGCTCGTCCGGCCCGATCACCGCCACGCCGTCCGTCTGCCGGGCCAGATGCCGCGCAGCTGCCGCCCCCATCAATCCGCGGCCGACGATGATATATTTGAATTCGACTGCCATGATGCTCCCTTTCAGGCAAAAACCGGCGTCAGCTCGCCGCCGAAATCCGCTTCACTGAGCACGCCTTCCATCAGCAGTACGGCGCCCAGCCGCCCAAGTTCGTCGGAGGATTTGGCGGCGACGAAATTGCCGCCGGTCAGCACCGCGATGCGCGGCGACTGCGTAAACCCGGCATAGGGATAACCGGTCGGCGTGAAATTCGCCACGCACGGCCCTGATGTGACCGGGCAGCCGGCAAGCGCCGGCATCAGTTGCAGGGCGATGCGGCAGAGATGGTCGCGCTCGGCAGCGCTGCCGTCGGAACGGAACCACGCGCCGGCATCCTCCAGCCGATTGATCGAAAGCGTCTCGGTATCGCCGCCGAGTTTAAGATACATCTTGCCGTCGGGATAACGCACCGGCGGCAGAATATAAATGTGATCCTCTTCCCGGTCCCCGAGAACGATCGTCGACGGCATGTCGCCGAAGACCGCCATCTCGCGCTCACCGATTTCATAGAAGACAACAGTGCGTGCCATCACCCTGGTGTCGACGGGACGCGGCAGCAGCGCGTGGAAATTGCTGAAGCCGCCAGCCGCCACCAGTACCCTCTCGGCGCTGTAGCGCCTTCCGTCGACCTTCACCTCGACATGGGCACCGGCGTCGCGCACGGATGTCGCGGTTGCCTCGATCAGCGTAACGCCACCCTGTTCCGCCAGCCTTGCCTGGGCGCGCACCAGCGCCCGCGGATTGATATAGCCGGCGCGTTTGCGTTCGAAATAGCCGCTGAAATCGGCATCGACGGCAAGATAGGGAAAGCGCCGCGAAAGGTCCGACGATGCGATGGTCTCGATGTCG
Organism: Rhizobium sp. H4; assembly: GCF_003013335.1. Lineage (NCBI taxonomy): Bacteria > Pseudomonadati > Pseudomonadota > Alphaproteobacteria > Hyphomicrobiales > Rhizobiaceae > Rhizobium > Rhizobium sp. H4. The sequence goes on from NZ_PSOW01000002.1 coordinate 89,355, forward strand.
CTGCCGAGCGTCCGGCTGACGGTCAACGCCCGGTCGATATAGTCCTGCTCGCTCTTGTCAGGCGCTGCAAAGAGGCAGCCGACTTCCGAGAAGAAGGAAATGCCGCTCCTTGCCTCGATCTCACGGTAGCGGTCGAGCGCGCGGGCGGCGAAGGTTCCCCAGGCCAGATTGCCATCGAACGTCCGTGTAATACGCGCCTCGTCGTAGTGGCTGGCGAAGACGCCCTCATGCGATTTGCGCTCAGCCGGCTCGCGCGGGCCGATCAGCGCGATGCCGTCGGCCATCGCAGAGAGATGCCGGGCGGCCGCGGCACCCATCATGCCGCGTCCGATGATGATGAACCTGAAATCGACTGCCATATCCCACCTCGCTAAATTCCAGCGATACCATGGCAATCATCTTGAATCATCCAGCTCTTGTCAGGGACAAGCGCTTCAGGCTCAGAGCATTGCGAGAACCTTGCCGCAATAGGACTTGGACACCGGGTTCATGCGCGTGGCGCCATGACCGGCATTGTATTTGAGGATGGTGTTGCAGGTCTCGCCACCACCGAGATCATGGGCGGCAGCCAGATATTTCATGCCGTACTTGATGTTGGTTTCCGGATCGAACAGGCCCTTGGCGCTGCCGGAATAGCCCATCATGCGGGCAGTTGCAGGCTTTATCTGCATCAGGCCGATTTCACCGTGGCTGCCGCGCGCATTCGGATTGAAATTGCTTTCGATACGGATGACAGCGGTCGCAAGCGCAACCGGTACATTATATTGGTTCGCATATTTGCTGATCAGTGCGAAATAGGAATTGCCGGAAACATTGGCGACGGGATAACCGCTCTGGCGCTCGACCGTCTTCAGTGTGCGTTCCGCCGTCTTGAGCGGACGCTTCGCCGGCTTGACCGCACGCTCCGCTTTCTTCAACGGACGCTCTGTCTTCTTCGCAGGACGCTCGACTTTCTTCACCGGCGCATCAGCTCGCACACCCCAATCATTTGCAAAGGCAAAGCTATTTCCGGCCAGCACCATGCCAACGCATGTTGCAGCAACAACAATCAGTTTTCTCATGTAGTCTTGAACACTCCGACCCAAAGAATTTCCAGACGGCGCGCCTCGCTGTCATAATGAATACCAGATCAATGACCGATCTGTATTCGTGGCAATTCTTATCGTTTCACATAGCGCCCGCGGTTTGACTCGAAAACAACCCCGAGTACCGCTTAGCGGAGGTTCTTAGACCATCGCAATGAGGAGATAATAGGGAAATGATGTGGCAGGCCGAATTTCGCGTTGCAGTGCGAAATTCGGCGTGTCAGTAATTGTCGAGGAATCAGGAATAACGCGGCAAAGCCGACAGTAGCCGGTGCAACGTGTCGATCGTCGAAAAATCGGCGATGCCATCTATCCGTTCGGGCCGAAAATGCCGCTGGAAAGCTTCCACGTCGCCTGCCGTTTTTTCTGAAAAATGCGCCGTGATTTCAGTGCCGTAACCATAGAGCGACAGCATCGACTGCAGTGCTTCGACGGGTTGGCCGCTATCGCCGCGCTGGAAGAAGCGTCCGCCGGTGATCGTTGCCGGCTCGACCCAGTGCCCGATGCCCGCCCGGTGGAGCTCCGCCCAGGGGAACTTTTCACCCGGATCGACCTTGCGAATCGGGGCGACATCTGAATGCCCAAGCACACGTTCCGGCGCGATCGACCAACGTTTGACACAGTCCCGACACAATTCGATCACCGCCGCGATCTGCTCTTTCGGATAGTCGGGAAGGCCGCCGGGATGGCCGGCATTAGCGATCTCGATGCCGATCGACAGCGAATTGATGTCGCTCTCGCCATGCCAACTGCTCTTCCCGGCATGCCACGCCCGCCTGCCCTCCGGTACCAGTTGGATGACCTCGCCATTCTCATGCACGAAATAATGGCTGGAAACCTGGCTTTCGGCGCTGCAGAGCCAGTCGAGCGCGCCATCCGGGGTCGGCATGCCGGTATAGTGCAGCAGGATCATATCCGGGCGACGCCCGTCCGCCCGCTCCCCGTGATTGGGCGAGGGCCGGACGCAAGCTCCCGCGTAATCCGCCTCGAAGGAGATCATGCGGCGCGGCGTTCCTTCTCGATTGCCGCATAGGCTGCGTTGAGAGCGGCCATGCGCTCATTGGCAATCACGTGGAATTCCTTCGGCACGCCGCGCGAAATCAGTCGATCGGGATGATGTTCGCTGACGAGGCCGCGGTAACGGCGGCGGATCGTCGGAAAATCGTCGGAAGGCGACACGCCGAGCACCTTATAGGGATCGCCGCCGGCCGAGACATGGCGAGCGGCAATCTGCTCGAAGCGGGTCTCGCTCATCTGGAAGATCTCGCCGATGTGACTGAGGAAATTCAACTCGTTCTCATGAATCAGCCCGTCGGCCTTGGCGATATGGAAGAGACCGTCGAGCACATCTTCCAGCACGGTGCAATTGGCCGCACAGGTAATGCAGAGCGTCGAGAGCCGCTCGGCATAGGCCTCATAACCGGCGACATCCTGACGCGCGAGATTATAAAGTCTGGCGACGTTCTTCGCTTGATCCTGCGGAAACTCGAAGATTTCGCGGAAAGCCTCGACCTCCTTCTCGCTGACGATGCCGTCGGCCTTGGCCATCTTCGCCGAAAGCGCGATGATGGCCACAGAGAAAGCGACCTTCCGCCGTGTTTCCGGATCGCCTTCGAAAACCGTGCGGATGGCCTCGACCACCGCGGACAGCGCATTGCCCGCGGTATTGCCAATCGCATTCACCAGTTTTTCCCAGAAGGACATCGAAAATCTCGCGCGCTTGTCAACCTCAAACAGCTTGACCAAAGAATCGTAGCCTTTGCAAGGCGACGATTGGTCCTAGGGGCGAACACAGTTTTCACGATTTGGTAATTGTCGCACCGCAGCAAACGATTCACCCCTTGGATTGAGGGAATGGCGCGCCCCTGCCATACCGGCCTCACCTGTCCCGATGCGAGGCCGCAATTTCCACAACAGTTGTCGGTCGGCGTCTCCGGGTTGAAACGATTATATCAGCTCTTCCGGCCACAAAGCGTGAAAAGGCGGCGTTTTTCGTAAATTCTTTACTTTACAGGCCCCTTTCCCTGCCGCATCCATGCGCTGATGCATGTCGCTCGGAACTCTACGGCGGCACCGGGACACGGCATGCACAATCAATGGGCAAACGCATCGCATTAACGAAGGTCGATGCGATGCGCCTTAGCCAGCGCCGCCGCATCGAAACGCCATAGGAGGAATCATGGCCAAGCAGAAAGTTGCAATGCTGACCGCCGGAGGCCTCGCACCCTGTCTTTCCTCCGCCGTCGGCGGCCTCATCGAACGCTACAGCGACGTTGCGCCCGAGCTCGATATAGTCGCCTATAAGTCCGGCTACCAAGGCGTACTGCTCGGCGACAGCATCGAGATCACCCGTCAGATGCGTGAAAAGGCGCCGCTGCTGCACCGCTATGGCGGCTCGCCGATCGGGAACAGCCGTGTCAAGCTCACCAACGCCGCCGACTGCGTCAAGCGCGGCCTCGTCAAGGAAGGCGACAACCCGCTGAGGGTCGCCGCCGAACGCCTTGCGGATGACGGCATCACCATTCTCCACACGATCGGCGGCGACGACACCAACACCACAGCCGCCGACCTTGCTGCCTACCTCGCCGCCAACGGCTACGATCTGACCGTCGTCGGCTTGCCGAAGACGGTCGACAACGACGTCGTGCCGATCCGCCAGTCGCTGGGCGCCTGGACGGCCGCCGAAGTCGGCGCCCATTTCTTCGACAATGTCGGCAACGAGCAGACCGCCGCCCCCCGCACCCTTGTCATCCATGAGGTCATGGGACGCCATTGCGGTTGGCTGACGGCCGCCACTGCCCGCGCCTATCTCCAGCGCACCAGCCGCAATCAATATGTCGACGGCCTGATGATGGATGCGCAACTGAAGGGTATCGACGCCGTCTATCTGCCCGAAATGGCGTTCGATCTCGATGCCGAGGCCGCCCGGCTGAAGGAAGTCATGGATCGCACCGGCCATGCCACCGTCTTCGTGTCGGAAGGCGCTTGCCTCGACGCCATCGTCGCCGAGCGCGAAGCCGCCGGCGAGACCGTCAAACGTGATGCCTTCGGCCATGTAAAGATCGACACGATCAACGTCGGTGCATGGTTCCAGAAGCAGTTCGCCAGCCTCCTGAACGCCGAGCGTTCCCTGGTGCAGAAATCGGGCTATTTCGCCCGCTCGGCGCCGGCGAACGGCGACGACCTGAGGCTGATCCAGAGCATGGTCGACCTCGCCGTCGAAAGCGCACTCAATAAAGTGTCCGGCGTCACCGGCCACGATGAAGCGCAGAATGGTAGATTGCGCACTATAGAATTCCCGCGCATCAAGGGCGGAAAGGCTTTTGACCTTTCGACGGGATGGTTTGCCGAAGTCATGGACAATATAGGCCAGAAATACAAAGAAGCATGATTGACGGATGGTTAATAAGGTGTCTTTGCTTGTTCCTGAGGAATGGGAGGAGACACCATGTCGTTTGAAGCCTGGCTCGCTTTTGCGGCCGCATCCGCCATTATGCTGGCCATACCGGGACCGACGATACTGCTCGTCGTCTCATATGCGCTTGGCCATGGACGCAGGACGGCGTTTGCGACGGTGAGCGGCGTGGCGCTAGGCGACTTCACCGCGATGACGGCTTCACTCTTCGGTCTCGGCGCCGTCCTCGCCGCCTCAGCCACTCTTTTCACCGTCCTCAAGTGGATCGGCGGCGCCTACCTGATATGGCTCGGAATCAAGCTCTGGCGGGCTCCCGTCATCGGCGAGCCGGTTGCCGACAACGACAATCTTCCGGAGGAAAAATCGCTCAGGATTTTCCTCCACGCCTACCTCGTTACCGCCCTCAATCCGAAGAGCATCATCTTCTTTGTCGCCTTCGTGCCGCAGTTTCTCAACCCGGCTCTTCCCTTCTTCGGGCAGATGGCGATCATGGAAGCGACCTTCCTCATGCTGGCGATTCTCAACGCTTCCACCTACGCATTTCTCGCTCATAGCGCGCGCGGACTGATTCGCAAGGCGAGCGTCCAGCGCGCCGTAAACCGCACCGGCGGCACGCTGCTGATCGCTGCAGGCGCCGTAACGGCCGGCTATCGCCGTATTGCAGCGTAGAAACATTCCGTGGTTGCCGGAATGCAACGAATAGGTTAATGGGGTCATCGGATTTAAGCTTTTTAGTAACTTTTACAACGCTGCCAGGGCGGCGCGATTTCACGAAAGTGACGGAATGGTAGCGATCGGATTGTCCGGCTTGAAACGCAGTCTTGTCGTTTCTACGGTGCTCTGCTGCGGCGTGATGACCGGCTGTACCAGCGTCGAATACACCTCTCAGGCCGAATTGACAGCCGCTCAGATAGTGGTGCCGACACCCAAGCCCGGCGAAGAGGCAACGCTGGCCGCGATCCCGACGGCCGAGGGCGCAGCTGGCCAGGCGGTCGCAGGCGCCATGCTTCCGCAAACGCAGACATCCCCCCCGCTGACCGCAGCGGCGATGCCGGCGGTTACGGCCTCTCAGCCCGCTGATCTCACCATGCAGGCAGGCATACAGCCGGCAGCCTATGCGCAGATCCCGCTGACGCCCGAGATGACGGCGATCCAATCCGTCGTGCCGACGCCGCGTCCGGTGACCCCGGCACAGCCGGCGACGCAGCTTGCCTTTGCCGCGACGCCGCAGAACAATGCGCTTGCAGCACTCGCGGCAGTCGACACAACCCCGCGTTCCAGCATGGATTACGGCTTCGACGAATCCGGGCCGATCGATCCGCCGACGGCTCCGCCAATGTTCAGCGACGACGACAAGGACGATGCGCCGACTGTCGAAAAGAGCTTCGTCACCAAGCTCATCCAGAAATATTCGAAAGTCTACGAAATTCCCGAGACGCTGCTCCACCGCATCGTCCATCGCGAGAGCCGCTACAATCCGAAGGCTTACAACAAGCGCGGCTATTTCGGTCTCATGCAGATCAAATACAACACTGCCAAATCGATGGGCTATGACGGCGCGCCGGGCGGTCTCTTCGATGCCGAGACCAATATCAAATATGCCGCGAAATATCTGCGTGGCGCGTGGCTCGTCTCCGACAACAAGGAAGATGATGCCGTCCGCCTCTATGCGCGAGGCTATTATTATGACGCCAAGCGCAAGGGCATGAACGACATCGCCCAAGGCAATTACTGACCACCACCACAACAGAAACGGCTTCGATGCTACCGCCTATGGCTGCGTCTGGACCTGCCGCTCTGATCCGGCCTGCTGTTGCGGCACTCCCGATTGCGGCGACGCCGCCAGGACTGCCTTGAGAAGCGTCTGCGGCTGATAACCGAGCCAGCTAGGCGTCAGGCCGAGCCGGACGACGACGAGATTGGCGGACGGCACGATCGCCATGCTCTGCCCATCATGCCCCGTCAACCAGAACGTATCCTCCGGCAGCCCGAATGCAGCGCTGCGGCCACTGGGGGCGAGCCACGCCTGGCCCTGCGTATACCGGCCGTTCGACGCTGCCGTCGGCGTGCGCATGGCGCCAACGAACCCCTCCGGCAACAGCCGCCGGCCGTTCCAAACGCCATCCTGCAGCAGGAACTGTCCGAAACGCGCCCAGTCATGCGCAGTCGCATAGAGGTAGGAGCTTCCGGTAAAGGTGCCGCGCGCGTCGAGCTCGAAGACGGCGCTGGTCATGCCGAGGGGCGAGAAGAGCGCGTCATGCGGATAGGAAAAAGCTGCCTGCGCATTGCCGACCCTGTCCATCCAGATGCGTGACAAGAGCACAGCCGTGCCGCTCGAATAGCGGAAGCGCTGGCCGGGTGCCGCCTCCATCGGCGCATTGGCCGGCAGCGATACCATGTCGGGATCGAGATAGAGCATGCGAGTCACATCGGCGACGCTGCCATAATCCTCATTGAAGGCAAGGCCGCTCTCCATTCCGAGCAGGTCGGAAACCTTGATCCTGGCACGCTGATCGTCCTTCCACTGCGCCATCAGGTGATCGTCGTCGAAGGAGATCTTGCCGTCGAGCATCAGCCGGCCGAGGATGGCCGCGTTCACCGTCTTCGTCATCGACCAGCCGATCAGCGGCGTCTTCGACGAAAATCCGGGACCATAGGCCTCAGTGACGATACGGCCGTCGCGCACCACCACGATCGCCCGCATGGCCGGGCCGGCAAGTCGGGCATCGGCCAGCACCGCGGCGATCTTCGCGTCCGCATCGCCGACGCTCTCTCCCTGCGGCCATAACGCATCGCTCGTCTCCATCTTGGCCGGCGGATCGAAGGGCGCGGCATTCGCCGCCGCCTCGAAATCGCCGTCCGGCACGCTGGTGCAGCCGAGCCCGCCGCGATAGAGCGCATAACTTGATGCAAAGAGCCCCATGAAGCGCGCTGTTACCCGGCCGTTGTCGCGGTCGACGCTAACGCGCACCAGCCGCAGCAGCGGGTTTCCCGGCGCCTGCACGTCGTCCTCCAGCACGTCTTCGGCGTTGCGGCCGGCAATGAAGACATTGGAGCAGACGATCTTGGCGGCATAGCCGTCGCCGACGCGCAAAAGCTCCGGCGGCCAAGCAAAGAGCCAGGCGGCGCCAGCAACGACGATGAGAACGAGAAGGAGAGCAAGCGCCTTCAGGGCACGCAGGACAAATCGCATGACATTCCTCCGAATGCCCGGAGAGAAGCAGGAATTGCGTGCGGCGGAAAGGGGGCGGCGCGAAGAAGATCCATCGCCTTGATCACTTTCCCAGGAGGATGAGAACGTTTTTGCGCGGCGCCGGCCCACAGTCCACGTCATCAAACTGTAGCAGTGGCGCGCTACACGCCCTGAACGCTAAAAAGGTGACAGACTCATGTCAGAATTTGCACCGGATGCCGGCTTCCGCAAGAACCGGAAACTCAAGGACGCCCTTCTCCGCCACAAGGCTTTTTCGAAGGAAGGTTTTTCCGAGCGTCTCTTCGGCCTTCTCTTCTCCGGCCTCGTTTACCCGCAGATCTGGGAAGATCCGGATCTCGACATGCAGGCGATGGAGTTGAAGCCCAACCACCGCATCGTCACCATCGGCTCCGGCGGCTGTAACATGCTCGCCTATCTCTCCAAGGCGCCGGCCTCGATCGACGTCGTCGATCTCAACCCGCACCATATTGCGCTCAATCGCCTGAAACTTGCCGCGTTCAAGCATCTGCCGGATCATGCCGATCTCGTCCGTTTCCTGGCGATGCCCAACGAGAAGTCGAACAGCCGCGCCTACGACCAGCATCTTGCCGCCAAGCTGGACGAAGCGACCCGCAGCTACTGGAACGGCCGCAAGTTCGGACGCCGCCGCGTCACCGTCTTCGACCGCAACATCTACGAAACCGGCCTGCTCGGTCGTTTCATCGGCGCAGCTCATCTTCTTGCCCGCCTGCATGGCGTCGAGCTGCGCGAGATGACCAAGACCCGCTCGATCCGCGAACAGCGCCAGTTCTTCGACGAGCAGATCGCGCCGCTTTTCGAAAAGCCGGTTGTTCGCTGGATCACCGGCCGCAAGAGCTCGCTCTTCGGCCTCGGCATTCCGCCGCAGCAATATGACGAGCTCGCAAGCCTTGCTGCCGATCATTCGATCGCGCCGGTGCTGAAGCACCGCCTGGAAAAGCTCGCCTGTCATTTCCCGATGCGCGACAACTATTTCGCCTGGCAGGCCTTCGGCCGCCGCTACGGCACTGAAGAGGAAGGTCCGCTGCCGACCTATCTGAAGCCCGAGCACTATGAGGTGATCCGCGCCAATGTCGATCGCGTCAACGTCCACCACGCGAGCTTCACCGAGCTTCTGGCCCGCGAGCCCGCCGCCTCGCGCGACCGCTACATCCTGCTCGACGCGCAGGACTGGATGACGGATGAACAGCTGAACGACGTTTGGCGGGAAATCACCCGCACGGCGCGCGACGGCGCCCGGGTGATCTTCCGCACCGCCGCCGAAAAGAGCATCATCGAAGGCCGCCTGTCTCCGTCGATCCGCGACCAGTGGGACTATTTCGAAGACAAGTCACGCGAGTTGACCGCGCTCGATCGCTCGGCGATCTATGGCGGTTTCCACATCTACGGGAAGAAGGCGTGAGCAAGGTCGGCACCGAGGCGGCGGGAATGAGCGACGAACATGCCAGCCTCATGGATGGTATGTACCGCTACCAGCGTCATATTTACGACCTGACGCGCAAATATTACCTTCTCGGCCGCGACAGCACCATCCGCAATCTCGACGTGCCCGAGGGCGGCACCCTGCTCGAAGTCGGCTGCGGCACCGGTCGCAACATGGCCTTCGCCCACAGGCATTTCCCGACCGCCAAGCTGTTCGGCCTAGACATTTCCCAGGAAATGCTGATTTCAGCCCGTAAGACCTTCGCCACCAAGGCGACGATCCCGGAATTCCGCGTCGCCGACGCCACCGCCTTTACGCCGCGAGAATTCGGCGTCGGCGGTTTTGACCGCATCCTGATCTCCTATGCCCTGTCGATGATCCCGGACTGGGAGCGCGCCGTCGACGCATCGATAGCAGCGCTCAATCCAGGCGGCCAGCTGCACATCGTCGATTTCGGCCAGCAGGAAGGCCTGCCGCGCTGGTTCCGCAGCATGCTGCAGGCCTGGCTTGCGAAGTTCCATGTCACGCCGCGGCCGGATCTTCGCGAGGTTCTTGAGGCGCAGGCACAGGAGCACAATGCGCGATTGTCTTTCGAAACAGTCGGCGGCGGTTATGCCTGGCGGGCGGCTATTATCAGCAAGCGTACATAATTCGCTTGAAACTAACCGATTTTTTACGTTGATATGGTGAAAAGAGGGTTATTCCTCTGCTGGGCTCGTCATTCTCGAAGGTCAGGCTGTGGGGCAAAGAGATCATTCGGTTCACGACGGGATACCCATGCGCCGGCTTTTGTTTTGCGTTCTGCCTCTGGCCATCATGCTCGCCGGCTGTTCTTCCTCCGGTTATGACTACCTCGAAACGGCATCGATCAAGCCCAAAACGCGCTTCAAGGACACCGATCCGCAGAATTTTGGCGAAAAGCACCCGCATCGGAACGATGTGCACGGTATCGACATCTCCAAATGGCAGGGCGATATCGACTGGGCGAGCGTGAAGAATTCCGGCGTTGCCTTCGCATTCATCAAGGCGACGGAAGGCAAGGACAGACTCGATCCCCGCTTCGACGAATATTGGCGCGAAGCCCGCGCCGCCGGCATCCCGCACGCTCCCTATCATTTTTATTATTTCTGTTCCTCGGCTGACCAGCAGGCAGATTGGTTCATCAGCAACGTGCCCAAGGACGCCATGCGGCTGCCGCCGGTGCTCGACGTCGAATGGAACGGCGAATCGAAGACCTGCCGCTATCGCCCCGATCCGGCAACCGTGCGCGCCGAAATGCAGCGCTTCATGGACCGGCTGGAGGCCTATTACGGCAAACGCCCGATCATCTACACCTCAGTCGATTTCCACCGCGAGAACCTCGCCGGCTACTTCCAGGATTATCATTTCTGGGTGCGCTCCGTGGCAAAACACCCGGAAGTGACGTATTCCGACCGCCGCTGGGCCTTCTGGCAATATACTTCGACCGGCGTTGTTCCCGGCATCAAGGGGCCGACCGATATCAACGTCTTTGCCGGCAGCGCGAAGAACTGGAACAACTGGGTCGCGACCGTTTCCAAGGACAGAAATTCTTAGTAACGTCCTTCAATCTTTCTTGCTTCCGTCACATTCCTCTGTGAAAGCGACGGACATCCATTTGCTATTTTGCTATAAGGACCGCATTCATGCACCGCTCGCTCACAAGCCGCTCTGCACTCGCCCTCCTGTTTGCCCTGACCTTTGCCGGCGGCGCCGCGGCCCAGCAGGCGCCTGCCGCCTCCGCCCCCTCGACAGCGCCCTGCGGCGGCGATCTGTCCGCCTTCCTTGACGGCGTCAAGGCCGATGCGATTGCCGCTGGCGCCAGTGCCGCGGCCGCCGACGAGGCGCTTGCCGGCGCCGAGATCGATCCGAAGGTGCTGAGCCGGGATCGCGCCCAGGGCGTCTTCAAGCAGACCTTCCTCGAATTCTCCCAGCGCACCGTCAGCCAAGCCCGCCTAGACATCGGCCGCCAGAAGATGAAGCAATATGCCGACGTCTTCGCCCGAGCCGAGCAGGAATTCGGCGTTCCCGCCGGCGTCATCACTGCCTTCTGGGCGATGGAGACCGATTTCGGCGCCGTCCAGGGTGATTTCAACACCCGCAACGCGCTGGTGACACTGTCGCATGACTGCCGCCGGCCCGAGCTCTTCCGTCCGCAGCTGATCTCCCTCATCGAGATGGTCCAGCACGGCGACCTCGATTCCGCCACCAACACCGGCGCCTGGGCCGGCGAGATCGGCCAGGTGCAGATGCTGCCGCGCGACATCATCGCCTACGGCATGGACGGCGACGGCGACGGCCATGTCCGCTTGAAGCAGAGCAGCCCTGACGCCATCCTGACGGCGGCGAAATTCATCCAGCACCTCGGCTTCGAGCGCGGCCAGCCCTGGCTGCAGGAAGTCACCCTGCCCGACAATCTGCCTTTCGAGAAATCGGGCCTTGGCGGCACGATGAAGGCGAGCGAGTGGTTTGCGCTCGGCGTCAAGCCGCGCGACGGCAACACCGCTTTCGGCGATCTCGAGGGCGACCTTGTGCTGCCGCAGGGTCGCATGGGACCGGCCTTCATCGCCTACCCGAATTTCAAGATCTATCTCGAATGGAACAAGTCCTTCATCTACACGACGTCGGCCGCCTATTTCGCCACCCGGCTTTCCGGCGCCCCGACCTATCTCAAAGGCACGCCTGAACAAGGCCTCGCCAACGACCAGATGAAGACGCTGCAGACCAAGCTTCAGTCGCTCGGCCACGATGTCGGCGAGATCGACGGCATCCTCGGCTCCGGCACGCGTATCGCCATCCAAAAGGAACAGCAGCGCCTCGGCATACCGGCCGACGGCTGGGCGACGCCTGCCCTTCTCAACGCTCTCTGATCGCCTGACAATTTACCGCCACCCGCTTCGCAAGAAACGGGTGGCGCCGTTCTCCGCCTGCGCTAAGTCTGTACGAGATTTTGGAGCAATTCCAGCAAAAGCGTGCAGCGGTTTTGCGTCCGGAATTGCGTGGAAACAAAGAGCTGAAACATTTTCGTATTCGAAGAAAAACGAAAATGCTCTAGCTGGAGGACTCGGCGTGGACAGCAGAATGAATGCCTGGACGTGGGGGCTGCTGGTACTGCTCGGCTTGATCTGGGGCGGCTCCTTCTTCTTTGCCCGCATTGCCGTCCAGCATGTGCCGCCGCTGACCCTCGTCTTCCTGAGACTGCTGCTCGCAGCGCTCGCGCTGCATGTCTATATCGCCGGCCGTCTCGACATGTATCCGATCCTCAAGGCCCGCTGGCGGGAATTCCTCATCCTCGGCATCATCAACAATGTCCTGCCGCATGCCCTGATCTTCTTCGGCCAGACCCGGATCGGCGCCGGCCTTGCGGCGATCCTCAACGCGACGACGCCGATCTGGACCGTGCTCATCGCCAATTACCTCACCTCGGACGAGAAACTCTCCTCAGCAAAGATCGCCGGCTGCCTCGTCGGCCTCGCCGGCACCATCGTGCTGATCGGCCCCAGCATCTCCACCGGCAGCGAAGCGCCGCTCTGGGCGCTGCTGCTTCCGGTGCTTGCCGCCGTCTCCTACGGCTTCGCCGCCACCTACGGCAAGCGTTTCAAGGGCGTGCCCTCCCCCGTCACCGCCGCCGGCCAGTTGACCGCCTCCTCGCTGACTGCCTTGCCTCTCTCGCTGCTCGCTGATCGCCCCTGGGAGCTTGCCGCGCCGCCGCTCGATGCGCTGCTTGCCATCCTGGCGCTGGCGCTGCTTTCGACGGCCTTCGCCTACATTCTCTATTTCAGGATCATGGCAATGGCAGGCGCCACGAACGCCTCGCTCGTCACTCTGCTGGTGCCGCCGAGCGCCATCGTCCTTGGCGTGCTCTTCCTCGGCGAGAGGCTCAGCCTTGCCGAACTCGCCGGCATGGCGCTGATCGGTTTTGGCCTCGTCATCCTCGATGGTCGCGCCTATCGCCTGCTGACGAAACCCGCCTAAAAACAGTTGCACATTCTCTATGTTTTCAACCGTTTGCGCAGCCGCCATGTTTTGGGCGCATAGGTGAATGCGAAATCGCCTGATTTAACGCCTCGTTAAAATCTGTGAACAAAAATTAGGGTCATATTATCGTTTTATCTCAATGACTTGGCAAAACGATCTTCGACTTATCCACCGACCGCTTCGGCAGTGCAGCATAAAATCCGCTTTTCAACCGACATATTTCAGACATAATATCAGCCGGTTAACGCGAGGAGACAGACATGGGACTCACGCAATCCTTGAATGTTCTGTTGGTCAGTGCAGCGTTTGCTTTCGTCTTATCCATGCTCTTCATCTGAGCCTGGATGACGGACGCGTAACGTTGATAGTGCCTAAACTCCCCTGATCAATCCGCCAATGAAAAAGCGCATGTCCCGCCCGACATGCGCTTTTTCACTTTTGAGCGGAGACGAAAGATCAGGCAGCGGCGCCGGCGCTCTTTGCCGGGCGGCGGGAGAAGCCGAGATTGTCGAGCACGGCGGAGACCAGCGGCGCGCGGTTCATCGTATAGAGATGGAACTCATCGATGCCGCGCCGGACGAGATCCTCGATCTGCTCGGCCGCGACTTCGGCAGCAACCTTCGCCCGCTCCTCGGGCCTATCGTCGTAGCCCGCGAAACGCTCATCGAGGAAAGCGGGAATGATCGTGCCGCAGGCGCCGGCGAAGCGCTTCAGCTGCGTCAGGTTCTGGATCGGCATGATGCCCGGCACAACAGGGATAGAGATGCCGGCAGCACGCACCCGCTCCAGATAACGCTCGAAATTGTCATTGTCGAAGAAGAACTGCGTCAGCGCCCGGTCGGCGCCGTTATCGGCCTTGCGCTTCAGCATCTCGATGTCAGCGGCCGTATCGCGGCTTTCCGGATGCTTCTCCGGATAGGCGGAGACCGAAATCTCGAAATCGCCGATCTCCTTGAGGCCGGCCACCAGTTCGGCTGCATTGGCGTAGCCGCCGGGATGCGGCTGGTACGGAGCGCCCGCACCGCCGGGCGCATCGCCGCGCAACGCCACGAAATGCGTCACGCCGGCCTTGCGGAACGTGTCGATCACCTGATGCGTCTCGTCCTTCGTCGCGCCGACGCAGGTCAGATGCGAAGCGGTGGCAAGCGGCGTCTGCGCCAGGAAACGCGTGACGGTCGACAGCGTCGGCGCCTTGGTGGTGCCGCCGGCGCCGTAGGTCACCGAGACGAAATCCGGGTCCCAGTCCTGCAGCTTGCTGACGGTCTCCCAGAGCTGGCCTTCCATTTCTTCCGATTTCGGCGGGAAGAATTCGAAGGAGATCCCGATGTTGCGCGCCTGCGCTTCGTTTTTCAAAGCCATGTCATACTCTCCCGGCAAATGTAGGTTCGGCGCCTTCGCTTAGTTGCGAAGCCATGAGGCGCCTCGGGTCACGCGCGAGCCAGACGGTGACCGTCAGCCCCTGCCCGCTCTGCTGACCCGGATGAAGATCGACGACCTGCTCGACATCGAGCCCGGCCTTGCGCAGCCAGTCGGACATCGCCTGGTGCGAAAAGCCGAGACGGACATGCGCATGCTCGTCGCGGAGATATTCGAGCGTGTGCGGCGCAAGGTCGATGACAACGAGCCGGCCGCCCGGCCGCAGCATGCGCGCCGCTTCCGCGATGGCAATCTCCGGCTGGTCGAAGAAATGCAGCACCTGATGGATCGTCACCAGATCGAAATCCTGTCCCTCGAACGGCAGGTTCAGAATATCGGCGTGGCGCACCGTCGCCTTGGTGATGCGAGACTTGTCGAGATTGGCGCGCGCCACACTCAGCATGTCGCGGCTGGCATCGACACCGATCGCCCGGCGGTAGAGCCTGGCCAGGAGTTCGAGGATACGGCCGGTGCCGGTGCCGAGATCGAGTAATGAATCGATCGGCTGGTTGCCGAGCAGTCGGATGACGGCGGCATCGACTTCCTCATCGGCGGCATGCAGGCGGCGAAGTTCGTCCCATTCCGCGGCGTTGCGGCTGAAATAGGCCTGCGCCCGCTCGGCCCGTTGTCGTTTGACCCCCGACAGCCGCTCGCCGTCACGAAGAACGGTCGGATCGTTTTCGGAGACATGTTTCAGCAAGGCCCGCACCAGCATTGCCGCCTTGCCCTCCTGCTTGAGGCGGAAATAGGCCCAGGCGCCTTCCTGGTAGCGCTCTATCAGTTCCGCTTCACCGAGCAGCTTCAGGTGGCGGGAGATGCGAGGCTGAGATTGCCCGAGAATTTCGGTCAGATCGGTCACCGTCAGGTCGCCGGCGTCGAGAAGCGCCAGAAGACGCAGACGCGTCGGCTCGCCGGCCGCCTTCAAGACGTCCACCAGCCCATCCAGTCCAAGCTTCAAAGGTTCGCTCATCATCGGCCCAATCAAGATATAAAGATATCTTTATGTGATTTGAAAAGCGGTGGCAAGCGGCAATTCGCACTCTCCGCGAAATTGCCTGCTCAAATTGCGACAGGGCCAGATACGAAAAAGCCCCGGCCGAACCGGGGCTTTCTCAATCGAAAAGAGAGACGATCAGCGCGTCAGACGCTTATGGGCCTGGCTCCCCGGGTTGAGGGCATCGGGGCCGAGGCGGCGGACCTTGTCCTCTTCATAATCCTCGAAGTTGCCTTCGAACCATTCGACATGGCCCTCGCCTTCGAAGGCGAGAATGTGCGTCGCCAGACGGTCGAGGAACATGCGATCGTGGCTGATGATGATGGCGCAGCCGGCGAAGTTCTCCAGCGCGTTTTCCAGCGCGCCCAGCGTTTCGGTGTCGAGGTCGTTGGTCGGTTCGTCGAGCAGCAAAACGTTGCCGCCGGCCTTCAGCATCTTGGCGAGGTGAACGCGGTTGCGCTGGCCGCCGGAGAGGTTGCCGACCTTCTGCTGCTGATCGCCGCCCTTGAAGTTGAAGGCGCCGCAATAGGCGCGCGAGTTCATGTCGAACTTGCCGAGCTTGATGATTTCGGCGCCGCCGGAGATTTCCTCCCAGACCGTTTTGTCGCCGGCAAGCGCATCACGGCTCTGGTCGACATAACCGAGATGCACGGTTTCACCGATGCGGATCGAACCGCTGTCAGGCTTTTCCTGGCCGGTAATCATCTTGAACAGCGTCGTCTTGCCGGCGCCGTTCGGGCCGATGACCCCGACGATGCCGCCCGGCGGCAGCTTGATCGACAGGTCGTTGATCAGCGTGCGGCCCTCGAAGCCCTTGGTGATGCCCTCCATCTCGATGACCACCTGGCCGAGCCGTTCGCTGACCGGGATGATGATCTGCGCGTCGCCGGGACGCTGCTTTTCGGCGGCATCCACCAGCTGCTCATAGGACTTGATACGTGCCTTGGACTTGGCCTGGCGGGCCTTGGGGCTGGAGGCGATCCATTCCCGTTCGCGGCTGATCGCCTTCTGGCGCGAGGCCTCCTCGCGACCTTCCTGCTCCATGCGCTTGGCCTTCGCCAGCAGATAGGCCGAATAGTTGCCTTCGTAAGGGATGCCGCGGCCGCGGTCGAGTTCGAGGATCCATCCAGTGACGTTGTCGAGGAAGTAGCGATCGTGGGTAATCATCATCACCGCGCCTGGATAGTCGCGCAGATGCTTTTCGAGCCAGGCGATGGTTTCGGCGTCGAGATGGTTGGTCGGTTCGTCGAGCAACAGCAGATCCGGCTGCGACAGCAGCAGGCGGCAGAGCGCGATACGGCGGCGCTCACCGCCGGACAGGCTGGTGACATCGGCGTCGCGCGGCGGGCAGCGCAGGGCTTCCATCGCCATCTCGACCCGGCTTTCCAGATCCCAGAGGTTCTGGCTGTCGATGATGTCCTGCAGCTTGGCGCCCTCTTCCGCGGTCTCGTCGGAATAGTTCATCATCAATTCGTTGTAACGATCGAGGATCGCCGTCTTCGAGGCAACACCTTCCATGACGTTTTCGAACACCGTCTTGTTCGCGTCGAGACGCGGTTCCTGCTCGAGATAGCCGACCGTGGCACCCTCGGCCAGCCAAGCTTCGCCGGTATACTCCTTGTCCTGGCCGGCAATGATGCGCAGCACAGTGGATTTACCGGCGCCGTTCGGCCCGAGGATGCCGATCTTGGCATCCGGGTAGAAGGAAAGGTGGATGTTCTCCAGGATCTTCTTGTTGCCATAGGCCTTGTTGAGGCCGGACATATGATAGATGAATTGACGTGCCATGCTGCGCTGCTCCGGGCGGGAAACTTCGTTTCGTGCCGCTATGTAGGCGAAACAGCGCCTGTGGGCAACGCCGAAACCCGGTTTAGGCAGGATTCCGGTCAGAAGCCCGCCGCATCCACGACACCTTCATCGCAGCCGAAAGAGGTTTTTCCCGCCCCCTGGATCAGATCGGCAAGGCCGGCGCTTTTCGCCGACGCCGATCCGGCAGCCTCCGAAAGCCCGATCGTCAGGCCGCTGATCATCTTGACATTGCCGGCCCGCCGGCAGCTCATCTTGACGCGGTCGCCGGCGCCCGGCCCGAAGCTCTTGTCGAAAGCCGCCTTGATCGCCTCGGCCTTGACCGGTTTGCCGATATTGGCAGCGAAAAGCTCGCGCACCGCCGACGCGTTGAGCCCACCCAAGAGATGCACGCCGACGCCAAAATAATCCTCGGCGCTCATTTTCGTGCAGGTGCCGTGCTTCGTCCATTCATGCCGTTCCAGGCCGGACTGCGTGCCGGGCATCGCCTTTACCAGCGCCGCCTGCGTCTCGGCGGAAAGCGTGACCTGAGGCAAGCTAGCCCATTTGCCATCCTTGTCAGCGGCCTTCTGATCGTCGCTGACGCCGCAATAATTCTGCCGCATCGGCCAAAGCCCGTGCAGCGAGAAGTTCGTCGCGTCATGGCGTTCGCCGGTCTGGCTTGCGCATTCAGCCTTCTTCTGGTTCGTCTGGCAGAAGGCGGGCTGCCAGCTCGCCGCAAGAATGAAACGGGTGCGCCCGTCGGCCTGCTGCGCCATGGCGGCGCCGGCAAGGGCCATCGATACGGCGAATGTCAAGGTACGCAACTGCATGCTGCTCATTTCAGCCCCCATAGAAGAACAATGCAGGAACAGATAAGCACAAAGAGTAAACGTCAGCAACCCTGAATCGCAATATTCCTGTAATTTGTTATCAATTGCGTCAAACGATTTAAAGTCACACCAAGGACGCTTTGTCACTTTGAGTTGAAGCATAATTGCTCAAATCGATTTCGCTTTGCGGAATTATGCGCTAGCGATCTGCTCTGCGGCTGGAAGGATCCGAATGTTTTCTGAAACGCAATGGCTCTCCGTGCCGGGAGCATCGCTGGCCTATCACCATGCCGAGGCCAGCGGCCCCGCATGCGGCATTCTGTTGATATCGCATGGCCTGGCGGAGCACTCGAAGCGGTATCGCCGCTTTGCCGAGGCGATGGCGGCGCGCGGCTATCACGCCTATGCCCATGATCACCGCGGCCACGGCGAGACGACGGCGCCGGATGCCCCGATCGGCCGCTTCGCACGACGCGATGGCGTCGAACGGGTGATCGGCGACATCATTGCCATGCGCGCTCACGCGGCCTCGCGCCATCCCGGCCTGAAGGTCATCCTCTTCGGCCATTCGATGGGCGGTCTCATCGCGCTCAATACCGCCGTCACCGCTCCGGCCGACTTCGACGCTGTCGCCGTGTGGAATTCCAATTTCGCCGTCGGCCTTGCCGGCCGCGCGGCCCAGGCGATCCTCACCGCCGAGCGCATGCTGAAAGGCTCGGACGTGCCGAGCGGCCTCCTCCCGAAACTCACTTTCGCCGCCTGGGGCCGGTCCATCGCCGACCGCCGCACGGAATTCGACTGGCTTTCGCATATTCCCGAGGAAGTCGACAAATATGTCGCCGACCCTCTTTGCGGCTTCGACGCCTCGGTTTCGCTCTGGCTCGATGTCTTCGAACTAACCTTTCGCGCACCGCAAAGGATCCATCTCGACCGGCTGCGGCGCGACTTGCCGATCCATCTGGTCGGCGGCGCAGAAGATCCGGCGACCGAGCGTGGAAAAGCCGTAGCCTGGCTGTCAAACCATTTGAAAGGCCAGGGCTTCTCCCGTATCAGCACTGAGATATATCAGGACATGCGGCACGAAACGCTGAATGACACCGGCGCAGATGCAGCCATTGCCGCCTTCGCCGACTGGTGTGACGGCGCGGTCGGCAAGAGCCGGAACGGCCAAAATCCCGGATAACGAGAACCCCATCATGAGTAGCACCTCCGCCCGGCCCGTTTCATCCCCCTCCGACGTGACGATGGGGCTTGCTCTGATGTTTCTTTCGGTAATGTTCTCGCCGCTCATCGATATCTTCGCCAAACTTGCCGTCGTCACCATCCCCTCCGCCGAGATCACCGCCGGCCGCTTCGCGGTGCAGGCGCTTTGCATGCTGCCGATCGTGATATGGCGGCGCAGCTTTGCCGATTTCTCATGGCGCCAGAGCCTGTTCCATGCCATCCGCGGCGCGATCATCACTATCTCGATGATTTCCTTCGTTACCACGCTGAAATACATGGCGGTCGCCGATGCGATCGCGATCTTCTTCGTCGAGCCGATCATCGTGACGATCCTCGGCGGCATTTTCCTGAAGGAAACGATCGGCTGGCGGCGCTACACCGCCTGCGGCGTCGGCTTTTTCGGGGCGATGCTGATCATCCAGCCGAGTTTCAACGAAGTCGGCTACATTGCGCTCCTGCCCGTCCTCAGCGCTCTCTGCATCGCCATTTTCGTATTGATGACCCGCGTCCTGTCGCACAAGGAAGATCCCTGGGCCATGCAGTTCCAGATGGGCATCTGGGGCCTGATCTTCTGCGCCATCCTGCTTCTTGCCGGCGAAG
This sequence comes from Rhizobium sp. H4, assembly GCF_003013335.1. Taxonomy (NCBI): domain Bacteria; kingdom Pseudomonadati; phylum Pseudomonadota; class Alphaproteobacteria; order Hyphomicrobiales; family Rhizobiaceae; genus Rhizobium; species Rhizobium sp. H4. Next base: position 109,358 of record NZ_PSOW01000002.1, read on the forward strand.
GAAGCGGCTCCGACATCTTCGATCCCGTCATGCCGGCAGGCAGCGCCTGGTTCTATGTCACCGGCGTCGGCGCCATGGCCGCGATAGCGGGCATCTTCGGCGTCTACGCCTATCGCGCCGCACCGGCTTCGACGCTGGCGCCGCTGCAATATTTCGAGATCGTCTCGGCGACGATCTTCGCATGGCTTGTTTTCGGCGACTTTCCGGATGCGATAAAATGGCTCGGCATCATGATCATCATCGCCTCCGGCATCTACATCCTTTGGCGCGAGCGCCGCTTTGCTTCCAAACCCGTATCCGATACATCTGAGGTGACGCTGGCGCCGTAGATTGCCCGGGAGGACCATGACCGAGAGCCTGACGAAAAAGCCGCCGCTTGCCGGCATCCGGGTGATCGAGCTCGCCCGCGTGCTGGCCGGCCCTTGGGCGGGACAGATGCTCGCCGATCTCGGCGCCGATGTCATCAAAGTCGAAAATCCCGACGGCGGCGACGATACGCGCCAATGGGGCCCGCCCTTCGTCGAAGGTGCCGACGGCGAAAACCTCTCAGCCGCCTATTACCACGCCGCCAATCGCGGCAAACGCTCCATTGCCGCCGACCTGAAAAGCCCAGAAGGCCGGGATCTCGTCCGCCGTCTGGTCGCCACAGCTGACGTGGTGATCGAGAACTTCAAGCTCGGCGGGCTCGCCAAATACGGGCTCGATTACCAGAGCCTGCGCAGACTGAACCCGAAGCTCGTCTATTGCTCGATCACCGGCTTCGGCCAGACCGGCCCCTATGCCAGCCTCGCCGGCTACGATTACATCGTTCAGGGCATGTCCGGCTTCATGTCGATCACCGGCGAGCCGGACGGCCAGCCGATGAAGGCGGGTGTGGCGATCGCCGATATCTTCACCGGCATCTATGCCGTTTCGGCGATCGAGGCGGCCCTGATCCATGCCTTGAAAACCGGCGAAGGTCAGCTCGTCGACATGGCGCTGCTCGATGTGCAATCGGCCGTGCTCGCCAATCAGAACATGAACTACCTCGTCTCCGGCGCCGCACCGACCCGGCTTGGCAACGCCCATCCGAATATCTCGCCCTATGAGGTCGTGCCGGCGGCCGACGGCTACCTCATTCTTGCGGTCGGCAATGACGGCCAGTTTCGCCGCCTCTGCACCATACTCGGCCTCGAGACGATCGCCGACGACGAACGTTTCGCCACCAATAGGGCGCGGGTCGGCAATCGGGCCGAGCTGCGCCGGCTCGTTTCGACCGAAACGCTAAAATGGCAGAAGGCGGATCTGTTGAGGGCCTGCGAAGAGAATAGTGTCCCTGCCGGCGCGATCAATACGATCGAGGAGATGTTCGCCGATCCGCAGGTGCGCGCCCGCGGTCTGCGCATCGACCTTGCGGATGCCGCCGGCACGCTCATCCCGGGGGTCAGGACGCCGGTGGTGCTGTCCGAGACGCCGCTGCATTATGTCAGGCCGAGCCCCCGCCTCGACGAACACAGGGAAGACATACTGGCGGAGCTCGCCGAGCGTGAGAGAAAGGCATCGTCATGAAGAAGACCGGTGGGGAACTGATCGTCGAGGCGCTGAAGGCCAATGGCGTCAAACGCCTCTCCTGCGTACCCGGCGAGAGCTTTCTTGCCGTTCTCGACGCCCTGCGCGACAGCGATATCGATGTCCTCGTCTGCCGCCAGGAGGGCGGAGCGGCGATGATGGCGGATTGCTGGGGCAGGCTAACCGGCGAACCCGGCATCTGCATGGTCACCCGCGGCCCCGGCGCCACCAATGCGTCTGCCGGCCTGCATATATCAAGACAGGATTCGATCCCGATGATCCTCTTCATCGGTCAGGTGCAGCGCGAAGCCCGCGAGCGCGAGGCGTTCCAGGAGGTCGAGTTCCGCCGCGCTTTCACCGAATTCGCCAAATGGGTGGGCGAGATCGACGATGCCGCCCGCATTCCCGAGTTCGTCACCCGCGCCTTTGCGATCGCAACCTCCGGCCGCCCCGGTCCCGTGGTGCTGACGCTGCCGGAGGATATGCTGCGCGACGAAGTCGAGGCGCCCCGCGCCAAGCGTTACACGAGCATCGAGGCGCATCCCGGCCGCAGGCAGGTCGACGATTTCTATATAAGACTGCTGAAGGCCGAGCGGCCGATGGTAATCCTCGGCGGCACGCGCTGGGACGCCGATGCCGTCGCCGATTTCGCAGGCTTCGCCGAGCGTTTCCAATTGCCGGTCGGCTGCTCCTTCCGCCGGCAGATGCTCTTCGATCATCTCCATCCCTGTTACGCCGGCGATGTCGGCATCGGCATCAATCCTGTCCTCGCCAAGGAGATAAAGGAAAGCGACCTGCTGATCCTTCTGGGCGGCCGCATGTCGGAAATGCCGTCCTCGTCCTATACGCTGATCGATATCCCCTACCCCCAGCAATCGCTGGTGCATGTCTATCCCGATCCTTCCGAACTGGGACGCGTCTACCGCCCGGATCTCGCCATCTGCGCCACTCCTTCCGATTTCGTCGCCGCACTCGCCGATCTCGAAGCACCGGCCGAGCCGCACTGGGCGGAGCGCACACAGCGCATGCACCAGGCCTATCTTTCCTGGTCGAAGCCGCCGGCAACCGGCCCGGGCGCGGTTCACATGGGCCCGATCATGGAGTGGCTGGAAGCCAACACCGGGCCGGAGGCGATTTTCACCAATGGCGCCGGCAACTATGCCACCTGGCTGCACCGCTTCCATCGTTTCCGTCGCTTCAACACCCAGGCCGCCCCCACCTCCGGCTCGATGGGCTACGGCCTGCCGGCGGCGGTAGCCGCCAAGCGGCTCTTTCCCGAGCGCGAGGTCATCTGCTTTGCCGGCGACGGCTGTTTCCTGATGCACGGTCAGGAATTCGCCACCGCCATCCGCTACGGCCTGCCGATCATCGCAATCGTCGTCAACAACGGCATCTACGGCACGATCCGCATGCATCAGGAGCGCGAATATCCCGGCCGCGTCAGCAGCACCGATCTCACCAATCCCGATTTCGCCGCCCTTGCCCGCGCCTATGGTGGTCACGGCGAGACGGTGGAGCGGACGGAGGAATTCGCCGCAGCCTTCGAGCGGGCGCGCGACAGTGGCAAGCCGGCGATCATCGAAGTCAAACTCGATCCTGAGGCGATCACGCCGACACGCACGCTCTCGGAAATCGCGCAAACAAAAAGCCGGTAGGCCCGTGACCGGCCCCATTCGGGTTGGTCACGCACCTACCGGCTTTCATACAATCCTGCGGCGATCTCAGTCGATCGCGGCCGTGACGATGAACTCGACCTTGTATTTCGGCGCAGCGAGCTTGGCTTCGCTGGTGGCGCGGGCCGGCGGGTTGGCCGGATCGATCCAGGCTTCCCAGGCGGCGTTCATCTCGGCGAAATAAGCGATGTCGGAGAGATAGACGAGGGTCTGCAGGATCTTCGACTTGTTGCTGCCAGCCGCGGCCAGCAGGCGGTCGACTTCGGCAAGCGAGGAGTTGCACTGATCGGTGACGCTTTCGCCCTCGCCGACCTGGCCTGCGAGATAAACCGTGTTGCCGTGAATGACGGCGCCGCTCATGCGCGCGCCGACGTCGATACGCTTAATGCTCATCATAGTCTCCTGAGTGAATGGAAGGTGACGGCGCTGCGGTTCAGCGCCGGAAAATCGGCAGCCGGACCGGAACCTAGCTGCGGATATGGTGGGTCTTCTGGTAGATCGCCGTCGAGCGGGCGCCGGAGCGGCAATAGCCGAGCATCGGCCGCGGGAATTCGTCGAGTGCATCGACCATGCCCTGCACCGCCTCCTCGGTCACGCCCATCGGCCCAACCGGCACATGAGTGATCTCGAGGCCGAGTTCCCGCGCGCGCGCCTCGATGACCGAGAATGAGGTCTGATCGGGGCTCTCATGGTCGGGGCGGTGGCAGACGATCGATTTGAACCCCAGCGCCTTGATCTCGTCGAGGTCCTCGAGCGTGATCTGGCCCGAAACCGAATATTCATCGTCGATCTGGCGAATATCCATCGTCCTGTCTCCTCATAAATCCTGGGCTGAAGGTCTACGACGGAGGCTGGCGAGCGTCAACAACACTTCACTCACAGGAAGGCAAAGCTCAGCAAGTAGCTGCGGCTTTCGCCGGGCGCCAGCATATTGAATTCGCCGGCCGCCTCGAGCTCGTCACGCAACACCCAGCGATGCGAGACCGGCTCGATTCCAATAATATGGGCCGGCGCCTTCTGGTTCCGCCAGACCTGCAGATAGGGCAGCGTGTCGGCGCCAAAGCGCACACTGAGCGTCCTGCCGCCGATCGCGGCGATCGGTCCGAGGCGAACCTCCGCCAAGCCCGCCTCCGTTGCCGGCGCCGGCACGCAGAAGATGCCGCCCGGCTCCTCGCCGAATGCCCAGGGGAAACCGCCATTCTCTAGCATCCGCCCTTCGAGCCGCGTGCCCGCGTCGAGCCATTTGCCGCCGGTGTTGATGTGATACATCAGGAAGGTCGGCACCGTTCGGTCGCTGATATTGACGACCCGGTCCTCCAGCCGCACTTCGCCGGTGGCCCCGTCGATCCGCCATAACCGCTCGATGCGCTGCGGCAGTCCCTCGACGGTTACAATGTCGATATCGGCGCGGCATTCGGCATTGCCGTTTTCGTATTTCGTCCACAGCACCTTGGCCGCATGGCCGGAGGCCGATCCGTGCAGCGGATAGACCTTGCCGTCGGCCCGGCCGGCAATCGGCTGGCGATGGCGGATATGATCCGGCCCGCAAGTGAAGAGGAAGCCTTCGAGCGAGTGATCGATTCGCGGATCGCCGTCATCGGGAATGGCGCGCTTCGGGGCGATGTCGACGCCTTCGACGATGCATCCTGCGATATCCAGAACCGAAGTTTCATCGAGCATCAGGCGCGGCCCGCTTGCGGCGGCAAATTCGATCATTCGGGTCTCCTCAGGGATTTATCGGCCGCCGTAGGGTTAGGTTTCGCACCGCCATTCGTCAATCCGCGCCGTTTCCATCTTGTGTTTTTGCCGCAACCATGGATTTTGCGGAACTGACGCAGAGACGCAAACGTTTATGAGTAAAAGGAAATCTTAGGGAATTTCATATTTTGTTCAGCACGGTTTCAGAAATTCCACACTAGCGTCAAAATTCGCAGGTGTGTGTCGGCCCAGTCACTGTTCGAGGTGTGAGACGTGAATCGCTTTTTGAAGTCGGCATTTTCGCTTGCGGCCCTGCTGGCAGCCGTTGCCGTTGCAGCGCCGCAAGCCGGCGCGCAGCAGTTTCGTGACCGCCGGCAGAGCGACGTCGTCCTGGTCACGCCAACCGGCGAAATCCTCGACTATGTCCCGCGCGGCTATATTTATGCCCGCGACCGCAGCGGCAATCGCGTGCTGATCGACGACTACGGCAATGTCGTCGCCACCGAGATGCGCGCCCGCGGCTACTACCCGCCACGCCCCGGTCCGAGCGAGGTCTATCCCGACCAGAACGGCAACGATCCCTACTATTCCGACGACAATTCCTATGGCGATACGCGTTATTCCGAACGCGGAGCCGTCACCGGCGGTATTCCGCGAGACGCTGCGATCGAACGCCTGCCGCTCGGCGAGGAGCCCTATCCAGACGACAACAGCATCGGCAATCCGCAATCGGGCGACGATTACGCCTCGATCGATCCCGACCAGCAGATTCCGCCTGCCGACGCGCCCACGACCGCACCCGACGAACCCGTGATCACGCTGAAGAACAAGTCGAAGCCAGAGATCGTCGCGCTGCAGGTCTTCCTTGATCGCGCCGGCATCTCGCCCGGCGTCATCGACGGCCATATGGGCTCGAACGTCACCAAGTCGATCTATGCCTATGACCAGATGACCGGCTCGAAGCTCGACCCGAACGACACCGACGCCATCCTCGAAGAACTGCGCATGAACGGCGGTCTGCCGGTCGTCAGCTACACGATCACGCCGGCCGATGCCGCCGGTCCCTTCGTCGCGGAGATCCCGGAAGACTATTCGCACAAGGCTCTGCTGCCGTCGCTGGCCTATACATCGACCACCGAGATGCTGGCCGAGCGCTTCCACATGGACGAGGCCTTCCTCAAAGAGATGAACCCCGGCGCCGATTTCAGCGTCCCCGGCACGGTCATCAAGGTCGTCAATCCGGGCGAGCCGAAGAGCGGCGAGGTTGCCCGCATCATCGCCGACAAGGGCCGCAAGCAGGTCTTCGCCTATGACGGCGCCGGCAATCTCATTGCCGCCTATCCGGCATCGATCGGCTCCACCGACACGCCCTCCCCGTCGGGCACCGTGACTGTCGAACGCGTCGCGTTCAATCCCGGCTATACCTATAATCCGAAGATCAATTTCCAGCAGGGTGCCAACGATAAGATCCTCAACATTCCGCCCGGCCCGAACGGCCCCGTCGGCACCGTCTGGATGGCGCTTTCCAAGCCGACCTACGGCATCCACGGCACGCCCGAGCCCTCGAAGATCGGCCGCACCCAGAGCCACGGCTGCATCCGCCTGACCAACTGGGATGCGACCGAGCTTGCCAAGATGGTCAAGCCGGGCGTGACAGTCGAATTCGTCGACTGAACTATTCCGACAATAACGCGACAAGGCCGCCGGATCGCTCCGGCGGCCTTGTCGTTTCATGTGGGAGATTTCAGGCGGCCGAGCGGACCATGGGGCTCGTTGCGGAGGCGGATGCCGTCAGCCGGACCGGCAGCTTGCTCATCATCTCCTCGGCGAAACAGATGGCGTTTTCGCGGGCCTTGTCCAGATTGCTGACGCGCGAGGGGTCAATCGTGTGCAGCGTGCCGCCGCAGTCGAAGATGTCCCGGAAGGCGGAGCGCTCAACGATCGCTGTGTCGAGCACCGGCACATGGCGTTCGCTGAGCAGCGACTTGACGAGCTGCAGCGCCCGGGTCGTCACCATCGAATTGACGCGGGTCAGCACCACCGAATGGCCGATCTTGATGCCCGCTTTCTCGTCCAGATACTGCAGCAGTTCGAGCACCTGGGCGCCACCGCGCGCATCCATCGCACAGCCCTGGATCGGGATCAGCACATGGTCGGAAAGGCCGATGGCGGTGGCAAGCAGCGGGTTGCGCGCACCCGGCAGGTCGACGATGAAATAATCGGTATTGTGCTTATTCTCGCTGATATGCTGCGGCAGCGAAGCGGTGGTCACGAAATCGATCACCGAAATATTCGGCACGTGACCTGATATTTCGTGCCAGCGCGAGATCCAATGCTGCGGGTCGGCATCGAGAATGGTGATGCGGAAACCCTTGCGGGCAAGCTCGGTCGCGAGCAGCAGAACAGCGGTCGTCTTGCCGGCGCCGCCCTTGGTGTTTGCGAATGTGATGACGGGCATGTTCGGTCCTCGGAAGGAAATGGTGCGAGCCGGAATTGCTCTTTTACGCACCATCGGAGAGCATCGTGCGGTTAATCCATCCTTTCTAATCATGGTTAACAAATTCTAAACACGCGCGGCAAAATTGCAGCTGGTATTTTTCACATCCCTAAAATTCAGAATGTCCCCGAGATTGACAAAGCCCGGAAAGCTAAAGCATGTCGCGCAAAAATGTGCAGCGGTTTTGCGGCAACGACATGCGCAAAAACAAAGAACTAAAGCGCGAGAGGCGATCTGAAAGATCGCGACGCGCGCTTTAAGCTCTCCGGGCTAATCTGCGGGATAGCTACTCTGATCTCAGAAGCAGTCCCTAAACAGCGTCTTGGTATTTTCGAGCGTCATGGCAACCGGGTTGCCGCCGGCACTCGGATCCTCGATCGCCATGGCCGACAATTCGTCGATGCGGTCGGAGGCGATTCCCATTGCCGTCAGCGTTTCCGGCACGCCGAGATCGGAGCGAAGCTTCAGCACATAATCGTAGAAGCCGTCGAAACCGCCCGAAATGCCGAGGTAGGCGGCGGCCCGGCCGATCTTCTCCTCGATCGCCTTGCGGTTGAAGCGCAGCACCGCCGGCATGACAACCGCATTGGTCATGCCGTGATGAGTGTTGTAAACGGCGCCGATCGGGTGCGACAGCGCATGGATGGCGCCGAGCCCCTTCTGGAAGGCGACCGCGCCCATGGCGGCGGCGGCCATCATGTTGGCGCGGGCTTCAAGATCGGTGCCTTCCCTGTAAGCGCGCGGCAGGAATTCCTTGACGAGCCGCATGCCTTCGAGCGCGATGCCAGCCGACATCGGATGATAGAAGGGCGAGGAATAAGCCTCCAGGCAATGGGCGAAGGCGTCCATGCCGGTGCCGGCCGTGATGATTTTCGGCATGCCGACCGTCAGTTCCGGATCGGAGATGACGACTCCAGGGAGGAACTTTGGATGGAAGATGATCTTCTTCACATGCGTGACGGAGTTGGTGATGACGCTGGCGCGGCCGACTTCCGAGCCGGTGCCCGCCGTCGTCGGCACCGCGACGATCGGAGCAATGCCCTCGAGGTTGGCGCGCGTCCACCAGTCGCCAATATCTTCGAAGTCCCAGACCGGCCGGGTCTGGCCGGCCATGAAGGCGACGCACTTGCCGAGGTCGAGGCCGGAGCCGCCGCCGAAGGCGACGACGCCGTCATGGCCGCCGTCCTTGAAAGCCCTGACGCCGGCCTCGAGATTCTTCTCGTTCGGGTTCGGATCGACATCGGCAAAGATCGCCCGGCCGAGGCCGGCATCTTCGAGGATATCGAGCGCGTTCTTGGTGATCGCCATCGAGGCGAGGCCGCGATCGGTGATCAGCAGCGGCTTTTTGATGCCGAGGCTCTTGCAGGCGCCGGCCAATTCCTTGATGCGGCCCCGGCCGAGCTTGACCGATGTTGGATAGCTCCAGTTTGCGGTGATGTTGCTGCTGCTCATGCTGTGACTTTCTTCAGGTGGAAGGATTTCGGACGGGTCAGATTCTGGAAGCCGATGATCGACAGCGAGCCGCCACGGCCGGTCTCCTTGACGCCGGTCCAGCAGAGCGCCGGATCGAGATAATCCGCGCGATTCATGAAAACGGTGCCGGTTTCGATTTCGCGGCCGAGCCGCGATGCCCGCTCGGCATCCCTCGTCCACAGTGAAGCCGTCAGCCCGTACTGGCTGTCGTTCATCAAAGCGAGCGCCTCCTCGTCACTCTTCACCTTCATGATGCCGACCGCCGGGCCGAAGGTCTCCTCGCGCATGAAGGCCATGGAATGATCGACATCGACGAGGACCTGCGGCGCGAGGTAGGCGCCGCCGTCATCCTGTGGGAAGAGCTTCGGATCGACCAGCGCCTTGGCGCCCTTGGAAACCGCGTCGGCGATTTGCTCGCGCACCACCTTGGCGAAGCGCTTGTTGGCCATCGGCCCGAGCGACGTTTCGGGATCTAGCGGATTGCCGAGCTTGTAATTCGATACCCAGGCAACCGATTTCTCGACGAAGGCGTCGTACAGAGACTCGTGCACATAGACGCGTTCGATGCCGCAGCAGCACTGGCCTGAATTGTAGGTGGCGCCATCCATCAGCGTATCGACGGCCGCCTCGAGATCGGCATCTTCCATGACGTAGCCCGGATCCTTGCCGCCGAGTTCGAGGCCGAGACCGGTGAAGGTGCCGGCAGCCGCTCGCTCCATCGACCGCCCGCCTTCCACCGATCCGGTGAAATTGACGAAATTGAAGCTGCCGGCGGCAATCAGCGCCGAGGTCGTTTCGTGATCGAGGAAGACGTTCTGGAACACGTCCTCAGGCACACCTGCTTCGATAAAGGCCTGCACCAGCCTCTCGCCGACCAGCAGCGTCTGCGAGGCATGTTTCAGCACCACCGTATTGCCGGCCATCAGCGCCGGCGCGATCGTGTTGATCGCCGTCATATAGGGGTAGTTCCAGGGCGCGACGACGAAGACAACGCCATGTGGTTCACGCTCGATACGCCGTTCGAACCGCTCGCTTTCCTCGACGACGAGGGGCGCCAACGCATCGGCCGCAATCGAAGCGACATAGTTGGAGCGCTCGTTGAAGCCCTTATATTCACCGCCATACTTGATCGGCCGGCCCATCTGCCAGGCTAGCTCCGGCACGACGGTGTCGGACATCTCGTTCAGCCGCGCGGCACCCTTCAGCACGAGTTGCACGCGCTCTTCGAGCGGCCGTTTCGCCCACGCCTTCTGCGCCTTGCGGGCGCGCAAGACAACTTCCTTGGCGGCGTCGAGCGAAAGTGCCTGACGCTCCGCGTAAACCGATCCGTCGACCGGTGAAATGCATTGGATCATTGCCATGATCGATTTCCGTCCTCGTATTGTTCAAAAATTTCGTCGAGGCCCATAGCCCCTCATCCGCCTGCCGGCACCTTCTCCCCGCTCGCGGGGAGAAGGGGGATAGCAGCTGCCTCTCTGTCCCCATCGACCTCTCGTGTGGCAAGTCCCCTCTCCCCCTATTACGGGGGTCCGAAGGACGGGTCGAGACCCGCGGCTCGACCCCGGTCGGTTAGGGTGAGGGGCAGACAATCCGCAATCCCGTACTAAGCTCTTTCGAACCCGCGCGCCACTTCCCAATCGGTGATGCGGCGGTCGTATTCTTCCTGCTCCCATTCGGCAGCGCGGGTGTAATGGTCGATCACCTCGTCGCCGAAAGCTTTGCGCAGCATTGCCGATTCCGTCATCGCTGTCGTCGCCGCCCGCAGCGTGCGCGGGATTTCGCGAATGTCCTTGCCGCCATAGGCGTCGCCGACGAAGGGAGCCTCGAGCTCCAGCTTGTTCTCGATCCCGTCGATGCCGGCGGCAAGAAGCGCGGCGAAGGCGAGGTAAGGATTGAGATCGGAGCCGCCGACGCGGCATTCGATGCGGATGCCTTTGGTCTCCTCGCCGCAAAGGCGATAGCCGGCGGTGCGGTTGTCCTTGCTCCAGATCGCCTTGGTCGGCGCGAAAGTGCCGGCCATGAAGCGCTTGTAGGAATTGATGTAAGGCGCCAGGAAATAAGTGATCGCGCTCGCATGGGCGAGAAGCCCGGCAACGTAATTATGCATCAGCGGCGACATGCCGTATTTGCCAGCATGGTCGAAGAACAGCGGTTTTTCCTCAAGGCTCCAGAGCGACTGGTGGATATGCGAGGAACTGCCGGCGGCATTGTAGTTCCACTTGGCAAGGAAGGTGATGGCCTTGCCCTTCGACCAGGCGATCTCCTTGCAGCCGTTCTTGATGATCGCGTGGCGGTCGGCCATGGCGAGTGCGTCGGCATAGCGCACATTGATCTCCTCCTGGCCGGCCGAGGCCTCGCCCTTGGAGTTCTCGACCGGAATGCCGGCCCCCTGCAGCCCGGTGCGGATCGCCCGCATCACCTCCTCTTCCTTGGTGGTCTGGAAGATGTGGTAGTCCTCGTTATAGGCGCTGGCGAGCTTGAGGTTGCGGTAGCCGGAGGCATGCGCCGCCTCATAGCTCTGGTCGAACAGGAAGAATTCGAGCTCGGAAGCCATGTAGGCCTTCATGCCCATGTCCTCGAGGCGTTTCACCTGCTTCTTCAGGATCGCCCGCGGCGAATGGGCGACCTCCTCATGTGTGTGATGGTCGAGCACGTCGCAGAGCACCAGCGCCGTGCCCTCAAGCCAGGGGATGCGGCGCAGCGTCGCCAGATCCGGCTTCATCGTATAGTCGCCATAGCCCTTTTCCCAGCTCGTCGCCTTGTAGCCGGAGACCGTCTCCATCTCCATGTCGGTGGCAATCAGATAGTTGCAGCTGTGCGTTTCCTTCCAGGCGCTCTCGACGAAATATTCCGCCTGGAACCGCTTGCCCATCAGCCGGCCCTGCATGTCCACCTGGCAGGCGAGAACCGTGTCGATGCGCCCTTCGGCAACATCCTTCCTGAGATCGTCGATTGTGTAGCTGCTCATGATTGATCCGCCTGAAACTGGGATTGAGAAAATCGGGCAACGAAATCGCATGCGCTCGACCGGACACTGCGGCCCGATGCCATTTCGTTGCCCGGTGGCTGGGCCGCCGAGGCGGCCCAGCCATTCAGAGGGAAGCTTCGATGCTTAGCGTTCGCCGCTTTCGCCGACGGCCGCTTCCGCCGCCGCGATTTCGGCCTGGCGCTTTGCCACTTCGGCGCCGATCGGCGGCCCCTTGAAGCGGCGGCTCTCGAAGCCGAACCAGACGATCCCGGTGACCACGAGGAAGCCGACGGTGATATAGAGCGCCCATTCGTTCGGCGGCTGAATGCCGAGAATGAAGATCAGGATCATCGCGATGATCGTCAGCACCGCAAACAACTTGAAGACGCCCTCGCCGAGGTTCCACGGGCCCATCTTGTCCCATTTCGACGTACCCCAGGCGAATAGGCCGAGAGTGATCGGAATCGCGAAGGAGAAGAACAGGAAGATGACCGTGCACGAGACGACGATCGTATAGACCGGCGTTTCACCGATCGTGACGAGCGAAGAGCCCCAGACGAACAGCACCGACAGGATCGAGCCGGTCCAAATCGCAGCAACCGGCGTGCGGTACTGCGGGCTGACCTTCGACAGCGCCTTAGACGCCGGCAGGCCGCCGTCACGCGAGAAGGCGAAGATCATGCGGGAGACCGAAGTGACGGTGGCAAGGCCGCACAGCCACTGGCTGATGAAGATCGCGAGATAGAGGAGGTCCTTGACAACAGGGTTGACCTGGCTGTCCATCGCCCAGAAGAACACGTTCCAGCCCTGTTTTGCCGCGTCGTCCATGTTCGGCAGCATCAGCACGAAGGCGCACAGCATGATGTAGCCGAAAAGCGCCGACCAGAGCACCGAGGCGACCATGCCGCGCGGCACCGACTCGGCGGCCTTGACCGTCTCTTCCGACGTATGTGCCGAAGCGTCGTAACCGGTGATGGTGTAGATCGGCAGCAGCAGGCCGAGAAGGAAGACCCAGGCGCCCGAATTGGAGGGCCAGACGTTGCCGCCGGCTTCACCGGAATAGTTGGCGAAGGTGAAGAGACGGCTGATCTCGTAGGAGGGCGCCGCGATGAGGCAGACGGCCGCCAGAGCGATCGACGTCGCGAAGATGAGATAACCCGAAAAGTCGGTCAGCTTCGCGGTCAATCCGATGCCCATATGGTTCACCAGCGCCTGCGCGCCGGTGATGATCACCAGGAAGATGATGCGCACCGTCGTCGAATCGGTCAGCCCGAGATAGCTGGTGCCGAACGACCCCATGAAGAAATAATAGGTGCCGACATTGATGGCGCCGAGCACGGTGACGAGGCCGAGCAGGTTGAACCATGCGGTCAGCCAGCCGGTGAAGCGGTTGCCGAGGATCGAGCCCCAGTGATAAAGGCCGCCGGCCGTCGGATAGGCCGAGCTGATCTGCGCCATGGCGACGGCGAAGACGAGCGAGATGAAGCATCCCACTGGCCAGCCGATGCCGATGGCCGCTCCGCCGGCACCGGAGGTCGCCTGCGCCAGCGAATTGATGCCGCCGGAGAGAATGCAGATGATGGAAAATGAGACGGCGAAGTTCGAGAACGAGCTCATGCGTCGTTCGAGTTCCTGGGCATAGCCCATGGAATGCAGGATGTGCACATCCTGCTTCTTGTCCAGTTCGGAATAATCCGACATGACTTCCCCCTGTTCACGATCGGCCGCGGGATTGCGGCCCGGTTCAGTGCCAATTGCCCGCGGCATTTGCGCCGTGCGGACGTTCGCAGTTAGACTGCTCCCTCGGGTCTTCTTTTTTATCAGGCATCCAGGCTTTGCTGGAGCAGCCCTTTTAGATAGTCGGCCATGACCCCTTGGCCGACATCGTCTGCGATGAGGTCGTTGCGGACCTCGATCATTACATTGCGCAAGCCGTTCGAAAGCCCGTGCAGGATCAGCGTGTGGGTCACGCCATCCTCGGGTCCGTAAGGCTGGTTGCGTTCCGTCCTGTAAAGCGGCGCCTCGGCCGCAGTCTTCAGCATCAGGTCAGCAAGGCGGCTGTCCTCATCGTGCAATATGCCGAGCTCGACCGCGCGATCGCGACCGTGATAGACCGGTGTGAAGCTGTGGATCGTCACGATGACGCTGTCCTGCCCCCTCGCCCGCCGATCGCGGATCAGCCCGCGAACGGCGTCGTGAAAGGGCACGTAGAGCGCGTCGGTGCGCGCAAGCCGTTCTTCGGCAGTCAGATCCTTGTTGCCGGGAATGGCATAGATCTCGCTTCTCTCAGGCATGGCCCCAGGCGAGTTCGGCGGCCGGTTGCAATCGTAGATGAGCCGGGAGAAACGCTGGTAGACGAGCGTCGCATCGAGCCCCTGCGATATGCCGCGGGCGACTGAAAGCGCCCCTGGATCCCAGGCAATATGGCTCGCGAGTGCTTCGCCTGGCAGGCCAAGATCGCCGAAATGGACGGGAAGCGTGTTCGAAGCATGCTCACAGACGAGCAGCACCGGGCTCCGGCCGCCGGCGCGTTCGATCCCGACGCAATCGCCGTCGGCTTCACTGAGGATTTTCGGCCGGGCCAGCACCAAAGGCACCACTCCTTAACAAATTCCTTATAGAAAAGAATTCTTCAGGTTCCGACGAGTGTCAAGCATTCCCTGAAAATTTCTTTTCATGACAGTAGTTGACATGGATTGTGACAGCGTTGTTAACTTCGATTGGGAAAATGGCGCCAGACCATCCCGGGGAGCAATCAAGTGACAGTTGCGTCGAAGACGGTTTCGGACGTCATACACTCGCATTTCGGGCTGTTGACGCGTGCTGAAAAGCAATTGGCCGAAAGCCTTCTCGACAATTATCCGGTTTCCGGCCTCGGCAGCATCACCACGATCGCCGAGAATGCCGGGGTCTCGACGCCGACCGTCGTGCGCATGGTGCAGAAGCTCGGTTTCAAGGGCTATCCGGACTTTCAGGCGCATCTGCATCTGGAGGTCGAGGCGACAATATCGAACCCGATCGCTAAGCACGATCGCTGGGCGCAGAACGCGCCGGGCACCCATATTCTCAACCGTTTCGCCGATGCCATCATGGGCAATCTGCGACAGACGCTGACCGATCTCGACACTGCGACCTTCGACAGCGTCGCTTCGCTGCTTTCCGACCGCAAGCGCGGCCTCTATTTCGTCGGCGGCCGCATCACCGGTGCGCTTGCCGAATATTTCTTCACCCATATGCAGGTCATCCGGCCGGCGACGACGCTGCTGTCAGCGAATTCCAGCAGTTGGCCGCAATATGTCCTCAACATGAACGCCGGCGACATTCTGATCATCTTCGACATCCGCCGCTACGAGCAGGAGATGGTGAGCCTCGCCACCGCCGCCCGAAAACGTGGCGCCGAAATCGTCGTCTTCACCGATCAATGGGGTTCACCCGCCGCCAAACTTGCCCGCCACGCCTTCCGCGTCCGGATCGAAGCGCCCTCGGCCTGGGATTCCTCCGTCGTCACTCTTTTCATCGTCGAGGCGCTGATCGAGGCCGTTCAGAACTCCACCTGGGATGAGACGAAGGAACGCATGAAGACACTGGAGGGCTTGTTCGAGCAGAGCAAACTCTTCCGCAAACCGGGTTAGGAGGACACGACCAAGGGAGGAAAAACAATGGCGGATTTTGCGGAAACAGACCGCGCTGTCGCAAATGAAACATCTGTCACAAGCGCCTGCTATTCATGCAAAACCACCGTCATGCAGCCGTCACACAAGCTTCATGTAAGCTCATTAACAGCATCGCCAGACACTGAAAACCCGAAGGAGAACAACAGTGATCTCTAACATTTCTCGACTGCTGTCGCTTTCTACTGCGATCATCGTGGCTTCGACCGCGATTGCCGCAGCTGAACCGAGCGCAGAACTTATCGCCGCTGCCAAGAAGGAAGGCACGCTGACCACGATCGCTCTTCCGCACAGCTGGTGCGGCTATGGCGACGTTATCGCCGGCTTCAAGGCCAAGTACGGTATCGAAGTCAACGAGTTGAATCCGGACGCAAGCTCGGGCGACGAAATCGAAGCTATCAAGGCCAATAAGGGCAACACCGGCCCGCAGGCCCCCGATGTCATCGACGTCGGCCTCTCCTTCGGCCCGTCCGCCAAGAAAGACGGCCTGATCCAGCCTTACAAGGTTTCTACCTGGGATTCGATCCCGGATAGTGCCAAGGATGCCGAAGGCTACTGGTACGGCGACTATTACGGCGTTCTCGCGTTCCTTGTAAACAAGGACCTCGTCAAGGAATCGCCGGCCGACTGGCCAGATCTGAAGAAGAGCGATTATGCAAACAGCGTCGCGCTCGCAGGCGATCCGCGCAGCGCCAACCAGGCTGTTCAGGGCGTTTATGCAGCTGGCCTCTCCGCATCCGGCGGTGACGCGGCCAAGGCGGGCGAAGAGGGTCTGAAGTTCTTCGCCGAGCTCAACAAGAACGGCAATTTCGTACCTGTCGTCGGCAAGGCTGCGCCCTTCGCACAGGGCTCCACGCCGATCATCATCGCCTGGGACTACAATGCGATGTCCTGGGGTGAAAGCCTGAAGGGCAATCCTCCGTTCGAAGTCGTCGTTCCGAAGACGGGCGTCGTCGCCGGCGTTTACGTCCAGGCAATCTCCGCCTTCGCTCCGCACCCGAATGCTGCCAAGCTCTGGATGGAATATCTCTATTCCGACGAAGGTCAGCTCGGTTGGCTGAAGGGCTATTGCCACCCGATCCGCTTCAACGATCTTGCCAAGAATAACAAGATCCCGAAGGAACTGCTCGACAAGCTGCCGCCGGCAGCAGCCTATGAAAAGGCTGTCTTCCCGACGCTCGAAGAGCAGGCCGCCGGCAAGGAAACCATCACCAAGAACTGGGATAGCGTCGTCGGCGCCAACGTTAAGTAAAATCCGATCCGGCCTCCCCGCCCTTAAAGGCGGGGAGGTTTTCTCACTCCGATGCCCAGGATGAGCTTTTCATGAGTACCGTTTCAACGCCGATGGTGAGCAGCGCCCCCTTGATCAACAAAGACCGCGTGATCGACTGGCTGGGCATTACACCCTTCATCATTTTTTCTCTGCTGTTCCTGATCATCCCCACGCTCTATCTCGTGGTGGGCGCATTCCTGACGCCCGAGGGCGATTTCACGCTGAAGAATATCGGCGATCTTTTTACTCCATCGATCATGAGCGCCTACTGGATCAGCATCAAGGTCTCGGTGGCGTCCGCTCTCGGCGGCGCGCTGATCGGCTTCTTCCTCGCCTGGGCCGTCGTGCTCGGCGGCCTGCCCGCCTCGGTGCGCTCGACGCTGCTGACCTTTTCCGGCGTCGCCTCGAATTTCGCCGGCGTGCCGCTCGCCTTCGCCTTCCTGGCAACGCTCGGCCGCACCGGCCTCGTGACGGTGTTCCTCAGAGAATGGTTCGGCTTCAACCTCTACGGCACCGGCTTCAACCTGCTGTCCTTCTTCGGCCTCACCCTCACTTATATGTATTTCCAGATCCCGTTGATGGTGCTGATCCTGACGCCCGCGCTCGACGGCATGAAGAAGGAATGGCGCGAAGCCTCTGAGATTCTCGGCGCCACCAACCGCCAATATTGGACGATGGTTGCCCTCCCGATCCTCTGGCCGAGCCTGCTCGGCACGACGTTGCTGCTCTTTGCCAATGCTTTCGGCGCCATCGCCACCGCCTTTGCGCTGACCGGCAGCTCGCTGAACATCGTGCCGATCCTGCTCTACGCGCAGATCCGCGGCGATGTTCTGCACAATGCCAATCTTGGTTACGCTATCGCGCTCGGCATGATCGTCATAACAGGCGTCTCCAACGTCCTTTACCTCATGCTGCGCATGCGCGCCGAACGGTGGCAGAAATGAAAGCTCAACGGTTCGGCGCCTGGATCGCCATCATTCTCGGCGCTTCCTATTTCATCATTCCGCTGATCGGCACGATCGAGTTTTCGCTGCGCATGCGCCGCGGCGAATACAGCTTAGATGCCTATCAGTCGGTCTTTTCGGACGCTCAGTTCCGCGAGACTTTCGGCTACTCCATGCTGATGGCGCTTCTGACCATTATCTTCGGCATGCTGCTCGTCGTGCCGACGGCCTATTGGGTGCGACTGCGCCTGCCGCAGATGCGCCCGGTCGTCGAATTCATCACGCTGCTGCCGCTGGTCATTCCGGCGATCGTCATCGTCTTCGGCTACCTCAGAATGTACAACTCTTCGTCCTACCTGCCCTTGACGGGTTCGACGACCGGCACCAACGCCCTGCTGGTCTTCTCCTATATCACGCTGTCGCTGCCCTACATGTACCGCGCCGTCGATACCGCCATGCGCGCCATCGACGTCCGCACGCTGACGGAGGCGGCCGAAAGCCTCGGCGCCCGCTGGACGACGATCATGTTCCGCTGCATCTTCCCGAATGTCATGAGCGGCGTGCTCTCTGGCGCCTTCATCACGCTGGCGATCGTCATGGGCGAGTTCACCTTCGCCGCCCTGCTCAACCGCCCGGCATTCGGCCCCTACCTGCAGCTCGTCGGCGCCAACAAAGCCTATGAGCCTTCGGCGCTCGCCGTCATCGCCTTCTCGATCACCTGGCTCAGCATGGGCCTGCTCAATCTCGTTTCCCGTTTCGGCAAAGCCCGCCCGACAAAGGCTTAAGGTATCCGGCTCATGTCTTTTCTCACACTGAACAACCTCCAGAAATCCTTCGGCCCGGTCCAGGTGGTCCAGAATTTCAACATGAACATTGAGAAGGGCGAATTCATCTCCTTCCTCGGGCCGTCGGGCTGCGGCAAGACGACCGTGCTGCGCATGATCGCCGGCTTCGAAACGCCGACCGGCGGCACGCTGACTATCAACGGCAAGGACCAGAGTGCGCTGAAGCCGAACCAGCGCAATATCGGCATGGTCTTCCAGGCCTATGCGCTATTCCCCAACATGTCCGTACGCGACAACGTCGCCTTCGGCCTCAAGGTCGCTGGCGCCCCGAAGCCGGAAATCGACGCCCGCGTCAAGGAAATGCTCGGCCTGATCAAGCTCGATCACCTGGCCGACCGCTATCCCTACCAGCTGTCAGGCGGCCAGCAGCAGCGCGTCGCACTTGCCCGCGCGCTAGCTGTCAAGCCGCAGGTGCTGCTGCTCGACGAGCCGCTGTCGGCCCTCGACGCCAAGATCCGCGTGTCGCTGCGCGAGGAGATCCGCCAGATCCAGCAACAGCTCGGCATCACCACGGTTTTCGTCACCCACGATCAGGAAGAGGCGCTGTCGATCTCCGATCGTATCGTCGTGATGAACGCCGGCAAGGCCGACCAGATCGGATCGCCCTTCGAGATCTACAACAAGCCGGCAACGCGCTTCGTCGCCTCTTTCGTCGGCACGCTGAACCTTATCGAGGCCCAGGTCGTTGATCCCGACGCTAACCTCATCCAGATCGGCGATCAGAAGATCACACTGAAGCAGTCGGTCGCAGCCCACAAGGCCGGCGAAACCATCTCGCTGGCGCTGCGCCCGGAAGCGGGCTCGCTCTCCGACACCGCCAGAAGCGATACGGCGCTGACTGGCCAGGTCGTCTCGGCCCACTTCCTCGGCTCGGTCATCCGCACCCGCATGAATGTCGGCGGCAACGTCATCTCCTTCGACATGTTCAACAGCCCCGGCGTCACCCCGCCGCAGGCCGGCGAAACGGTGACGCTGCGCTTCATGGCGGCTGATCTGCTGGTCATCCGCGACTGAGTTCACCGATCCCGTTCATGCAAGAGGCGCCGCAAAAGGGGCGCCTTTTTATCAAGACGACACGGCAAACGGCAACCGTCCACTCACTTGATCCGACCGTGGAAAAGGGAGACCACGGCGCTGCCACACGTCTCTTCTCCCCGGCGGGGAGAAGGTGCCCAGGCGGTTGAGGGGGAGAGCGGCGAAGCCGCGAATGCACGGAGCGTGAGCGAAGGGCAATGAATGGTGTGCCGTCCGGCCCCCTCATCTGACCCTTCGGGCCCCCGACCGGGGTTGAGCCACGCGTCTCAACCCGTCCTTCGGACCCCCACTGGGGAGAAGAAGAAACTCAGCGGATCGCCCGATCGTCCGCATCGAAACGATGCACGCGCGCCTGGTCCGGGGTGGCATAGACGATTTCGTCGGGCTCGTACTGGTGCTCGCCGAAGAGGCGCGCCGTCAGCAGGCCGAACTGGTCGGATTCCAGATAGATGATCGTGTCGGCGCCGAGATGCTCGACATGCACGACCTTCGCCGCCCAGGTCCCCTGCTCGCGTGACAGCGTCATGTGTTCAGGACGCACGCCGATCGTCTTGGCGCTGTGGTCGCCGACCTTCTCGCCCGCGATGAAATTCATCTGCGGCGAGCCGATAAATCCGGCGACGAAGACGTTGGCCGGCCGGTTGTAAAGCTCCATCGGCGAACCGATCTGCTCGATCGTGCCGGCGTTCAACACCACGATCTTGTCGGCCAGCGTCATCGCCTCGACCTGGTCGTGGGTGACGTAGATCATCGTCGCCTTCAGGCTGCGGTGCAGCCGGGCGATTTCGAGGCGGGTCTGGACGCGCAACGCGGCGTCGAGGTTCGACAACGGCTCGTCGAACAGGAAGAGTTCCGGCTCGCGCACGATGGCGCGGCCGATCGCAACGCGCTGGCGCTGGCCGCCGGAGAGTTCCGCCGGCCGGCGCGCCAGATAGGGCGCCAGCGACAGCATGCCGGAGGCCTTGCTGACGCGCTTGTCGATCTCGCCCTTGGCCGTACCGGCCTGCTTGAGGCCGAGGCCCATATTGTCCTTGACCGTCAGATGCGGATAGAGGGCATAGGACTGGAACACCATGGCGATGCCGCGCTTGGCCGGCGGCGTCAGCGTCTCGTCGCGGCCGTTGATGACGACGGCGCCCGAGGTGACGTCCTCCAGACCCGCAATGCTGCGGAGAAGTGTCGACTTCCCGCAGCCCGACGGGCCAACGAAGATGACGAATTCGCCGTCCTTGACCTCGAGGTCGATGCCCTTCAGCACCTCATGCGTGCCATAGGTCTTGCGGATGGATTTGAGTTGAAGCGATCCCACTGGTTTTCCCTTACAATCTGACCGGCTGACCGGTGCGCACGCTCTCGTCGGCGGCAAGGCAGATGCGCAGCGACGCCACCGCATCCGCCATATGGCGATCGAGGTTCAGATCCTCGCGGATCGCCCTCAGCATGAAGGCCTGTTCCAGGTCGCAGAGCGCCTGATGATCGGGCTCGCCCGTCATCCTCATGTCCTGGTCGGGGCGGATGAATTTGCCGTCCGGACCGGTCTCGGCCGTATGCAGACGGATCACCGAAGTCTTGGTGTGCATGTCGATATCGTCGGACTTGGCGTTCGGATCCATGACGATCGACACCGCCCCCTTCGGCGACATCACGTCCTTCACGAAGAAGGCCGTCTCCGAAATCATCGGCCCCCAACCGGCCTCGTACCAGCCGACAGAACCGTCCTCGAAGAGCACCTGCAGCTGACCGTAATTGTACATGTCGGCGGCGATCTCATCGGAGAGGCGCAGCCCCATGCCGCGCACCTCGACCGCCCTGGCATCGGTGATCTGGCACATGACATCGACATAATGCACGCCGCAATCGACGATCGGCGAGGTCGTCTGCATCAGCGACTTGTGCGTCGCCCAGGTCGGGCCGCTGGACTGCTGGTTAAGGTTCATGCGGAAAACGTAAGGTGGGCCAAGCTTGCGGGCTTCCTCGATCAGCTTCATCCAGGACGGATGATGGCGGAGGATGTAGCCGATCACCAGCTTGCGCCCTGCCTTGGTCGCCGCAGCCACGACACGCTCGGCGTCGGCGACGGTGGTCGCCAGCGGCTTCTCGACGAAGACGTGACAGCCGGCCTCGAAGGCGGCGACGGCATAATCGGCATGGCTGTCGGAATAGGTATTGATGGAGCAGAGGTCCGGCTTCAGCGCGGCGAGCGCCGTCGTGAGGTCGGGATGGATCGTATAGGCCTGCAGCTCCGGCTCCAGCTTCGGCGTCGAGCGGTTGACGAGACCGACGATCTCAAAAGCTGGATTGTTGTGATAGGCGAGCGCATGGCTGCGGCCCATATTGCCGAGGCCGGCAACGACGACACGGATCGGTTTTTCGGTCACTTGACGGCTCCCGAGGTGATGCCGCGGATCAGCTGCCGCGAGAAGATGACGTAGAGGATCAGGATCGGCAGGATCGCCAGGGACAGCGCCGCCAGCACCGCATTCCAGTTGGTGACGAACTGGCCGATGAAGATCTGCGAGCCGAGCGTTACCGTCTTGGTGGCCTCGGAGGGTGCGAGAATCAGCGGGAACCAGAGGTCGTTCCAGATCGGGATCATCGTGAAGACTGCGACCGTCGCCATGGCAGGGCGCACCAGCGGCAGCACCAGGCGGAAGAAGATCGCGTATTCGGAAAGCCCGTCGATGCGACCGGCATTCTTCAGATCGTCCGAAACCGTGCGCATGAATTCCGACAGGATGAAGATCGCCAGCGGTATGCCCTGCGCGGTATAGACGAGGATCAGCGCCGTCAGCGTATTGACGAGGCCGGCCGCCACCATGCCCTGCAGGATTGCCACCGTACCGAGGCGGATCGGGATCATGATGCCAATCGCCATATAGAGCCCGAGCAGCGCATTGCCGCGGAAACGGTATTCCGACAGCGCGAAGGCCGCCATGGCGCCGAACAGCAGCACCAGCAGGATCGAGATAATTGTCACGATGAAGCTGTTCTGAAAATAGGTGGCAAAATCGCCCTGCCCCAGCACCGTCTGGTAGCCGACGAGGCTGAAGGTCGACGGCGTCGGGATCATCAGCGGCGCGCGGAAGATCGAGGCGCGATCCTTGAACGAGTTGACGATCGTCAGGAACACCGGAAACAGCGCGACCAGCGTATAGGCGCCGAGCGCCAGATGCACGAGGCCGGTGCGGATGGGAGATGTGCGTGCCGTGGACATGCGCGCTCCTCAGAACTGGTAGCGACGCATGCGCCGCTGGATGACGAAGAGATAAAGCGAGACGCCGGCGAGGATGATGAGGAACATCACGGTCGCGATCGTCGCGCCCATCGATCGGTCGCCGAGCTGCAGCTGGAAACCGAAGAAGGTGCGGTAGAGCAGCGTGCCGAGAATATCGGTCGACATGTCGGGCCCGGCGAGCGCCCCCTGCACGGTGTAGATCAGATCGAAGGCATTGAAATTGCCGACGAAGGTGAGGATCGAGATGATGCCGATCGCCGGCAGGATCAGCGGCAGTTTGATTTTCCAGAACTGCGCCCAGCCGGTGATGCCGTCGCATTCGGCCGCCTCGATCACCTCTTCGGGGATGCTCAGAAGCGCGGCATAGATCAGCATCATTGGAATGCCGATATACTGCCAGTTCGAGATCAGCGACACGGCGATCAGCGCCGAGCCGGGCTTGCCGAGCCAGGGCGCGAACAGGAATTTCAGCCCGACGAGATCGAGCATCCAGGGCGCCACGCCCCAGATCGGCGACAGGATCAGCTTCCAGATGAAGCCGACGATGACGAAGGAAAGCAGTGTCGGCAGGAATATCGCCGTGCGGTAGAAGGCGACGCCGCGCAGCTTCGGCACCGAAAGCAGGGCAGCAAGCGCAATGCCGATCGGGTTCTGCACGCACATATGGATGGCGAAGAAGATTAGGTTGTTGACGAGCGCATTCCAGAAATCACGCGCCCAGCGCGGATCTCCGAACAGCACCTTGAAATTCGCGAGCCCGACGAAGGCAGGCTGACCGTCGACCGTATTGTAGAGCGAAAGCCTGAGGGTTTCGATCAGCGGCAGCACCATGACGGCGGAATAAACGATCACCGCCGGCAGCATGAAGACGAAAATATGCCAGCGCACCGGGCGCTTGATCGGGACGATATCGATCGCGTTGTCGGTTTTGCTCATGGCTCTTGCCTGTTCTTGTCGACTGGCCGCAATCGTGCGGACGCAGATGGAAAATCTTGCGCCTCACCTGAACTCTCTTCCAACTGGGAAGAGAGGCAACGCCCTGCTGGGGATGCTATTTCGGGCTGAGAGGTCGCTGCGAGTCTCCTTCTCCCCGCAAGCGGGGAGAAGGTGGCCGGCAGGCCGGATGAGGGGCTGCAGAACGCCGCCCCTGATCACATCACTTGGCCGGCTTGTACCAGCTGTCGAGGCCCTTCTGGAGCTTTTCGGCAGCAACCTGCGGGGTATCGGTGCCGTTAATCACGTTGGCCGATTCGACCCAGGTCTCGTTTTCAAGGTTCGGCGTGCCACGCGACAGGATCTGATAGGTCGAGCGCATGGTCGACTTGTACGGGCCGCGCCAGGAGACGAATTCCTGAGCGAGTGGATCGGACATCTTGACCGGGGTGGAGTTCAGGCTGAAGAAGCCCGGCAATGCATTGGCATAGATATCGGCGAATTCGGGCGAAGCGACCCAGCTGAGGAATTTCTTGGCTTCCTCGGGATGCGTGCTCTTTGCGTTCAAGCCAACACCGATGTCGGGATGATCGGAGATGTAACCCTGGTCACCGGCCTTCGGAACCGGGGGCGGGAAGGCGCCCATCTTGAACTGCGCCTGACTGTTGAACAGCGAGATTTCCCAGGAACCGGCCGGATAGATCGCGGCGCGGCCGAGCGTGAAGAGGTTCTGGCTGTCCGAATAAGTCTGCGCTTCGAAGCCGTCGCCGAGATAGGGCTTCCACTTGGCAAGCTCTTCATATGGCTTGACCCATTCCGGATCGGTCAGCTTCTGCTTGCCTTCGATCAGCGCCTTGCGGCCGTCTTCGCCCTTCCAGTAGTTCGGACCAATGTTCTGATAGCCCATGGTCGCGGCTTCCCAGAGGTCCTTCGTGCCCATGGCGAGCGGAATGTAGGTGCCGTCGGCCTTGATCTTGTCGAGCGCTGCGTAGAATTCGTCCTGCGTCTTCGGCACGGAGATGCCGAGCTTGTCGAAGGCATCCTTGTTGTAGATGAAGCCGTGGATGACAGAAGCCATCGGCACGCAGAAGGTCGACTTGCCGTCGTCCGTCGTCCAGGCGGCCTTGGCGACTGGAGAGAAGTTCTCCATACCAGGCAGACTGGTGATATCGACAAGCTGCTTCTTGTTGAAGAGCTCGAGCGAGGTGAACGGACGGCAGGTTATGATGTCGCCTGCGGAACCGGCATCGAGCTTGGCATTCAGCGAGGCGTTATATTCGGTCGGCGCGGTCGGCGAGAAGACGACCTTGATGCCCGGGTTCTTCGCTTCGAAGGCCGGAATGATCTTTTCCTGCCAGATCTGCAAGTCGTCGTTACGCCAGCTTTCGAGCGTCAGCGTGACGTCGGCGGCATGCACGAGACCGGCCGACGTCAGCAGGCTGGAGGCAAGCAGCAAGCTTTTCAGAGCAGTGTTTTTCATTTCCCTCTCCTGTGTTTTGAGCGCCGCAAGGCGCTGTTTTCGATCTGAAACAAGCAGTTGGCGTGCTTGAGGAAACACCCAACGCCTCTTGGAGGGCCGCCAACACCTGCCGGCCCCGAAAGCTCGACGGACGCAAAGGCGGATCGCTTGCGGCCGGACTGTGCGCTGCCCCATCACCTGCATCGGGCGCGGCAAAATCGATCAGGAAAAGCCGAAGGATGCTGAACTTCGCCACCGGCCAGTCAGGCGGCGGATCGTTCTCGATCATCTTCGAAGCGGTTCCGGCTGGGCTTTGGTGCCGGTTTTCGTTGGCTTCGATGTGCTGTTCCCTTTTACCGAATTAAGGCCAAAAAAATACCAATTGTCCAGTCGATTTTAACTTTTCGCCCTGCAAAAATTCATTAAAAAATTTTAGCTAATAAAATCAATATGATAAAAAGACAAATTTTCTCCATCTTTCCTACTTGGTAAATGGTATTTTTTTGGTATTGTATAAAAAAACACGGGGAACGGCATAATCGGAGGGCCGATGACGGAGCTTGCAATCGGCATAGACGGCGGCGGAACGAGTTGCCGGGCCGCGGTCGCAGACAGAAACGGCAACATCATCGGCCGCGGCAAAGCAGGCCCGGCCAACATCCTGTCCGACCTGGAGAATTCCCTTCTCAACATCGTCGAATCCGCCCGGCAGGCGTTGCGCGACGCCGGGCTTGCCGATGAAACGATCTCGTCGGTTGCCTCAGTCGTTGGCGTCGCCGGCGCCAATGTCACGGATTACGGCGAGCGAATCGAAAAGGCCCTGCCCTTTGCCGAAGGCCGCGTCGTCACCGATGCGCTGATCGCCCTGCAGGGCGCGCTCGGCAACTCCGACGGCATCGTCGGCGCCTTCGGCACCGGCTCGGTCTACAATGCCCGTAGGAATGGCCGGCTGAACGGCATCGGCGGTTGGGGCTTCGTCGTCGGCGACCAGGCGAGCGGCGCTCGCCTCGGCCGCGATCTCATGGAACGATCACTGCTCGCCCATGACGGCGTGCGCCCGGCTTCTGCGATCACCGAAGCGCTGATGAGCGAATACGGCAACGATCCAGAACGCATCGTCGAATTCGCGCATTCGGCAAGACCGACGGATTTTGCTCGCTATGCGCCTGTTATCTTCGACCATGCGGCCAAGGGCGATACCGTCGCGGTTGGCATCGTCACGGATGCCGCAACGGCGATCGGCGAAAGCCTTGACGCACTGCTCTGGCCCGAATGTCCGTCGATCTGCCTGCTCGGCGGCCTTGCCGGAGCCTATGAGCCGTGGCTTTCCGAACGTTACAGATCGCGGCTTGCCAGCCCCAAGGGCGATGCCCTGCAGGGTGCGGTGGAACTCGCCGTCAAGCTTTTGAACGACCGGCAGAGAGGGGCGGCATGACCGACGATCTCGCTACCCTCCTGTCCCTGCAGCGCCTGCAGGCCGCCGGGACCGGCCCGCTCTACGTCAAACTCCGCCGCACGCTCGAAGAGGCCGTACGCTCCGGCACGCTTGGTCACGGCGATGCGCTGCCGCCGGAACGCGATATCGCCGAATTTGCCGCCGTCAGCCGTGTTACTGTGCGCAAGGCGATCGACGAACTCGTCGCCGACGGCCTTTTGGTGCGCCGCCACGGCTCCGGCACCTTCGTCGCCAAACCGGTTTCAAAGGTCGAGCAGCGCCTGTCGCAGCTCACCTCCTTCACCGAGGACATGGCGCGCCGCGGCATGACCTCCCGCTCCGAATGGCTGCACAAGGGTGTCCATACCCCCTCGCCCGACGAGATGATGATCCTCGGTCTCGGCACCGACGTGAAGGTGTCGCGCCTGTCGCGCCTGCGTATCGCGGACGATCAGCCGCTGGCGATCGAGAATGCCAGTGTCTCCGGCGAATTCCTGCCCGATCCGTCCGTCGTCACCAATTCGCTCTACGCCGAACTCGAACGCCTCCAGGTCCGCCCGGTGCGCGCCGTGCAGCGCATTTCGGCAACCAACATGAAGGAAGCCGACGCCCAGCTTCTCGGCGTCCCCGTCGGCGCCGCCGGCCTGTCGATCGAGCGCATTTCCTATCTCGGCTCCGGCCGCGCCGTGGAATTCACCCGCTCGCTCTATCGCGGCGACGCCTATGATTTTGTCGCCGAGCTGACGATCGGGGTGACCTGAGCCTACCAGAAGCGGGCGATCCAAAGCTGGTTTCCGGCGAGTTCGTCGAAGATCGCATCGGCGGAGATAATCGGTATCCCATTCTGCATGGCGGTCGCAGCAAGAAGCCGGTCGAACGGATCGCGATGCGTCCAGTCCATCATGGCTGCAGCCAGACAGATTTCCGGTGTCAGGCCCGCGGTAATGCCACCCTGCTCCTGCAGCAGTTCCGGCAGCCGGCCGATGAAAGGCTCCATCTCTGGCCATTTGCCGAGACGGACCTTCTGCCCGATTTCAAAAAGGGATATCGGGCTGACGAGAATAGTCTCCGCCTTTTCGATCAGAGCGACCGCCTTGGCCGAGAGCCGCTCGTCGCCGGTCAGCGACCATGCCCAGGCATGGGTGTCGAGCAGAAGCGAATTCACTCGATCCCTTCCCAGGCAGCAAGATCGTTTTCATCCATGGGCTCGAAAAAGTCCGGCCCATCTCCAGTAACCTGTCCCTTGAGCAGACCGATCTTGAAGGAAGATTGCGCAATCGGAATGATCTTCACCACCGGCTTGTGCCCCTTGGCGATCACCACTTCCTCACCGGAAAGGGCGGCGTCGATTAACTTCGACAGATTGGTCTTCGCGGCATGAATGGTAACCTGCATCGCAGCCCTCATTAGCTAACTTAGCTAATCATATCATCTCACCATGAATTCCGCCACCGAATTCGAAAAGCCAAAATGCGGATGATTGTTGAACCATTTCAAAATCATAAAGCCGGAAAGTGAATCACTTCCCGGCTTTCATTCATTGAATCAGTTCCTCAGCGCGCCGCCTCAAGCGGCTGCGAAGACTCGCCAAATCAGGCAGCGTCCTCGATGTCCTCGTCCGCCTTGCGCGGCACGTAGTTCAGCACCGGTCCGAGCCAGCGCTCGACTTCGGAAACCTCCATGCCCTTGCGCTTGGCATAGTCTTCCACCTGATCGCGCTCCACCTTGGCAACGCCGAAATAATAAGAGTCGGGGTGACCGATATAGAGACCGGAGACGGATGAACCGGGCCACATCGCATAGCTTTCCGTCAGCTTCACGCCTGCGGTATGTTCCGCATCGAGCAGCTTGAAGAGCGTCTTCTTCTCGGTGTGGTCGGGCTGAGCGGGATAGCCTGGCGCCGGACGGATGCCGGCATAGGCCTCGCCGATGAGATCCTCGTTGCTGAGGTGCTCATCCCTGGCATAGCCCCAATATTCGCGCCGCACCTGCTCGTGCATGCGCTCGGCGAAGGCTTCGGCAAAACGGTCGGCCAGCGCCTTGACCAGGATCGAGGAATAGTCGTCGTTCGCACGTTCGAAGCGTTCGGCGATGGCGATCTCCTCGATGCCCGCCGTCACCACGAAGCCGCCGACATAGTCCTCGACGCCGCTTGTGACAGGCGCGACAAAATCGGAGAGCGCCACATTCGCCCGTCCGTCCCGCTTCGAAAGCTGCTGGCGCAAGGTGTAGAAAGTCGCAAGTTCCTTGCTGCGGCTTTCATCGGTGAACAGGCGAATGTCGTCGCCGACGGCGCCGGCCGGCCAGAAGCCGATGACGGCGCGCGGCCGGAACCATTTCTCGTCGATGATCTTCTTCAGCATCGCCTGCGCATCGGCCCAAAGCGCCCGCGCTGCCTCGCCCTGCTTCTCGTCTTCGAGAATGGCAGGGAAACGGCCGCGCAACTCCCAGGTCTGGAAAAACGGCGTCCAGTCGATGTACTTCGCAAGGTCGGCCAGATCGTAATCCTCGAACACCCGCGTGCCGAAGAATTGCGGCTTCGTCGGCTGGTAGGCCGGCCAGTCGATCTTATGGGCATTCTCACGCGCCCGCGGCAATGGCAGCCGCACCTTCTCGGCTTCGCTACGCGCGTGGGCGGCCGCCACCTTGGCATATTCGGCTCTTGTATCGTCGACATAGCCCTGGCGCGTCTCCGGCGACAGCAGCGCCGAGACGACGCCGACGGCGCGGCTCGCATCGGTGACGTAGATCGCCTGGCCCTTGTTGTAGCCGGGGTGGATCTTCACCGCCGTATGCACGCGGCTGGTGGTCGCGCCGCCGATCAGCAGCGGGATCTCGAAACCCTGCCGCTCCATCTCGGCCGCGACATGCACCATCTCGTCGAGCGACGGCGTGATCAGGCCGGAAAGGCCGATGACATCGACCTTTTCGGCGATCGCCGTTTCGAGGATCTTCGTCGCCGGCACCATGACGCCGAGGTCGACGATTTCGTAATTGTTGCAGGCGAGCACGACGCCGACGATATTCTTGCCGATATCGTGCACGTCGCCCTTGACCGTCGCCATCAGGATCTTGCCCGCCGATTTCCGGTCGTCACCACCATTGAGGCGCTTTTCCTCTTCCATGTAAGGAAGCAGCACGGCGACCGCCTGCTTCATCACGCGCGCCGACTTGACCACCTGCGGCAGGAACATCTTGCCTGAGCCGAAGAGGTCGCCGACGACATTCATGCCGGCCATCAGCGGCCCTTCGATGACGTGCAGCGGCCGGGCGGCCTGCTGGCGGGCCTCCTCGGTATCGGCTTCGATATATTCGGTGATGCCATTGACCAGCGCGTGCTCGAGGCGCTTCTCGACGCTCCATTCACGCCAGGAGAGATCCTGCACTCGGCCTTCCCTGGCGCCGGCGCCACGGAAGCGCTCGGCCACTTCGAGCAGCCGCTCGGTGCCGTCGGGCCGGCGGTTCAGCACCACGTCCTCGCAGGCCTCGCGCAGTTCCGGATCGATATTGTCGTAGACGGCAAGCTGGCCGGCATTGACGATGCCCATGTCCATGCCCGCCTGGATGGCGTGGTAGAGGAACACGGCGTGCATCGCCTCGCGCACGGGCTCGTTGCCGCGGAACGAGAAGGACAGGTTCGAGACACCGCCGGAGATGTGGACGAGCGGCATGCGCTCGCGGATCGTCCGCGTCGCCTTGATGAAATCGACGCCGTAATTATTGTGCTCTTCGATGCCGGTCGCCACCGCGAAGATGTTCGGGTCGAAGATGATATCCTCGGGCGGGAAGCCGATCTTTTCGGTCAAAAGCTTGTAGGCGCGCGTGCAGATCTCGACCTTGCGCTCGTAATTGTCCGCCTGCCCCGTCTCATCGAAGGCCATGACAACGACGGCGGCGCCGTAATTGTGCAGCAGCCGCGCCTGGGCGAGGAAATTCTCCTCGCCTTCCTTCAGCGAGATCGAGTTGACGATCGCCTTGCCCTGCACCCGCTTCAGGCCGGCTTCGATGATCGAGAATTTCGAGCTATCGATCATCACGGGCACGCGGGCAATGTCGGGCTCGGCGGCGATCAGGTTCAAGAACTCGACCATCGCCTTTTCGGAATCGATCAGGCCCTCGTCCATGTTGATGTCGATCACCTGGGCGCCGTTCTCGACCTGGTCGCGCGCGACATCGAGCGCTGCCGTGTAATCGGCATTGGTGATCAGCTTGCGGAACTTCGCCGAGCCGGTGACGTTGGTGCGCTCGCCGACGTTCACGAAAGGGATGTCCTTGGTGAGCTCGAAGGGCTCGAGACCGGACAGCGACATGAAGGGGCGGTGCGCAGGAATCGGCCGCGGCTTGTACTTGGCAACGGTCTCGGCGATCGCCCGGATATGTTCCGGCGTCGAGCCGCAGCAGCCGCCGACGATATTGACCAGGCCTTCGCGGGCGAAGCTATCGATCTGCGCCGCCATCAGTTCCGGCGTCTCGTCATATTGGCCGAATTCGTTCGGCAGGCCCGCATTCGGATAGGCGCAGATGAAGGTGTCGGCGACACCCGAAAGCTCCTGCAGATGCGGGCGCATCGCATTGGCGCCGAGTGCGCAGTTGAGCCCGATCGTGAAGGGATTGGCGTGGCGCACCGAGTTCCAGAAGGCCGACGGCGTCTGGCCGGAGAGCGTGCGGCCGGAAAGGTCGGTGATCGTGCCGGAGATCATCACCGGCAGGCGCACGCCCTTGGCTTCGAAGCGCTCCTCGCAGGCAAAGATCGCCGCCTTGGCGTTCAGCGTGTCGAAGATCGTCTCGATCAGGATGATGTCGGCGCCGCCGTCGATCAGCCCGTCGATCTGCTCGCCATAGGCGGAACGCAGGTCATCGAAGGTGACGGCGCGGAAGCCGGGATTGTTGACGTCGGGCGAGATGGAGGCGGTGCGGTTGGTCGGCCCGATGGCGCCGGCGACGAAGCGGCGGCGGCCGTCCTCGCGCTCGGCGCGCAGAGCCGCGCGGCGGACGATCTCGGCGCCCTCCTTGTTGAGGTCGTAGACCGCATTTTCCATCGCATAATCGGCCTGGGCGATGCGGGTCGAGGAGAAGGTGTTGGTCTCGAGAATATCGGCGCCGGCCTTGGCGTAACGGTAATGGATCTCTTCGATCGCATCCGGCTGGGTCAGGATCAGAAGGTCGTTATTGCCTTTCTGATGGCAGGCGCAGCCGATGAAGCGGGTGCCGCGGAACTGGTCTTCGTCATAGCCGAGCCCCTGGATCTGCGTGCCCATGGCGCCGTCGAGGACGAGGATGCGTTCGCTGGCGGCTTTGCGCAGCGCTGCGAAAACTTCATTGCCGTCACGCTTGCCCGTTTCCGGACCAAAGAGGTTGTCAAACACGGGAGGCTCCTTGACGTCGTAAGACCAGACAGTCCAGATCACATAAAGATATCTTTATGTCAATATATGCCTGTCGATTTCGTGCTTTGCAAGTCTACAGCGCCGCGCGTTTTCAGACGCGCACAGGACGCTGTAGCATTTTGAATCTGCGTATCGTGCTTTGCGAAAATCGACTTCGATTTTTCGCGAAGCACGATACGCTGGCCAGATGACAGGCTTGAACGGCCTCTATATAGGCAATTGATACGCATTGCCCACGAAATCGGAGGAGTATCATGGCACCCGCAACCGGCAACGCCGCGCTTGGCAACTGGACGAGCCGCGCCTATCATCGCGCCTGGCTGCTCGACCAGGCAAACGGCCTCTTCGATTTCTTCCAGCACAATTCGGTCAATCCCAAAGGCGGCTTCTACGACCTCGACGATAGCGGCAAGCCGCTCGACGCCGAGGGGCAGATCCGCAGCATCCATATTGCGGCGCGCGCCGTGCATTGTTTTGCCATCGGCGCGCTGCTCGGCCGTCCGGGTGCTGCCGACCTCGTCGACCACGGCATGGACTATCTCTGGAACCATCACCGCGACCTAGAGAATGGCGGCTATTTCTGGTCGCTCGACAATAATGGTCCGGTCGACAGCAACAAGCAGGGCTACGGCCACGCCTTCGTGCTGCTCGCCGCCTCATCCGCCAAGACGATCGGCCATCCGCTGGCCGACGGCATGCTGGCCGACATCACCGAGATCCTCAACACCAGGTTCTGGGAACCGCGCCATGGGGCGATCGCCGAGGAATTCACCGCCGACTGGCAGCCGCTCGACGGCGGCACCTATCGCGGCCAGAATTCCAACATGCACCTGACCGAAGCACTGATGGCCGCCTTCGAAGCCACCGGCGACAAGGAATACCTCACCAAGGCCGAAAGCATCGCCGATCTCGTCATCCGCCGAGCGGCTGGATCGGTCGACTGGCGCGTCGCCGAACATTTCGATGCCGAGTGGAAGCTCGACAAGCAATATTATCATCCGAACGAAATGTTCCGCCCGGCCGGCACGACGCCCGGCCACTGGCTGGAATGGACCCGCCTCATCCTGCAGCTCTGGGCGCTCGGCGGCAAACGCATCGAATGGATGCCGGATGCGGCCAAGGCCCTGTTCGAGCAGTCGATGGCGCTCGGCTGGGACAGTGACAAGGGCGGCTTCTTCTATACGCTCGACTGGGACGACAAGCCTGCCAAGCGCAACAAGCTCTGGTGGCCGGCCTGCGAGGGCGCTGCCGCGGCGCACTTCCTCAACGAGCACCTGCCGAGCGACTACCACGAGGAATGCTACCGCAAGATCTGGAACGTCATCGAGCGCGCCTTCATCGACCACCGGAACGGCGGCTGTCACGAGGAACTGACGGAAGACCTCGTTCCCTCGCATTCGCTCTTCCCCGGCAAGGGCGACATCTACCACGCCCTGCAGGCCTGCCTCATCCCGCTCTTCCCGGCAACGGGCAGCCTGACCAAGGGCATCGCCGAGGCCGGCGGCCGGATCTGAGGACTGAGTATCTACGCGCCGGGCTGAGCGGGCCGCCCCGTCAAAGCGGCGCGAGCCGCAGCGTGTCCAGGTCCTTCGCCAGCATCAGCGCCAAGGCTTCGACCACGAGATTGTGGTCGTCGCGCTGCGGCAGGCCGGAGACGGTGACGGCGCCGATGCAGCCGGTGCCCTTGACGTTGATCGGGAAGCTGCCGCCATGCGGCGCGTAATCGTCACCGGAAAGACCGTTGTCCTCGACGGTCTTGCCGTCCTTTCTGAGCTTCAGGCCGGAGGCATAGCTGCTGCGGAAATAGCGCAGCACCATGTTGCGCTTGCGCCTGATCCAGTTGACGTTGTCGGGCGTGACACCGGGCAGCGCGGCATAGAAGACCGGCATCGAATGCAAAGTCACATCGATTGCGACCCCGAGGCCGCGCTCGGTGGCGAGTTCCTGCAGGAGTTTGCCGAGCTGCCATGCCGTCGTCAGGTCGAAGGCATCGAAGCTCAGCGCTTTTTCCTGCTCCGCGATCCGGTTGAGATCGTCGTCGAGTGTCATGATAAGGCGCTCCTCTGCCGCAATGATCCGTGCAGACCATTCTCGCCGGAGGCGAAAAAGTAAAGCAAAACTTGGACCTGCCCTGATGTCAGAGCTTCGGCGTCAGCATCTCGAAACGGTCGCGTGTTGTGGCGCAAGTATCGCCGCCGAGCCGCGCAATGGCGTCGATCGCGGCCGGATCGACATGCAGCCTTCGCGGATCGACGACACCGTCGCGGTAATGCGCATAGACGATCTCGCCCATGATGATCTGCCTGGAGCGGCCGAGTTCCAGCGTCACATGCCGCCGGCATTCGAAGGCGGCCGGCGCCTCGGCGATATAGGGTGAGGCCACCTTCTCGCCCGGCATCGCCGTCAATCCGGCTTGCTTCAGTTCGTCGACGCCGCGCGGATAGCGGGCGCCGCAGACATGCATGGCTTCGGCGATGGCGAAGGAGACGATGTTGACCGTAAAAACCTCGGTCATGCGGATATTGTGGCCGGTGTCCTTGAACGACATGTCGGCATTGTTCTCGACGCCGATCGCCAGGATAGGTGGATCGGCCGACAGGCAGTTGAAGAAGCTGAAGGGGGCGGCGTTGATCCGCCCATGTTCGTCGACCGTCGTCACCAGCGCGATCGGCCGCGGAATGATCGTGCCGATCATCAGCTTGTAACGCT
Organism: Rhizobium sp. H4; assembly: GCF_003013335.1. NCBI lineage: Bacteria > Pseudomonadati > Pseudomonadota > Alphaproteobacteria > Hyphomicrobiales > Rhizobiaceae > Rhizobium > Rhizobium sp. H4. The sequence continues at coordinate 144,141 of NZ_PSOW01000002.1, forward strand.
CGCGCTCGGAAAGCTCTTTGAAGTCGAAGGAAACGGCCATGGCTCAGTCGAGCTTCCCGGCCGGCGCGAAGCCGCTCATCGCACCGGTGAAGGATTTCGGCAGCGGCGAGGCGTAGGAGCCGCGCTTGCTGGTGGAAAGCCCCAGCGAGACCAGCGCCTCGGCCTGCTTGACCGCGGCCGAGACACCATCGACGACGGGCACGCCGTACGTCTCCTGCAGTTGATGCGCCAGATCGGTCATGCCGGCGCAACCGAGCACGATCGCCTCGGCGCCGTCTTCTTCAAGCGCCCGCTCGATCTCCGCCCGGAGCTTGCCGATCGCGCCCGAGGCCGCGTTCTCCAACTCCAGCACCGGAATGTCGGAGGCGCGCACCTTGGCGCGCTCGCCCATGCCGTAGCGGCGCACCAGATTGTCGATCAGCACCCGCGACCGCTCCAGCGTCGTCACTACCGTGAAGCGTTGCGCCAGGAAACCCGCCGTCACCACGGCGGATTCGCAAAGCCCGAGGATCGGGACATCGGCGAAACTCCGCGCCGCTTCGAGCCCGGTATCGTCGAAGCAGGCGATGACAGCCGCGTCGTAGCCGGCCGACTGCCGCTCCGTCAGTTCGGAAAGCAGGCCTGGAATCGCCAACGCGCCGTCATAATGGCCCTCGATGGAAACCGGCCCCATGCGCGAAGTGGCGGCGATGATTTCCGTGCCGGACGCAGCCACCGCACGCGCCGCGGTCGCCGCCTTCTCGGTCATGGAAGCGGTGGTATTCGGATTAACGATGAGAATGCGCATGTCAGTTGATCTTTGCCTGCCGCCGGCTGAGCATGGTCATGATGCCGAGCGCGATGAGAATGATGGTGAAGGAAAACAGTGTCGTGACCGTGCCGAGCGCATAGAGCACCGGCGTCGTGACGTTTGTCGTCATGCCGTAGATTTCGAGCGGCAGCGTATTGTAAGTGCCCGACGTCATCAATGTGCGGGCGAATTCGTCATAGGACAGCGTGAAGCCGAACAGGCCGACGCCGATCAGGCTCGGCGCGATCATCGGCAGCACGACATGGCGGAAGTTCTGCCAGGAGGAGGCGCCGAGGTCGCGCGCCGCCTCCTCATAGGCCGGCGAGAAGCGGTTGAAGACGGCAAACATGATCAGCACGCCGAAGGGCAGTGTCCAGGTCAGATGCGCGCCGAAGGCCGAAGAATACCAGGCGGGCTTCAGCCCGCCCTCCTGGAAGACGACGCCGATACCGAGCGAAACGATGATCGACGGCACGACGAGGCTCGCGACCGTCGCATAGAACAGCACGGTCGAACCGCGGAAGCGGCGGCGGAAGGCAAGGCCGGCGAGCAGCGACACGACGACGGTCACCACCATCACCATCAGACCGAGGGTGAAGGAGCGCCGGAAGGAGGCGCCGAAATCGCCGACCGCCTGCTTCTCGAACAGGTTGAAGAACCAATGTGTGGAAACGCCGTTCATCGGGAAGGTCAGGCCGCCGTCCGGCCCCTGGAAGGACAGGATCAGGATCGCCGAGAGCGGGCCGTAGAGGAACAGCACGAAGACGACGAAGAAGAGCGCCAGCAGATAGAATTCGAGGCCGCGTTTTTCGTGGTTCATCTCAAAGCTCCTTGCGGATATCGACGACGCGCAGGATGGCCGCGACCATCAGCAAAACGACGGCAAGCAGCACGACCGCGTTGGCGGCAGCGGCCGGATATTGCAGCAGCGACATCTGGTTCTTCATCATCAGCGCCACCGAGGCGCTCTGGCCGCCGGACATTACCTGCACCGTCGAGAAATCGGCCATGACGAGGGTGACGACGAAGATCGTGCCGATCGCCATGCCGGGTTTGGCGAGCGGAATGACGACGTTCCACAGCACCTGCCAGCCGGAGGCGCCGGCATCACGGGCCGCCTCGAACAGCGATCGGTCGATGCGCATCAGGGTGTTGAAGATCGGCGTCACCATGAACAGCGTATAGAGATGGACCATGGCGAGCACGACGGCGAAATCGGAATAGAGCAGCCATTCGATCGGCTGCGGGATGACGCCCATTTCGATCAGCGTCGAATTGACCAGCCCGTTGCGCCCGAGCACCGGGATCCACGAGATCATACGGATGATGTTCGAGGTCATGAACGGCACGGTGCAGACGAGGAAGAGGATCATCTGCGTCGAGGTCTTGCGGATGTGAAAGGCCAGGAAATAGGCGACCCAGAACCCGATAACGAGCGTCAGCGCCCAGACTATGGCGGTGAATTTCAGAGTGTTGAGATAGGTCTTCCATGTGACCCATGAACCGAGCGTATCCGTGTAGTTCATGGTGAGGAAATCGGGATAGAGGCCGGCGAAATCATAATCCCAGAAGCTGACGACCGCGATCATCGCGATCGGCAGCAGGAAGAAGAAGCCGAGAATGGCGATCAGCGGCGTCGCCTGGAGATAGGAGATGGCGGAGGGGGAGAGGCGCAGCGCGCGGCGTGTAGGCTGCTTGCTGTCTTCCGTTACCGCTGCGATGGTCGCCATGATCCGCTTCTCCGTTCTCATTAAGTCAGGTGGGACAAGGGTGCGTGCAGCCCCCTCATCCGCCTGCCGGCACCTTTACCTGGGTCGAGCCACTGGTCTCGACCCGTCCTTCGGACCCCCTAGGGGAGAAGAGAAACGCGGCAGCGCCTCGGCCACCGCGAAGCATGTTTTTGAAGAGGGGTTTCAAAAAGACCCCTCCCCAACCCTCCCCACAAGGGGGAGGGAGTTTTTTGCCGCGCCCTCGCCGGACTCCCTCCCCCTTGTGGGGAGGGTTGGGGAGGGGAAAACGGCAATCGCCTTACGCCGCGATGAACTCGTTCCAGCGGCGGACCATGTAGCGGTCTTCGTCCATGACGGAGTTCCAGCAGGCGACCGCGCCCATGCGGGCTTCGAAGGCGCCGCCGTCGCGGACGGCTCCGGCCTTTTCCATGACCTTGCCCTCGGGTGAGAGGATGTCGCCCTGCGCCGGCTTGCCTTCGATCCAGTAACCCCATTCGTCTGCGGTCATGAAGTTCTTGGCGGTCTCCATGCAGGCGGAATAATAGCCCTGGCGGTTGAGGTAGCCGCCGACCCAGCCCGACGTGTACCAGTTGATATATTCATAGGCGGCGTCGAGCTCGGCGCCCTTGAGGTGCGAGGCAAGGCCGAGGCCGCCGCCCCAGGCGCGGTAGCCTTCCTTCAGCGGCTGATACTTGCAGGCGATGCCCTTGGAGCGGACGGCGGCGACAGCCGGCGACCACATGGACTGGATGACGACTTCTCCCGAAGCCATTAGGTTGACCGACTCGTCGAAGCTCTTCCAGAAGGCGCGGAACTGGCCGTCGCCCTTGGCCTTGATCAGGAATTCGATCGTCTTGTCGATCTCTTCCTTGGTCATGTTGCCCTTGTCGGCATATTTAATGTTGCCCATGGCTTCCATGATCATCGCCGCGTCCATGATGCCGATCGACGGGATGTTGAGGATCGAGGTCTTGCCCTTGAACTTCGGGTCCATGATATCGGCCCAGCTGGTGATGTCGCGGCCGACGAGATCCGGGCGGATACCGAGCGTATCGGCGTTGTAGATTGTCGGAACCATCGTCATCCACTGCGTGGGTTCCTTGGCGAACTTCTTGGCGCCCTGCGCCTCGACGAAGCCGACCGTGTGCGGCGCCGTGCCCTGGGCAATGACGCTGTCCGGCTTCATCTTGCCGTTGATGAAGAGCGGCACGATCTTGTCGTAATATTTGAGCTTCTTGACGTCCATCGGCTGCAGCACGCCTGTCGGGAATACCTTCTTGGCGATCCAGTATTCAATGTCGGCGATGTCGTAGCTGTCGGGCTGGGTGACGGCGCGCTGGGCGGCGGCGTCGGAATCGGTTGCCGTCATCTCCAGCGTGATGCCAAGATCGGCTTTGCACTTCTCGGCGATGGCATTGATGTTCGAAACACCGGTGCCGAACTGGCGAAGCGTGATATTCGTCTTCGCCCAGATGGTGGGAAAGCCGGTGATGGCGCCGGAGCCGGCGATGGCGCCGACGGCGGCAGCGCCCGTCTTCAGGAGCGTGCGGCGGGACAGGCCCTTCGCAGCCTTCGTCGGTGTGGTTTCAGTCGTCATGTCAGTTCCCCTTTTTGTTGATGCGGAAGGTTGGTTGATGTTGGTTCATGCGGAAGAGCGGCCGAGAAGCACGGCATCATCAAGTTCCCAGCTGAGCGCGACAGTCTCGCCGACGGCGACCGGCCGGGCAAAATAGTTGCTGTCGTCTGATATGACCGTGAAGTCGTCGCTGCCGGCGCCGATAACGGTGACCTTCACGGAGGCGCCGCGATATTCGACGTTGGAGACGATGCCGTTGAAGCCGAGCGTCCACTCGGTCGCCACCTGCAGGCGCACGCGGTCGGTGCGGATGCCGATATCGACCGGTTCCCCGACCGCCCTGCTCGCCCCGCGCACGGTAAAACTCTGCCCCTCCGGCACGGTGATGACGAGCACGCCGTTGTCGCTCGATGTCACCCGGCCGCTGAGCACGTTGTGATCGCCCATGAAGCGGGCGACGAAGGCGGTCGCCGGCTTCTCGAAAACCTCGCGTGGGGCGGCCGCCTGCTCGATCCGGCCGTCATTCATGATGACCATGATATCGGCGAGCGCCATCGCCTCTTCCTGGCTATGGGTGACGTGCACGAAGGTGATGCCGAGCGACTTCTGCAGTTTCTTCAGTTCGGCCCGCATGCGGATCTTCAGGAACGGATCGAGCGCTGACAGCGGCTCGTCGAGCAGCAGCGCCTCCGGATCGGTGATCAGTGCACGCGCCAGCGCCACACGCTGCTGCTGGCCGCCGGAAAGCTGGGCCGGACGCCTGGAGGCATAGGACTCCATCTGCATCAGCTTCAGCATGTCGAGGGCCTTGGCACGCCGTTCTGCCTTATCAACACCCTTCATCTTCAGGCTGAAGGCGACATTGTCGATCAGGTCGAGATGCGGGAACAGCGCGTAGGACTGGAACATCATCGCCGTGCCGCGCCGGGCCGGCGGAAAATCGGTGACAACAGTATTGCCGAGCCGGATATCGCCGGAGGAAATGCTCTCATGGCCGGCGATCATGCGCAGCGTCGAGGTCTTGCCGCAGCCCGACGGACCGAGGAAGCAGCAATAAGAGCCGGCCGGAATTTTAAGGCTGATCCCATGGACGGCGGTTGTCGCCCCATAGACCTTCGAAACGGATATTATATCGATCTCTGCCGCTTTCGACATCATGCCTTCCCCTGTTCGGAGAAGGTGATGCATCTGCCGTGCCAACCCGTTTTCAGCAGGACAAGCTATTGTAAATACATACCTTTGACAAAAACGAGCCCGCAAGAGCAAATTATGAGCATGGCATCGTCTGCACATGATTTAGGCTATTGTCCGCAATTTACGCAAATAATCGTATGCAATTTAGCTACCGCTTTGGCTACAAATACCGTTTAACTTTTGCCGCGAAGCCGGATATGGTTTGCCCGTCATCAGGGAACCAGAATTTCATGAAATCCGTCGTCAAGGCTCAACAGGCCGAAGACTCCGCCGAAACCGGCGCGCAGCAGATCCGCGACGCCATTCGCGAGGCGATCGTCGAGCGCAGGCTTTCCCCCGGCACCAAACTTTCCGAAAGCGATGTCGGCAATCTCTTCAACGTCAGCCGCACGCTCGCCCGCGCTGCGCTGCAGGCGCTCTCCTATGAAGGCCTCGTCAGCGTCGAGAAGAACCGCGGCGCATTCGTCGCCTATCCTTCGCCGGATGAAGCCCGCCAGATCTTTGCCGCCCGCCGCCTTGTGGAGCCCGGCATATTGCGTGAGGCGGCGGCGCGCATCACGCCCGCCGACATCCAGCAGCTGAGACATCTTCTGCTGGAGGAAGGCCGGCTGATGAGCGAGCGCGGCCAGACGGCGCGCCGCGCCGAGATCAAGGCGTCGGGCGATTTCCATTTGATGCTGGCGGAAATCTCCGGCAATGCGATCATGCAGCGCTTCATGGAGGAACTCGTCGCCCGCTCGTCGCTGGTGATTGCGCTTTACGGCCAGTCGACGGCCTCAAGCTGCGGCCATTCCGAACACGGCGACATCATCGCGGCGATCGAAAACGACGATCTCGACCGCGCCTGCCAGCTGATGCTGCATCACATCGCCCATATCGAGGCCGATCTCGACCTGCGCGAGCGCAAAAGCCTCGGCCTCAAGGAGGCCTTCGAACTCTGACGGAAGCGCCCCGCCGCTGCATTCAGCCACGCCGCGCGGCAGTTACCAGGGCGTCGTCTTCGGCAGGCTCTCCAGGGCTTCGAAAATCTCCTCAACCGTGCGCGGTTCGCTGGAGCGCAGCTTCACCGTTCCGTCGCGCCCGATCAGGATCAGTCCGAACTCGCCGGACGGCGGCCCCTGCAGCCGCTCTCTCACATCGTCGGCATCAAGCTCCCATGCATCGTCGAACAGCGAGAAGGCGCCGCCGCCGGCGATGATGAACACTTCGACGTCTTCCTCGATGAGACGCATATGGGCATTGCGCAACCACTCGTCTTGGATCACCGCGCGATCGTCCTGCGCATCGGCGAAGATGATCAGCACCCGCTTGTTGTCGCGAAACTGTTCGAGCGATTGCGGAAGTTCCGGCTCACGCCGCGGTGTGCCGATGATTTCTTGAACGATGGATTTCAGCATGATGGCATTCCTCGCCCGTCATCTTGCTACGGGCTGTGTCTGTCGCATTCCAGCGCCGGCGCACAAAGGCGCAGAGAATGCTGGAACGCGCTGAATGACTGAATAATTCCCAACCCTGTGCGAATTGGGATCACGGAAATAAACGGCTGGGAATAAGGGAGGTTCCGCCGAAACAGAAGAGGATCGCAGTCCTAAAGCGTGTCGCGATCTTTCAGATTCGCGTGCCACGCTTTAGGTCCTCGATTCCAGCATGTCCTAATCGCAAAACCGTCGCACAGTTTGCGCGGGCATGCTTGAGCTGCGATCCTTTTCCTGTCAGTCGCGGCTTTGGTCTTCGGCCGCATGCGCCGAAACGGCGACGAGATCCGCCGTGCCGTTGGCGAGAAGACGTTTGCGCACCAGCACGCGCATCACGCGTGCCGCCGTCGAGAAGGTCATCTGGTCGAGCGGACCTTCGCCTTCCCACGGCTTGGTCAGACGTTCGGTGACGGCGCCGACGATATTCATCGGCACGATGTCGGTGCATTCGCGCATGGCTTCGAAAACGAAGCTGATCGGGATGACCCGTCCTTCGTGGGTCACGATCGGTTCGGTCAATTCACTGTCCCATTCCTCGAAGGCGTAAAGTGCTTCGCGAAACAGCTGCTGGAGGGTAAACGGCGCGTGGCCGTTATGAAGTGGCGGCAGGGCATTCATCATGTCTGTCTCCTCTTGAGGGATTGAAGCCAAAGTCCTCCTGGATCGGTCGGCATCGACGCGGGGAACGCAGCTTTTTGCCCCTCGCAGACCGATTAACACGATTGATTCTATAGAGTAACACGCCACGGATAAAGCCCATTTCTCCGCCGAAACGGAAGCCATTTGCTTAAAGGCATGAAATTATTGCATGTTCTAGGCGAAATTTTCTCGCCATGCAGCCTTCCTGGAATTCCATGCCAGTTGCCCCGCATCGGTGTAAACGGCCGAAAAAACGGTGAAAAATCACGGAACTTTTGCGGCTGTAATCTGTTTTGTTCTCACTTTGCAAAAAGCAGATGGGGTTACCACCAATGACGCAAATCCGTGAACCGGAGCGGCGGACCAGGGTTCTGCGCGGCCGCCCGTATAGTCTTGACGAATTCGCCGCCAAATATGGCCTGCGCAACGAGCAGGCCGAAAGCCTGTTCACCCGTTTCGGACCCTCCTCGATCGAACTCGATTTGCTGATGGCAGCCAAGCGCCGCGCGCCTGTTCAGCCTGACAGAATTGCCGAATAACGCCTTTCACCAACGGATAGGATCGATGAGCGACAGACGCCAAGAATGGATCAGCAAGCGGGCCTACGCGATCTGGGAACAACAGGGCCGCCCGGACGGCCGGGACGACGAACATTGGCGCCAGGCGGTTGCCGAGCGCGACGCGCTGGAACGCACGCAGGCATCGGTGGATGGCCGCGAGGTGCTGGTGAAATTCCGCCCGAAGCCGCCGCGGCCGGAACTGCCGAGCCAGGAATGGATCAATCCGTCGACGAAGGTCGGTTGAGCCGGCCATACGATTTAATAATCAGCCCAGCCACACGGCACCACGACCAGCGCGTGGCTGGGCGCTTCAACCCACATTTATTGCCGGAGCAGACGCCGGAGCCGACTCTCGCCCTTTGAGGCCCCTGCGGGGCACCTCAGGATGAGGTCGGCCACCCGCAGCCCGAAAACGTAGTCTCGAAGGACGGGGCGGTGGCTGGCCGACCCAGCGCTGCCCGATTGCTGCCCAATCACCCCCCATGCTAGCCTGCCGTCATGGAAGTCACCGTGTACATCCTCCGCTGCAGCGACGGCTCATACTATACCGGCCTCACCAAGCAGGAGATCGAGGCGCGTGTCTGGGAGCACAATACCGGAAGCTATGACGGCTACACTGCCAAGCGCCTCCCCGCCGAACTCGTCTTTTACCGAAACCTATGACCGCATCATCGACGCCATCGCCCGCGAGCGGCAGATCAAGGACTGGTCGCGCCGCAAGAAGGAGGCGTTGATTGCCCTGGACTACGAGGCCTTGCCGGAACTGTCGAAACGCAGACCGGTCAGGGCTGAGTGAGCGGGTGGCCCGGGGTGGCCGACCCTCGTCCTTCGAGGCCCCTGCGGGGCACCTCAGGATCAGGGCGGAGGGAGGGACGGCGCAGGAGCAATGCTTTCCAGGCTGACCCATGGAAATTTCGTCCTTTAGCCAGGAAGTGTCAGCAATGGCACAGTGCAGCCGCTTGCGGGAACGCCGACTGTTCCCGCTCGAAACGTTTCGTCAAGCATATTGGCACAAAGACAGGGGATAAGGGCGATCCCCCTCCGCGCCAGCGACATTGCCGCTCGACACCCTCTTTGCAAAATCGGAAACGGGAGGCATGAACCCTGCTCATGGGCGGAGCGCGGGTTTCATCTCGCCGGGGGGGCCGGTTTCGATGTGCAACCGATGCTGTTGATATCGGGGAAAAGACTGAAATCGGCAGCCGGGGCAGACCTGTCAGAAAGCCTTGTGTTCCTGGCAAAGCGCCCGATGGACCTCGGTCCAGAACAGCGCCAGCGGGCTGTCGCCGTTGCGTTCGGCAACCAGGGCGCGGATCAACGCTTCGGACCCTGCCATGTCCTGCCAGCTGGATTTCAGGCCTTTGGCGGCCTGTTGGCATTCGGCAATCTCGAACGGTCTGCTGCTGTCCATATGAGGCCTCCTCATGAAGGCGCTAACAGTTGGTGCCCGAATTGTCATTCCCCGCATATGTGGGGATGCCTTGTATTTTAGATGGTCCTCACGGTAGGATTGAGGGAATTGGGACAATGGAAATGATCGAGAATACCTATAGCGACAAGTTCGAACCCGCCTTCGAACAGATCAAGGCTGCGCCCCATGTGGATGCCGCCATCCGTATTCTCCAGGCAGGATATGGCCTCGATTTCGTCACCTATCATCTCGCCCAGACGATCGCGAGCAAGATCGATTCCCCCTTCGTGCGCACCACCTATCCCGATGCCTGGGTCTCCCGCTACCTCCTGAACAGCTATGTGAAGGTCGATCCGATCGTCAAGCAGGGCTTCGAACGCCAGCTGCCCTTCGACTGGAGCGAAGTCGAGCCGACGCCGGAGGCTTATGCCATGCTGGTCGATGCCCAGAAGCACGGCATCGGCGGCAACGGCTATTCCATTCCCGTTGCCGACAAGGCGCAGCGGCGTGCGCTGCTGTCGATGAACGCCCGCATCCCGGCCGACGATTGGGCCGAACTTGTGCGGCGCTGCCGCAACGAATGGATCGAGATCGCCCATCTGATCCACCGCAAGGCCGTCTATGAGCTGCACGGCGAGAACGATCCGGTGCCGGCCCTGTCGCCGCGCGAGATCGAGTGCCTGCACTGGACCGCACTCGGCAAGGATTACAAGGATATCTCGGTAATATTGGGCATTTCAGAGCATACCACCCGCGATTATCTGAAGACTGCCCGCTTCAAGCTCGGCTGCGCCACGATTTCGGCGGCCGCCTCGCGGGCGGTGCAGCTGCGCATCATCAATCCCTAATGCATGTCGCTCGGAAGTGTGCAGCGGTTCCGGGATAACGACATGCATAAAAACAAAGGGTTAAAGCGCGTCGTGTGAATCAAATTTGACGCCGACGCGCTTCAGAGAATTTCCGTTTTCTTCGATCCACCCACCTGTTTTCGCAAGCTAGGTTCAAGACGTTGAAGCGTTGCCGCGCTTCAGCGCCTTGCTGTGCGGCATAATCCCCATCCTCATACTTTTGGGCTAATCCCCCCATCTGGGGGGGCCTATCTGTGGGAATTTCCGATGCGGCCCGTCTAAACCATTCTGCTCTCCACGGACTGCAAACGCTGGAGGGCAAAATGTTCGTTATCATTCAGGCACATGAGTATCAGAAATACGCTGCCGTACTCGACCAGATGTTCCGCCTGCGCAAGAAGGTGTTCGCCGACACGCTCGGCTGGGACGTTCCCGTCATCGGCCCTTACGAACGCGACAGCTATGACGCGCTCGCCCCGGCCTATCTCGTCTGGTGCAACGACAGCCGCACCCGTCTTTATGGCGGCATGCGCCTGATGCCGACGACCGGCCCGACCCTTCTCTACGACGTCTTCCGCGAGACGTTTCCCGCTGCCGCCGATCTCGTCGCCCCCGGCATCTGGGAGGGCACGCGCATGTGCATCGATGAAGAGGCGATCGCCGGGGACTTCCCGAATATCGATGCCGGCCGCGCCTTCTCGATGATGCTGCTCGCACTGTGCGAATGCGCGCTCGACCACGGCATCCATACGATGATTTCCAACTACGAACCCTATCTCAAGCGCGTCTACAAACGCGCAGGCGCCGAAGTGGAAGAACTCGGCCGCGCAGACGGCTACGGCAAGTACCCCGTCTGCTGCGGCGCCTTCGAAGTGTCGGATCGCGTGCTGCGCAAGATGCGCGCCGCCCTCGGCCTGACCCTACCCCTTTATGTCAGACATGTTCCGGCCCGATCGGTCGTGACGCAATTCCTGGAGATGGCAGCATGAACCGCCTCGCTGAAACCGCAATACAGAAAGATATCAGCGCCCTGGAGCGCCACGTGCTCGCATCCCGCGACATCGCCACGCAGATAGGAGATCCCTTCCTCTCTTACCTGCTCTCGATGGCGCTGTTTACGATCTACGAGAAGAAGGCCCAACACGAGAACGAGGCGCTGAAGAGCAGCTTCAGCTGAGGGTGCGGTTCCCTCCGCCCCGCCTGAAGAGGAGCATGGCTCCCGGCGCCTCGCGCGCAGCCGCAAAACCTGTCCCCGTTTTGCGGCTGCGCGAATCACCTCATCAGGGAATCGATCGTCGAGATCAGCGCATCGTGCATATAGGGTTTCGGCAGGAAGGCCGTATTGGCGGGCAGCGCCATCGGATCGAGCCGCACCATGCCCGAGGTGATGATGATGCCGATATTCGGCCGCATCGCCCTCACCCGCTTGGCAAGCTGGATGCCGTCCATCGACCCGGCCATGTTGACGTCTGTGAACAGGATATCGACATCCTGCCGGCCCTTCAGCACCACCATCGCCTCATCGGCATTCGCCGCCTCCAGCGCCACGTGACCGACATCCTCCAGCACATCGAGGATGTTGAACCGGATCAGCGGCTCATCCTCCACGATGAGCACCACGGCACTGTTCGAAGCCACCATCTGCAAACGCCCTTTTCATGCGGAATATGATTCGAATAAGTGTATTCCGCGCCGCAAGGTTCCAGTGCTTTTGCCCGTGAATTATGCATCATCCACAGATGTTGCCCTGCCCGCTTGTGGCTCCCTGCAATTTGGGCTAGAGCGAACCGATGCTGCGGGAACCATTGCCCCGGCATCGCGGTGCCGACCTTCGGCACCGCGGCGCTCACCACGGCGTCAGGGCCTGTAGCTCAATGGTTAGAGCCGGCGGCTCATAACCGCTTGGTTGGGGGTTCGAGTCCCTCCGGGCCCACCATTCTTGTTCTTCGACGTTGATTTTCCATGTTTTTCTCCGCGATTTGTCTCACGCTCCTTTTCCGGGCGTGAAAATGAGACACTTTCGGGTTTCCGGTAATCAGCTAGACGAGCAAAAGCATTGCTCGCCATCCTTCGTTTTTGAGCCTTACGGATGTAGGTCTCGGCGGTTTCCAGCTTCGACCAACCGAAAACAGCGCACATCTCTGGAGCGCTGGCGCCGCTCTCCGCGAAAATGACAGCGGCCGCTTTCCGCAGCCCGTGGGAGGAGCACTGCGGCAGACCTGCAGTGTCACACCATTCGCGCATGCGGTTTCCTAATCCGTTGACGGTGAAAGGGCGGCCGTACTCCGTCACCAGGTAGGTGAAGTCACCAGTTTTGGTTTGCCTCAAAGCATCGATTAAATCCGTCGTCATCGGCACTTCGATGACCGTGGGCTTCCGATTCCGATTTTTTCGGGCGGTGAATCGAAGCTGGCCGCCGCTTTCGTGCTGCCGTCCAATATATGCTGCGTCCGATATCCGGGCGCCGACGTTGATCATGATTTCCAAAGCAAGGCGCGCGGTCGTGCCTATAGGATGGTGTGCGCGATACTTGTCGATCTCATCCAACGTCCACGTGTGAAAGCCTTCGGATGCAGCATTCAGTTTCTTTATTCCTACCGCCGGGTTGGCGGCAATCAGCGGCGGCTGCTGCTTCATCGCCCAATTGAAGAGAGCCCTGAGAACCTTCACCAGCTTATCGGCCGCCCCTGGCGTTGCCTTCCGCTTGAGTTGGCTGTTGGCGACATCCTGTTGCCGAAATTTCTTATACGGCAGCGGCCCGGCCGTTGCGCAGAAGCGAGATAGCACGCTGCGCTTATCGCTCTGTGTCATCAATTCTAAGCGCTTGAACTCATTGGACCGATAATACTGATCGACAAGCCAGTCGAAGGTATCCTCGCGCGGCACCTCTTTTTTCGGGGGGGCGGCACCATCCAGCGCTGCGAGCGCCGCCCAATAGGCCTTCATAAACGCTTCAGCAATGTTACCCCTGCCGTCGTCAAACTTTTCAAAGATACGGACCTTTTTCTGGCCTTTCTTGCGCACGTAATAGCGGGGGTTGCCACGTGGATCGGGATCATAAACGCAATATCGGAGCCGGGTCTTGATCACGCGATCACTCCATTAAAGGGATTGTTATCGTCTTGGGAGTTGGCGGCACCGCTCTCGACCAAGTCTTGCCATGCTGCGCGCAGTTGTTCCGCATCATACAGCACTACACCGTTGATTTTTATGCCTTTGGGCATCAAACCTTGAGCCACCCAACCGTCGAACAATGATGACGAGATGCCCAATGAGGCAGCCGCCTCCTGTCGCCGAAGAGCGAAGCAAGGAATCGGCCTACGATCTGCGCTCGCCACGTCAGTGCCTCCGGTCTATCTTGATGATGGTCATCGGCCTACCGTGCAGCCGGCTCGCGTGCTTGGACGCCAACGCGAGCGCCGTTTCGACTGGGATTCCGAGGCGAGCGCAGAGATCGCCTAACCCGATTTCGCGGCCTTGCGCGATTTCTTCCGAGAGCGCGGTGCACTGCTCGAAGATCTCCTTGTCGCCTAATAGGGAAAAATATTCCTTCTCCACCATGACACACGACCTTTCGGCGTTCGATGCTGAACGGCTCAACGCTCTGAAAGTCCGGTGGTGTTCCGCCGGGGTCTTCAAGACGTGTTTGACATGATTGGATACCGAGCCTAACTTGTCAACATAGTTATCATGTTTTTGTGCGCGCTAGTTGACATTGCTATGTCAACGACTATCAACATAGGCCTTGTGTCAAAGCATCGGAGATTTGCATGGCGAAGAAGCCAGAGGATCAGCAGAGGCGAGTTTACGTACTACCGAAAGATCTCGTTGAAAGGATCGCGCAGTATCAGCAATTGGGAGGCTTCGGGTCGGAAGTCGAGGCTGTCAGGTCCTTGCTTACCGAGGCCCTTACCAAAATTGACAGTACTGCGATGCTGCTGGACAGAGTACGTGAGAAGTTTAAGACGCTTCCCAACGCGTCCATGGTGGCAAAAGAAATCCTGGCGGGGCATCCACTGGTGACCAAAATCCAATTCATGGGAGATGAGGTCGAGTTCTGGCTGCATGGTCGTCAGAATTTGATCACCATCCGCAATGGCGAAGATGGCACGCCTGAAACATCTGCATCTCACGACCCCAACAGGGTCGGCCATTTCAAATTGGATTACATGGGGCAAGTACTCGTGGAGGAGGAGACGGGCTGGGCAGTCTTAGGTCCATCAATCCTCACTCAGCGTGACGCGGAGCGTCAGGTCCGTGGGAAGGCGTGACAATCAAGCGCCGGAAGAAGCAACCGAAGGGCTGGTGCTATCGAAACACAAGACGGCAGTGGCTTAACAGGCGGATCTGATGGGCTACGAATTCGGCCTCCCGGTCTATGGCGACGGTTCGGAGATGAAGCGGCGCCAGACGCTGCTCGAAGCAATCAAGTTCCAATGGGAACAATGAAAAATGCCCCGGCAGTCGGGGCTCCGTTCTTCATGTTGGCGTTAGGTGCGCAAAGGAATCGGGGAATATCTGATGCTTTGATAGGCGTCCTTCTTGCCGGCCCGATCGAGCTCGTCCGCTAATGCCATGCCTATTACGTTTTGATATTGGGAAGGTCCGATTAAGACCTTTTCGACTAAGTCGGCAACCGAAAGGCCTTCGACGCTCCCATCAAGAGGCAGTTTCAAAATACGCTGAGGAATCCCGCCCAAAGACTCGCTGGTCATCTTCAATATCTTCAGTTCGTCGAGGCCCAGTGTGTGGAAGATCCGCCACTCCCTTTCTTCCTTGAACCCGGGATGTTTCGAGCAATGAGCGATCGTTCGGAGTAGAAGAAAATAGTGCCCGATCAAAGCCTCTCGCGGTACCGTAGAAAGGAAAACGGCTTGCGCCCTTATTCCTTGAGCAAGCTGCATCAGCGAGTTTTCGAGACCCTGGTCAGACAAATAAGTGACGGGGCTGCTGTAGACGCCCAGCTCATCGTCAGTGCGCGCGAAAATAGAGGTGTTAATTACGATCCCAACGCCCGCCTGACCAGATGAATAATTTCGCCACATCGAGAGCCGACCGTCTTCATTCTCATCAAGGAGATGCTCTGAAAGACACGTGACGTAGGTCTCATGCTGGATTAAGGGCGACCAGTGTTGAAACCGCGAAAACGCTTCATCAGCAAGCCCTGGGTGAATGGCATTAAGCGCCTTCTTAACCTCGTTCATGCCAGTTTCGATCGCGGTGTCTACAGGCGGCTGGAGCGACTTTCCAATGAGATTGAAACCGTGGTTCACTTCCATATAATCGTTCATGACCCGCACGTTGCGGAGCCAAATTTCCCGATTTTTTATGATCTTCAGAGCTGTATCAGCTGAACAGTAGTGGATTAGCTTTTTCTGCCCTTTGACGAGTTCCGTTCGTTTATGCACATCATCGGATGAGAATAATCCGTACAAAGCAAAATCCAAATTATCCATTTTAAATTGTCTCCGGAGGGTTCTTCTTCGATAGCACCGGCCGCTTTAAAACACCACGCTCACTTCAATTCATAAACAGCCAGGTTGCCTCCCGCTCTCGCAGTCCGGGCGAATTTTCCGGTTTGTTCTACCCAGCCGATTCGTTATGGGGAGCGGTCGTCATCGTCAGGCACATAGACGTCGGCGAGACCCACATGTCGCATTAAGTCGTCAATTTGCTCATTGGTTAGGTATTTGACATAAAGCTGAAAGTCTTCGTTGCCCAACCCCCAGTTGACGGAGACTTTCCGCATGAATTTTTTTGGATCAGAGATGATCATCCAGTCGCGAACGGCGCCAAGCACGGTGATTTTGCTGTCTGGAATGTTTTCTGCATAGTCAGCAGGGATTATATTTTTAAGCTCATCAAGTGTGGATATATCGAACTGCTTCAGCTCCCGAAGCAACTCATCAATGTGATCTCTGTTTTCGAGTTCCTGAAAGGTAAGTCCCTCTAGCTTCGCCCATTGTCGAACAAATTCCTCAATGCTTAATGCATTAATTTCAATCTCCAACTCTCCGCCAGCCGCAGACTTTGAGACTGAAGCAACGTAATTGTCTATCTCCCTCGAAAGATCACTGAAACCGGCATCTGCGGTCTCCATCAGGCCAGCAAGTAGGTTGAGCTTTCGCTCCAACCGATTCGGGAGCTTTCCGGAGAACTTATAATTCCGATCGTGCGCCAACTCTGCCCAGGCATGCTGCAGAACCGTTCTGACCTGAAACTCGAACTTCAGACCACCGAGCGCCTTGTGTTCTTGTAGTTTGACCCTGTCCATGCCCAGGTCGCAGACGTAGTGCACAGACCGGTAACCGACCTCGTTCACTGCCAGCAGGTCATCTCTATTTGAGCTGTTAACATAATCGACATTGAAACTTGCTTCAATCAGTTCACTAACGGCTTGAACATCGTAGTCGAAATAAACAACTATTCGCACGCCGCTGATGTCGGTGAGTTGCTCGACGGGATTCCTGTACCCCTTTCGATTGACCTTCTCGATGCATTTCTCTGGGCTTTTTGTCCGACCAACCACCGGGAGATGAGGAATATTGGCGTTCTTGAGAAGCTGGGTCATAATCAACTCAACTGACTGTGTGAGGCTGACATACTTCGGATGATGCCTTGCGATCCACTCGCTGAATTTGTTATCTGCCATGTGTTCGCCTATCGCGGTCAAATGCGGCTGACACTGAACACAGCGGACAACCCCGGTCAAGCAGCCGGATCTTCTGAAATCCGGAGTATTCGCATGCCGGAAGTGCTAGCAATCACAAAAGTTCTAGAATTGCCGCATCATCCGCCGTGTCCCGTAGGCCTTTATAGGATGCATGCCGGAGCTTCCCGTCATGTGTCCAGGCTCGATATTCGATCTCTGCAATCAGCTTCGGCTTGATCCAGATCAGGTTCTTGCGCCCCCCGAAATATTTGACCGCCGGCTTGGTCGCCTTGATCTTGTCCATCGCTGCGCGAAGCTTCATCGCCTCGTCTGCCTTGAAGCCCGTTCCGACGGATCCGACGTAAACCAGCTCGTCACCTTTTCGAGCAGCCAGCAGGAGCGCGCCGATATTCCCGAACGCCGCGCTGGAGCGCTGATAGCCGACGATCACGAAGCCGTCGCTCTGAATGCATTTGATCTTCAGCCACTCGCCGCCCCGGCCGCTGCGATAAGTGCTATTGCGGTCCTTGGCGATGATACCCTCGAGCCCGTGCTCGCAAGCAATGCGCAGCAGGGTTTCGCCATCCGCTTCGATTTCCTCGGACAGCCGGATGGCTTCTTCGCCGCCCGCGGGCACCAACCCCTCGAGGAGATGGCGCCGCGCGGTGAATTCTGTCTCCATCAGATCATGGCCATCGAAATAGAGAAGGTCGAACGCCATCATGACCGCTTCCCGGGATGACCTATTCCCGCCGCGGCCGCCGAGCGACTGTTGGAGCCGACCGAAATCCGACCGGCCCTGCTCGTCGAACACGACGGCCTCGCCATCCAATATCGCTGTGGAGACCGGAAGGCGCTTTGCAGCCGCCAGGATCGCGGGGAAGCGGCCCGTCCAGTCGTGCCCGCCGCGCGTCAGAATGCGCACGCCCGACCGTTCGATATGGACGGCAAGGCGATAGCCGTCCCATTTCACCTCGAAAGCCCATTGCCGACCTTTGGGCGGGCGCGGCTTCAAAAGCGCCAGGCATGGCTCTATGCGGTCCGGCATAGGATCGAGAGGAAGATTGGGCTGCGCCGGATCTCTTGGCTTGCGCGGCCGGGATCGAACCGGCTTATCCGTGGTAAGCAGAGGCTTTGAAGGTGGAGGCTTTGCCATCCGATGATTACATCAAGGAATGCTTAAAAAGAAAACCGCCCTGCTTTGAGGGCGAACCAGAGCTTCAGCTTGATTGGCTGTCCAAGGCATCATTTTAGGTGTAGAATTGTGCCCTTCAGCCTCTCTAGGAACCAAGCTTCACACCCTCTGAGCCTCCCATGAGAAACGGTTTGATCTCCATTCTTGCAGGACTGATGGCTTTTGGGCCTGCCGTAGCGCAGTACCGGTGCAATGACGCAGGCGATTGTGTTTTTTGGGGTGAAGATAGCGGGCGCGAGAGAACTAGAGAGCGCGAGGACCCTGGACTGTCGGACAGCCGCCCTCAAACTCGAGTGAGACCTGCCCCTCCTCCAACCTTCCCCCTTCCACCTCGCGCTCCTGTTCCGCCCAGGACAGAAGCAAACCCGTTCCCCCCACAGTTGAGCCGCGCGGATGCGCTGCGACGAGATCGAAGGTTAATTGAGCGCGCCGAAAGAGCGGTCTACAGGCGGAAGGTGTTCATTGAAGTTTTGAAGGACATTTTCTCGGGAGGGGGGCACCCCGCAGAAATTGCTACTAGGAAGCTGCCAGATGACATAAGGGATTTAATGGGCACGATCGGCGTGTGCGATCGGTGTGCCGAGATCACGGAAGCTGACGCCCGCTACTGGAGACTACAATTATCGAGAGAAATCCAGCAACTCGAAAAAGAGATTGATTTGTTCAGTCCCCGTGTAGACGATGGAGGCCCCTATTACGGAAATCGCGGCCTGTTTTTCCACCGTACCATACAGGAAATTTTAAAACAGGGGCGCAAGGAAAGGGCGGAGCGCCGCCCCTGAGCCGGCGGCGGTTGGTGCTGGTGCACGAATGTTCCCGCCCGCCAAATAGCCTTGGCCGCCATCGTTTTAATTGACCGAGTCGATTCGAATGATCGTCATCGGCCGGCCATGAATGCGGGATGCCTCCTCGGCTCCCAAGGCAAGAGCCGTTTCCAGCTTGATACCTAAGCGGGCGCAAAGTTCGTCAATCGATATGATTTTGCCCTGCGCCCGCTCCTCGGCGATTTTTGCACCTTCGGCCATGATCTCGTCGTCGGTCAAATGCGAGTGATGTTCCGACATTTTCGGTCCTCTCGATTGATCCGGGCGTTTTATTCGCCCTCATTGAGATAGGCGCCACGCCAGCCGGTAATGCCGCAGCCGAAATCCAAGATCGCCCGGAATTCGGTTCCGAGCGTGTTCCAGCCTTCGCGCGTTTCTAGTTTCGGCTGCTGAACGCCGTTAAGGTAGGCAATCTCAAGGATCGGCGCCTGGTCGGGAGTCGCGAAGAGCCGCCAGGCGGCATCCTCAAGGCGAGGCTCGACCAGCAGCGTGAGTTTCCCGGAGAAGGGGTTCACCTCTTCGGTGGCCGAGGGCGTGATCGCGGCGATAATTTGCTCGCCCGTCGTTTCGTTATCAGAGCCGACGATCAGGAACTGCGGCTTCAGCGAAAGCGGCGTCTCGTTGTCGAGCCCCTTCTGATCGCGCAGCGCCTTGCGGCCAGCGCTGACGCTGCTGATCGTCAGGGCGGATGGCGTAACCGCTTTGTTTCCACGTGCATTTGCGAAGAGCGTGACGCCGTCATCGAGCAGCGGCCCGAGGCCGTTGTTGTCGAGCAGAAGGTCGGCAATCAAATCCGCCTCCGTTTGCGCGGCGGCTTGGCCGAACGCTCGTAGCGTATCGGAGAAGGCGTCTAGATCATCATTGATCAGGGCTTCCCGCGAGATGCCGAACATTTTCGCATATGTCTTGACGCGGTAGGTTTCTTTCGCCTCCGAACGCGAGCCGTAGGTGATTTCGGCGCCTTCAAGCACCTCTTCGAGCCTCGGCATTTCCGACATGCGGCCGATGGTCATGGCCTTGAAATTGGCGGCGTTGCGGACCCGCGCCAATTGCTTTAGCGGCGTCTCGGCGGCGCGATAGGCATCGAGCATGAAGCGGTTCGCCGCATTGCCCGTGACAAAAGGAAAGTCCGACGTGCTGTGTGTCGACCCGCTGCTCATGATCTGCGTCGCAAGCCGATCGCGATTTCGCGAAATGACCCGCTCGCCGCGCGCCTCCAGCAGAGCCGCCCCCATGTCGAGCAGGCTGCGGCCCTCCCATTGCGAGGCGCGGCCCTGAGCAGGCTTGCCGGCAATCCGGGCATAAAGCGCATCCTCGATATCGCGGGCGACCATCATCGAGCCGTAGCTGTCGTCAAAATGACATGGTGAAACCCGACCGCCGCCCGGCTCTTTGTTGGCGAGCGCGTTGATAATCATCTTCTGCGCCTTGCCGAAATCACCTTTCGCGTCGAGCACGATTTCGTTTGCCTCCACTAGCGTCATCTTCGCAGAGGTGCAGAGCTGGTAGATGCGGCTGTTGACGTCCTGCATCTTGGCGGCCGCCTGGTCGTCGACCGCATCCACGTTCGGTTCGGTCATGGTTACTTCCTTTCGTTTGTGCGGAGCGGACGCAACCGCCACCATGGGAAGACCCATAGCCTTCCGCTCTCCTGCCAGCCTCTTCAGGCGATCCGGCGCTTTCGCGTAGCTGCTATAGTCAAACGCCGCATCGGCCGTCGGCGCGGTCGGTGCCTGTTCGGAAACCGAGGTGGCGAAGCCATTGGCCAGCGCCTCCTGCGGCGCCATCCAGGTTTCATCCTTCATCATCTGCCGGATTTCCTTTTCGGAGAGGCCCGTGCGCTCGGCATAGACCTGCGCAAACACGCCCGTCATCGTGTCGAGAACGCCGGCGGTGCGCCGGTGATCATCGGCCGGGCCGAGGGTCATTCCGGACGGCTCATGGATCATCAACAGCGTGCCGAGAGACATTTCGATTTCGTCGCCGGCCATGGCGATCAACGAAGCCGCCGAGGCGGCGATCGCGTCAATCTTCACGATCACCCGGCCGTCGTGGCGCTTCAGAGCGTTGTGGATCGCCGAGCCCTCCATGGCGATGCCACCACCGGAGTTGAGACGCACGACGATGTCGCCGGAAAGTTCGGCCAAAGCCTCGACCACCTGTGAGCTGGTGAAGCCGCTTTCATCCCAGAAATCGGTGAAGCCAACCGGCCCGTAAAGCATCAGCTCGCCGTCTACGATCAGTTTTGACATGCCTGCCTCAATTAGGTTTCGTCCAGGATTGTCCGAAAGCGTGGCCACGAAAAGCCCTATCTCGTGGCCAAAATTTTTCTGATCCGCCGGGCCGCAACCGCATAATCGACGCGGGTGAGGATGAGCCAGAGAGCCGCACGCAGGTCGCCGGCTTTGTAGGGACACTCTTGCTTCTGCCGATCGATGCACCAGGCCGAGGTCGCATAGCGTCGCAGCGCTACCGCCAGCGCGTCGGCCTGCTGCGTCGGCTTCATGCCGGGAAAGAACGTCTCGGCGGCTTCCCGAATGGCGCTGTCGCGCGCGGCAAACACCGATGCCCCGCGCCAGCGGCGCTTTCCGCGTGCCACTTTGAGATCGAGCGCTGCGGCGACATCATCTGTTTCGCCCGAAAGGAACCGGTTTAGGCGGGCAGCGATGTTGCGCGCCCAGCGCTCCGGTAGCCGGTCGAGGTGCTCCGCGAGGTTGATGAAGTCGTCTATCGGCGTTGCCATGTCAGGACCGATCTTGCCTGTTGAACCTTGGCCTTGTTTTCGACGCGCTCGGCCATCAGCGCCTGCCGCCAGGCCCACGCGACCGCGAGCCTAATCCGCCACAGCCGGCCCATGCCGCCTCGCTTGATCGCCGGCAGACCGATCTTGAGATATCGCTGCATGGTCGGCAGGGAAACGCCCAAAGCGAGGGCCGTGTCGCCCAGTCCGAGGATGGCATCAGCCCGGTCGTCAGGTAGCGGGAAACGTTCGATCAGGTGTTCAATTTCAGCTTCTGTCAGCTCTTTCATGGTTTTGCTCCAAAGAACAACAAGGGGCACCATTATGAGAACATGCAGTACCTGCGGCGCGAAAATAGTCGCCCGGCTTGCGCTGCCGCCCTCCCCGCTTTCAGCCGACGCTCCGGAAGGACCCGCGCCACCCCGAGGCAGCGATACAATTCAAGATAGTCTGGCGCCCGACCGCATCCAAAGCGCCTCATGGATGACGCGAATGCCAGCGCCTCGCTGATGCCGCTCGGCAGCCGTCACCGCATTGATAGCTTCCTGGGTCAGCCGTTCAATTGCATCGGCTTCTAGCTCCGGGCCAAGCGCATGCAGGTCTGCATACCAGCGCCGTTCTGCTGCGGCGTCCGCTGCCTGGCTGTGCGATATCTGGTGGCGCTGTAGCGGCCGACATGGTTTCAAGCGATCGATATGCCAGCCCGATCCATTCCGATGCCCATCACCGCGCTTCGGCCGACTGACTGTGCTCTGCTCATCCGCCCTTTGCGGCCATGCATTCGAAACGTTTCCACGAGCGCCGTCCGTTGCTAAAAAGGGTTCATTCAAAGGGTTAGCTCTATGGGTTTGTCGGGCATTTTTGTCCGGTTCAACCGGACCTTCTTGCCCTGTTGAACTGGACATTTCTGCCCGGCTATCGCGGTCGACATCGCGCCGTGTTCGCGACCGCATGCGTAGCTCCCAGTCGTCCACGATCTCTTGAAATTTCACCCAGCACGGAAGGTAGCTTGCGCGGTGCGACTTCCCGCCATGGCTTGCCTTCTTAAACAGGCCGCGCTCGCACAGCCTCGTCGTCGCCCGGCGGACACTCTTTTCGTCGACCCCAAGCAATGCTGACAGGCGCTCAATGCTCGGATCGCACTGCCCCGTTTTTTTGTTGAAGTGATCAACAATCGCCCCAGCCACGCGTCGATCATTGGCGGACAGATCCGGTGCGACAGCGAACGCCTTATAGGCGAAAAGAAAGTTGTTTGCGGAAGACATCGCCACGGGCGCTCACCTCCCACAATTCAAGGCATGAGATCGTTTCAGCGCCTCGATTGCTTCGAGGGCGGTTAGATCAAAGCGGATACACACGAGAGGAATTGACATCCGCTTCACGACCGATGCTTGAGCGGCGATCCACCGGCTGGCATCGTCGATGACGTGTCGCTGCGTCATATCGCGAGAGGAATTTAGTGAGACACTGTCAAATGGGAGACATTGTTTTTCCTTGGTAACTGGAAATGTCTCAGCTCCGGTGAAGCACTTGATTTTATTGAATGGACGCAGGCCCTCCGGGCCCACCATTTTTCAAAGACTTAGCTGATTTTTAGCCCCCTGGGCTCTGTGCGGGGCTACAATATGGGCTACAAAAGCCGGTGTAGCCGGACGCGACAAACCGGAGTTTTGACACCAGATTCCGGAATTTTTTACATCTCTTGAAGCATGCTTGAGGGTGGCTTAGGCGCCCGTCACCTGTCGATGGGGGCGGGGACCTAGTCTCCACCAATCTCATCTGATTTCGATTGTCCCTCAGCTAGATTTTCGTAATTGCTGACGATTGCATCATAAGCTTCTTTGGTAGCCTGAAGATCGATATTCAAGGGAATGAAGGCATCGCACCTCCCGAGCAATTTTCGCTGATCCCAGTCCCACACTTCCAGGACACCGTTGAGGAGATAGTCTCGAACAAATCGCATGACGCTCGCGCAGCTTCTGAACGCCCCCTCCGATCCGTCGTCGGCCACCCTCAGCCCATCTTTCACATCTATCTGTAATCGCTCCTCCGCGAAATTCAGCCTGAGCTTAATTCCCGTCAGGTTGTCATCAGAAGTGCACATGACATCCGCACAGCCATCCGCAATCGCTACTATCTCAGAACGAAGGTTGGTTAAGGCCGCGAACCCTTCGCTGCGAGCCAACGCCACTGTAAGCCTGGGAAGTGGCGACCAAAGATCCCGGTTCGGCGAGGCTCCTGCCTTTATAGTCGCCACCATGTCTTCGCCGAATAATTCGTGAAAACCCTTAAGTTCGTAAAGGTGCTCTTCCCAAATCGTTTGGCTGCTCTTCACGCCGAAATGGTGTTCGATGGCGTATTCCGCCAATGCCTGAGCGACAGGCAAATCTTGTCGCATCCGCCGCATATCAGCCGGATCCTCAGGGTTTGCAGTGGTGCCGAAGGCGTGGGCCACGGCGCAGCGGTTGGACCCGTAAAGATACTTGCCTGGCGTCTCGTTTAAGTTCTGGAGGGACGAAATGCGATTTCGCGCTCGCCGATTATCCTTGATCTTAGGAATCGTATCGTCGATCCAAGCAATTTGATCTGGACCTTTATCCTTAAAGATGTTGAGAATCTTGAAGAAGCTCAAGCACGCGTAGGCAGGGTTATTCAGGCCTAGCCCCTCCCGATAGAGGCCAAGCGCCAGACGGGCCTTAGCGTCTGCAGGATCTGGCACGTAAGGGTGAAGAAAGTCACGGGCGACAACATATGGCCCGTTGAACCCGCCCATAGATCGCGGCAAATTTCCTCCGCTCCACTGTTCGATCTCGATAGACTGCCCATGTGCCCAGGCCAGCGAGCTGAGAAAATGGCTTATCAGCAGTTGCCCCGCGTCCCGATCTTCACCAGGCTGTAAACAGACAGCGGCCAGCGGGATACATTATCCCGGCTGATCCTCCAGCATCAGCCCAAGGTACGAGGAAGATTGTGCGCTCCCGGAACCACACTTCCGTCATTACAATCGGCCAAGCCATCTGGGAGCGAACACAGGCCACTACCCAATCGCCTCTCATAGCAAGTTGGCCGACATATAGGTCCTGCAGCTTCGGGATGGCGACTTTTTCGACCATTGCTTTGCCCTGTAAATTCGTAATCGGAGCATTCCTCAGCGTCGTTCAAAGCGTACTAGTTCATCGCTGATCGTATTGACGAGTGCGGATCGTCGCTGAATTTAGCAATTAAGACGCTATACGTTCCCCCAGGAACAAACGGTGAGGGGATACTAAAAATTCCCCAACGTTTACAAGTGCAGGTCCTCCGGGCCCACCATTTTCTTGTTTAAAGGGACTTGAATAGTGATTCGCCTCGGCCTGTAGTCAATTTGGCGGCAGTTTCATCATCGCCTGGCGAGCGAGTTTGCTCGGGGAAGGCCTTCACTCTCACTTAATCCCTAACTCCACGCCTTTGGTCGCCTTAGGCCGACCGATCGTGTCCTTGAGCCAGCACTCTGACTTTTTGGGAACATAGGAAAACGCCTTGCAAGCGTTGTCGCCGATACAGGCGGTGAAACACTGCAAGTAGTTGCTGCCTCTTAAGCGCTTGTAGTCACCACCGGGAAGATCGATGCCCGAATAGCTCGCAAAATCAGACACGATCACATCGGCTGCTTTTGACGATGCATAGGCGGCAACCGCGTCCGAATTCCGTATCAAAGCGACAACATTGTCCTTCAGGAAGCAAACGCTGTGCTTCGTGTTGTAGGTAATCGCCTTACACTGGCTGTCGCCTTCGCAAATCTCGCGGCACCCGGAATAAGTGACATCCTTAACAGCTCGGTAGTCGAAGCCGATCGCGTCGTAGCCGCGAGCATCAATAAGTGAAGCGGCGGGCTGTGCAGGCAGATTAGTAGTGGTGCCCGGCGCCTGGGTCGACATCTGTTCCTGCTCCTCGCCGTAGCAGAGAATTTGGAACACCGAGGGTGTGATTTTGTCCGCCAGGTCAGCTGTCGAGACAGTCTGCTGGTCTCCCGCCCTGTCGCCGGATTGCCCCGCGATGCTCTGAGACTGCAGGAAAAGCTCGGCAACGGAAGCGCGGATTGCGAAGTTCACGTTCTGCGCTGTGATGCCGATCTCGTCCGCGATGCCTTTCGCCAGCGTCGCGCTGGTAATGCCAACAAGAAAACCATCGCGGTCAACAACCGGGCCGCCCGAATTTCCGGGCTGGATTGGTGTCGAAATCTGGATATACCGGGTGTCGTTTCGAAGTCCCGCAAGCGCATTGACGTTGCCTGTGGTGACCTTGACCGAATCCGACAGCAACGTCGCCAGCGGGAAGCCTATGGCCAGGATGTCCTCGCCGAGACGCGTTGACGCGTGCCGGAAGACCAGCGGCTTTAACGGCTCCGCAGAGTTGATCTTGACCAAAGCCAGATCGTTCGTCGCATCGATGCGGAGATCGGTGGCGTCGCCCCTGCCTTTCACCTCGACGCGCTTGCAAGCCTGGACGACGTGCGCGTTCGTCAGGAGCCATCCATCAGCGGTTACAACAAACCCAGTTCCCGATGATGTAGGACTTTCCGCACGGGATGTTGAAGCCAGAACAGCGAAAAAGAAAGCGCTCCAAAAAACGCGAAACAAGGTTGCCATCTAAATATCCCCAGCTAACTGGAGAATAAAACTTCTGGCGGTTGCTTTTCAACCGCCTCTTGTGGTCAGGATTAATGGAGTTGCAGTTAGACAATTTCCACTTCCTTTCGGCACTCAAGGATGGCCACGGCGGTGCAGATGAATTGGTTGTCACTCCCAGAAGTTTCACTTGCGCGGCGGGAGTGGCCCAATACGGCGCTTAGCTAAGCCGCCGCACGACCTCTCTGACCGGCGCTGCCGGACGGTGTGCAGGCCGAAATGACCGTGGGCGATAGGACTCAGGCAGACCAAATCGGGCGACCGCGCCAACTCAGCGCTCGCGACCACCTATTTCGAACCTTGCATCGAAGGTTTGAGCTTGATCGCCATGCTGATCTGGCCACGGACAGAAATGAAACCGTCGCGGTTGTTACCGCGTTGCATGTCGACGTTGTTGGTGATCCCGGTGATTTTGCAATCCTCCGCGATTGTCTCCACGACGACTGAGCAGTTCCTCGACGCAATATCGTATAGCGCCTTCTGGGCTTTTTGGACCTGCTCGTCCACCGGAGCGCTCTGATCAAAGGGCAGCGACAGCGCGATGCTCGACTGAACCGTGATATATCCCTCGGGTATCGCCCCATTTCGTGGGAGTGCGGTTTGGGCAAAAGCGCCGGTTACGGCGAAGGTAAAGGCGGTAGCGACAGCACAAAAACGGGTAGCGATCATCAAATCCTCCAGGATCCACTACGCATCGCATGAGGCGATTAACTCTGGCTGATACATTTACCTAAAATTGCACTCGTCGTTACCAATCACCTGAAACGGTACGGCCATGCGACGGGTCGCCGTTCCGATTCCCATGTTGAATGCGTGGTCCGCCAAGGCCGTGGCAGGCAAAGCCATCCTAATAACTGCAGGACCGCCCATCGCTCGGCCTGAAACCGTCCGTGCAAGCCGGATTAAGCGGGCGACTTTCCTGATAGTAACCGCCGTTGATCGACGACGTCTGATCGAGGTCAGGGGACGAAGTGCAGGCCGAAGTGATCGTGGCAAGGCTGATCAGCGTTCCGGTCGCGACAAGTGCGAAAAAGCGGTTCATCTGAGCTTCTCCTCCGGAGGGCTTGGGTTTAGCCCAAGCGCCCAGTCTACCACGCCACGGCGGCAGCCGCCGAGGATTTATGGTGGCAGAGTGGCCCCGACGGGCGCTTCTAACGCCAATGTGATCATCCACTGTCACATAACTGTCATGCAAAATTGCCCATTGCGACGGCAGCTTGGGCAAAATATATGCTGCCGGCTAACAAAAAGAAGAATGAGTGAAATGCCATGAGTGCCATACAGAAACTTTTCAACCGCAATCTCCTGTCCCGTTTCGTGACCGGTCTCGGTGCTGTTCCCCAGCGTTTTCGCGAAGCCCGCGAAGAACGCAAGCCTGCCATCCATCCCTCTTTCATGGATGATTTCGGCGCTTAATTCAGCGCTGCATCCTTCAGCGGTGACGGCAATCCGGTTCCGGATGATGTAAGGCTTTCCCGCCAGGGATAGCGAACCGCAGGAAAGAATGCGTTCACCACGCAGTTGCGGTCCTAGCCACACAAGCTCCCCACCCTCCGTCGTCCTCGGGCTTGACCCGAGGACCCATGCCCCCAAGCATAGGGCTGCCCCTCATCCGCCTGCCGGCACCTTCTCCCCGCTTGCGGGGCGAAGGGAATATGCGGCAAGCTCTCGGTCCCTCTCCCACCTCACGCAGGGCACGTCCCCTCGCCCCGTTTACGGGGAGAGGGTTAGGGTGAGGGGCAATCATTCGCGTGATCCGGACAGCAGTGGCTCAAGCCCGAGTATGACGAAGGGTGGGAGACGCGATTGGCAGGAAGCGGGACATCAGGAGGAATTCCAGCAAAATGCGCGAGCTGCTTTGGACGAGAACCGCGTAAAAGGGCGGCAATTCCTAAGACCAGCACGCAGTTGCGATCCTTGCAGCGCAGACTCCCCTGCCCTCCATGGGTCTCAGGGCTCGACCCGCGGAACCACGGATGCGCATGCTCAGTTCACCGCGGGCGCTGCCGGCTCGCCCCAGCTCGATATCGGTTGACCGCCCTTGGTCGCCACGCGCATATCGTAGAGCGCGAGCGAAGCCTGAAGCTGGCGCATGTCGCTGCAGCGGTTGATGATGCCGCCGATATATTGCACGCAGTCGCTGGCGCTGCCCTGCACCGAGCCCGTCGCCCAATCCTTGACGAGGCCGTCGGCTCCCACCAGGTAATAGGACAGCCGGTTGTTTTGCGACACGGTCGAGCTGCCGACCAGGCCGGCGAAATTCGTGCCGGTCTAGGTTTTGGCGGCAGGCGCCATATGCCGGTAGACCGTCATGCCGTTTTTCAGTGGCGTCGCGCCGATCATCGGGCCGTAGGTGGCGGCAGAGCCGGAAAGATGCGCCATCGGGGACTGGCCGAGATTGGCGATGTCAGTATAGGGTTTGCCGAGCGCATAGCTGGTGTAGGAGCGGTTGGCGGCGTTCTCCGCCTTTTCGGCCACCTGAGTGCAGCCCGCCGGGCCGATGACGAGGCCGATTGATAGAATTGTTATGAAGCGCATATTGTCCCCCTTGCCGGGCACAGCGTGTCCGGAAGCCCCTGTTTCTTAACCCGCCGTATTTGCTATCAGGTTTGGGGGAATTGGGAAGCTGGTGCGCCTTTGACGAACCCGCAGGAATGGAGAGGCTGTGCCGTGGCTGCCCCCTCTGCCCTGCCGGGCATCTCCCCCACAGGTGGGGAGATTGGCTGGGCGCACCAGGTTCCCCAACAATCGGCGTCACAGCATGGCGAAACGCTAGACGGACGCGAAGGTTTGGCCACTTGTAATCTCCCCACCTGTGGGGGAGATGCCCGGCAGGGCAGAGGGGGCTGGCGGCACACCTTCTCCGTTGCTCACTGTCGCGCCCAATTCGAGCTCCACTCCGCACCCACATATTTTTCTCTCACCACACGCGCACCCTTCCGTTCCGCCGCAATAGCTTCACAATCAACCGACAGAAAGTTCATCCGGGAAACGACAACTAGGGAATGAAACATGGCGCCGAACCTGTCCAAGACTGTTCTGATGACTGCCCTTCTGGCCCTGCCGCTGGCGGCGGCAGCGCCTGTATCGGCGCAGGAGGCAAAGCCGCGCGAGGCGGTGATTTCGGTGACGGGGGATGGCGAATCGCCCATGGCGCCCGACATGGCCATCGTTACTCTTTCCGTCGTCAAGCAGGCGAAAACCGCCCGCGAAGCGCTCGACGAGAACAACAAGGCGATGAAAGACGTGCTCGACTCGCTGAAGAGCGGCGGCATCGCCGAGCGCGATCTGCAGACCTCCGGCTTTTCCATCCAGCCGCAATATAATTATCCGCAGCCGGTCGACGGCCAGCAGCAGCAGCCGCAACTGATCGGCTACCAGACCATCAATGCGGTCACCGTCAGACTGCGTGACCTCGCCAAGCTCGGCCAGGTGATCGACCAGTCCGTCACCCTCGGCATCAACCAGGGCGGCGACATCCAGTTCACCAACGACAAGCCGGAAGCAGCGCTCGAAGAGGCGCGCAAGAACGCCGTCGCCGAAGCGGTCAAGAAGGCGAAGACGCTGAGCGAAGCGGCCGGCGTCAAGCTCGGCCGTGTCATCGAGATCAACGAGAATGAGCCGCGCCCGCTGCCGCAGCCGGCCTATCGCGCCACGATGATGAAGGAAGCCGACGCGGCCGTTCCCGTCCAGGGCGGCGAGACCACCTACCATGTCAGCGTCACAGTGACCTTTGCGATCGAGCATTGAAATGAAGGCGCCGCGCGTCTTCCGGCGTGCGGCATTCAGACTGCTGATGAGGTCGGCCAGTTGGTCTTTCGACGTGTTCGGGCTTGTGGCCTGTGAACGACCCCTCCCCAACCCCTCCCCACAAGGGGGAGGGGCTAGCTGCGGCCCGCGGCGGCCCTCAAAAAGAGACGTCTTTCTGGCTGTTAGCGTTCCACGAATTGCTCCAATGGAAATTATGCGAAGCGGTGCAGCAAGTTAGCCCCTCCCCTGGGGAGGGGTCTACCGCGCGCAAAGGCATTCCACAAAAAGAAAACCGCCCTTGCCGATCGGGGAGACTGGCAAAGGCGGTACTTGCAGCGCCGCACGTCTTTCAGACGTGCAAAGGACGCTGCAACACTTTCAATTGCTGCATAACTTTATCCTTGGATCCATTCCGATCTAAGGAATTATGCAGTAGCCGCCGCATCGGGGAGACGAGGCGGGTATTCCAGCGGATATCAGCGGCGGCGCAGCGCCGGGCAGCCGCGGACGTTGCCGAAGCTCATTTCGTCGGGGCCGCGGCGGGTCCAGCCCTGGACGATGACGCGGCGCGGGGTGATGTCGACGACGCGGGCGCGGCGGAGGCCGTAATCGCGGGCGAGATCTTCGGCGAGCCTGGGATCACAGCCGCGCGGCCGGCGATCGAAGCCCGGAGGCGGACGGCGGTAATCGCGCGGCGGCTCACGCTCCGGATCGCCGATAATGATACTGAACTGCGCAGCGGCCGGGGCCGCGGTGCTGGCAAGGGTGCCTGTTATCAGCATGGCGGCAAGACCCGCCTTTGCCAGAAACTGCATCATCGAAAAACCTTTCGTTTTAAAGTCGGTGCGGCCAAGCCGCCGTCCCCCATCACGCCTGAGGCATCTCCGGGAATCACTTATACAGATCAGAGAAGAGACGGCTGAAAGTGTCGCCGTCAAGGCAAAATGGCCGGCAAGCCTCGTATCAGCGCTTGCCGGCCGGGTTCGCAACGCGCCGCGTGTCTTTTTGAAACACAAAGGACGCTGCAGCCCGTTCGGACCGGTTCGTCAGCGGCGGATCAGCGGGCAGCCGCGGACATTGGCGAAGACCATCCTGTCCCAGCCGCGGCGGTCACGCCCGGCAACGACGACGACGCGCGGCGACATGCGGGTGATATGGGCTCTGCGCAAGCCGAAGTCCCGCGCCTTGCGTACTGCATGCATCGGCGAGCAGCCGCGGATCGGGCGATGATATTGCGCCTCGACGATGAAGTTCGTCTGCGGCCCGGCGGCAGCGGCCGTGGAGATCGTCGCCGGAATGGATGAAAGGGCAAGCACTGCGGCAAGGCAAGCCTTGGTGAGGAAATGCGTCATCAGCTGTCTCCGTCGATTGGTCTTTGTTTTTTCAACCTCTCCCTGAGGGGATTGTCTCGACAGTAAACGCTGCAAGCTGAATGGCGTTCGAACCGGCCATTCAGTTTGCATTCACAAGAAGATGAGCGGTTTTCGCCCGATGGGAGTCGAGCGACCATTTGCGTCCGGCGCCGATCTCCCTCAGGAGCCGAGATGCAGCACGATCTCGCGCCGGTGCGGGCGGTCGCGATGTTCGAAGAGGTAGATGCCCTGCCAGGTGCCGAGCATCAGCCGGCCGCGCGCGACGGGAATGCCGATCGACACCTGCGTCAGCGCCGCCTTGATATGGGCCGGCATATCGTCCGGCCCTTCGGCCCTGTGTACGACCCAGCCCATCGACGGATCGGAGGCCGGCGGCACGAGGCGGCGGAAGAAGGAAAGAAGGTCGCTGCGCACATCCGGATCGGCATTTTCCTGGATCAGCAGCGAGCAGGAGGTGTGGCGCACGAAGACGGTGAGAAGCCCCTCCTCCCGCCCGGAGGCGCCGACGAAGGCTTCCGCCTGGTCGGTGAATTCGTAAAGGCCCTGGCCGCGGGTGGCCAAGGTGAGGATTGTCTGGGGCACGGGCGCTCTCCGTCTCGCAATGATTTCTCCCGCGAGTTGGCGCGCCATGACGGCCGAGTCAATGGCCGGCTCGGCAGGTGACGGCGCCGGTGTCAGAGCTTCAGCAGCGTCTCGAAACCGCCATAGATCATCCGCTTGCCGTCGAACGGCATCTGCCATTGATCGCCCTTGAGCCGCGGATCGGCCATCACCTTGGCATTGATATCGTCGCGCTCCTGCCGGGACCGATAGGTGATCCAGGAGAAAACCACCACCTCGTCCTCCTTGGCCTGCACGGCGCGGGGAAAGGAGGTCAGCTCGCCATAGGGCACGTCGTCGCCGATGCATTCGACATATTCGAGCGCGCCATATTCCTTCCACAGCGAGCCGGCGAAGGTCGAGAATTTCTTGTAGGCCTCGATATTCTCCCTCGGCACCGCCACGACGAAACCATCGACATAGGACATTGCATGTCTCCTCGATCCATCCTCGTTAAAGCGCGTCGCGTCAAATTTTGATTCATGCGACGCGCTTTAACTCTTTGTTTTAATGCATGTCGTTGTCCCGGAACCGCTGCACACTTCCGGGCGACATGCATTAGCGGGGAGAGATAGGGGCTCAGCGAGGCTGGTCCAGGGGTGGAGCGGCAGGCAGGCTTCTCAGGCAGTCACGGCCCGTTCACCAGCTTGAGGATGAGCTGCTGGATATTGCCGCCATCGCCCATTTCGACCTTGTCGAAGTCACGGCCGCGCTGGCGCTGCCGTGCGGAGATCTCGCCGAGGCGCCGCGTCAGTTCGATCCTGATCTTCTTGCAGTCGGGATCGTCGGCAGCGGTCAAGCCGATGCTCGTCGCCTCGATTTCCCTGACCATCTCCTTGATGGTCTCGCCGTGCACCCGCTCATGTGCGGCAACACCCGATATGAAACCGTCCCAGCTGCTCTTGACGGCTGGCGGCAGCGCGGCCGAGGGCTTGGGCAGCGTATAGGTGATGATGAGCTTCGGCCGGTTGGTCGTGATCACGCAGGCATTGCCCTGCGGTTCATATTTGCGGGTCCAGGTGAGCTTGAACGTCGTATGCGCGATCACCCGGCCGGTGACCCCGGCCTTCGGCCCGTGCTCGCCGATCGATTCGTAGAGTGCCGCACCCGACATGCCCGAGATCGCATAGGGCCGCACTTCTTCCACCGCCTGCCATCCCTCGGCCAGTGCTGCCGCCGGCAGCGAAGCGAAAACCGCCGCCAACATGCAAGATATGAATTTTGCCCTCACGCGCATCCCCGAACAATGTTTTGGCGCGACCCTAACGGGAGCGATCGAAGCTTTCAACGCGTCATTCATCGGGGAACAATTGTCTTCACCGGTGATTTCTCCTCTGACGCGCAGGAAAGAACATGGCTCGCTACTATTTCGATCTGCACAATGGGGAAGGTCCAACGCGCGACGAGCACGGCACCGAGCTGAAATCGCGTGAAGACATTCCAAAAGAGGTGACCCGCATCCTGCTGGATGTGGCCCGCGACGAACTGCCCGCGGGTGATCGCTTGACGATCGCCGTCACCGTCCGCGACGAAAGCGGCGAACCGGTCACGGTCGCCAGCCTCGTCTTCAGCAATGAATGGCTCGACGTCCTGCGATAACGGCTGGCGTCGGCCCGCCTCAGAAGGTACCGGCTTCCGGCGAGGCCATTTCCTCGATGCTGTCGACGCGGTCGGGATAGAAGGCGAGATGGCCCTTGATGTTGCTGACGGCGGCATTCGGCACCTCGTAGGTCCAGACGGCATTCTCGGCGCGTTCGCCGCCCGGAATGATGCTGTAATAGGCGGCGTCACCCTTATAGGGGCAATGCGTGCGGTGATCGGTGCGCTGCAGCAGCGAGGCTTCGCGCAGCGTCAGCGCGTCGCGGCTGTCGGCGATCGTCCTGCCGCCGAGCGTGACGACGACGCGGCAGGGATTGTGCTCGACGGTGATCGGATGGTCCGGCCCGGGGATCTTGATCGATTTATCTGACATGCGGTTGTCTCCAGAAGCGATCGATCCCGGGAAGATAGGGCGGGCAGGCCGCCGGCCCAAGGTGTGAACGCTCCGTCCCGGGCGCGATCCGCTTCAGAATTCGAAACGCGGCGATGCTGCGCTCAGCAGCGCCGCTTTCGGCGCCGCCGGCCAGGCCTTCGCCAGATGATCCGCGAGCGTCGCCACCAGCCTGGCGATATCCGCCTCGGCCGAGGCATGCAGCGCCTCGGCAACGATCAGCACCGACCGCGTCGTCTGCCGCACCGCCGAAAGCCCGCTCTGCCGGTTCGTCCAGCGCCGCGCATGCGCCCTTCCCTCGCTGTCGGCAAAGATCACCTCGTTCGGCTCGGGATGTTCGATGTCGCCGCCGAAGGTCAGATAGGTCTCGTGACCCGTCGCCGGCCGGACCTCGAGATCGCCGCCGATCTTTTCGACGTCGAAGACGGCAATGGGAATGGCGAAGGCGAGCGAGACCGCATTGCAGAGATCGACGAGCGGATGCAGGCGCTGCTGCGCCTGCTCCTGGCGGAACCGGCGCAGCAGCGCTTCGGAGGCCGAGCGATATTGCGTCGGCTTCAGCCCCATGCGGGAAAAGCCGCGCCGCCAGGCCTGGATTTCCGGAAATTCGCTTTCCTGGGCGCCGGCAAGCCGGGTGTCGGCGATCGCCCCGAAGCTTGTTATCGCCGCTTCGACGTCGGCACCGGCATCGATGCCGGTGGCATAGAGCGCGCCGGCGCGAAGCTCGGGAAAGGTCTGCCACATGGCGGCGGCATGGTTGAAACGCATGGCCTATCTCCCCTCGGTGGGTTGGGTTGCGGTGCGGTTTCCAGCCAGGCCGAGCCCGAGCACCGCCGTAAGCACGCAGGTTATGCCGGCAAGCTGGCCGAAGCCGACCGGCTCGCCGAGGGTGACGAAGGCGAGCAGGACGGCGGACACCGGCGCGAGCGCGGTAAAGAGCGAGGCTTCCGTGCCGCTCACCCGTTCGGCCCCGGCATACCAGAGCAGGAAGCCGGCGACGGTCGGCACCAGCGCATAATAGACGACGGCCGCCGCAGCGCTTGCGGAAAAGCCGTGTGCGGAAGGCGCCTCGAACACGCCCGGAATGACGGCGACGGCAAAGCCGATGCCGCTCATCAGCGTCGATTGGGCAAGCGGCGGAATATCGGCGGTCAGCCGCTTGTTCAACAGGATGAACAGCCCTTCGCAAACGACCGCCAGCAGGATCAGCGCATTGCCGGCCAGCGACCCGCTGGCCGCCTCCGGCGTGAAGGCGATCGAAAACACTCCGGCGGTCGCCAGCGCCACGGCGAGAAGCAGGGCGGGCTGCGGCCGCTCGCCGAGCAGCAGAATGGAAATTGCCGCCGAGACCACCGGCAGCGTGCCGATGATGACGCCGGCATCGGCGGCAGACGTCAGGCTGAGGCCGGTGATCAGCAGCGTCGTATAGCCGACGCTGCCGGCGCCCGCCTGGATGGCGAGGATCAGGCGGTCACGCCGGGGAAGTTTCGGCAGCCGCGTGCCGGTCACCCGCATCAGCACGAGAAAGACGGGAAAGGCGAGCGCGAAGCGCAAGGCGGTGGCGGTAAATGGCGCCAGGCCGGCGGCGATGAGTTTGCTCGCAATGACGGTGCTGCCGACCGTCAGCATCGCCAGCGTCAGATAGACATAACCTTGAACCTGTCTCGACATTCCTGCCTCCTGTTGGATGCGCCGAGGAAACAGCAGGAACCGGTTGGGGTCTTGAACGAAATTGCAGGGCGGCGGAGCCTCGGCCAGCCCCGTCCTTCGAGGCCCTTGCGGGGCGCCTCAGGATGAGGCGGGAGAGAGGGCGCGCGGCCTGCGGCACGGCTCAGAGAAAGGCGCCGGCATAGAGCCGCGGCGACAGGCCGTATTTGCGCACGAAAACGCGCGTCATGTGGCTCTGGTCGGCAAAGCCGCTGGCAAAGGCCGCTTCCGCAAGCGGCGTGCCCCGAGCGATCAGCCGGCGGGCGCGATGGATGCGGGCCTGGAGGAGATAGGCATGCGGTGTCAGCCCCGTCGCCTTGGCGAAGCCGCGCAGCACCTGGAAGCGGCTGAGGCCGCTTTCCCGGGCGAGATCGGCGAGCGAGACGGCGGCAAGAGGATCGTCGTCGATAAGGGCCTGCGCCGTCCGGATGGCGGCCGGCACCGGCGGCCGCTCCTCGCGATCGCCGTCTTCCCGGATGACATCGGCGACAAGCTCCAGCAGCAATTCCTCAAGGAGCAGCCCGTCCGCTCCGCCACCGGTCACCGCCCCAAACAGGCTCTCGAATCGGGCGGCGATTGCGCCGTTGCGGATGACCGGATGGGGGATTTCCTGCCGGCCTGCCCCGCCGCCGATCTCGCGCGACAGATGGGTGACGATCTCGGGGTCGAAATAGAGGATGCGCCATGAGCGCGCCGCGCCGATCGGCGCTCCGTCATGCACCTCGTTCGGATTGACGGTGATGATGTCGCCGGCCGCAGCCTCGACCATGCCGCGCCCGCTGCGCGACTTCTGCGCCCCTGACGAGACGAGGCCGATGCCGAACTGCTCATGCGTGTGCCTGCTGAAGCTGTGATGCGTTTGCGCTTCCACCGCTTCGACCCCGGCCAGCGCCGAGCGCAGCATCCTGAACTGGTTTTTCGCCATTATCTGCCCGCAGATCCGATCGCCGGCATCTTGCCAGCCGGATGGAGCGGGCGCAACGCTTGGCAAGCGCCACGCGTCTTTGAAGCGTCAGAAGAACTCGTCGAGCAGCTGGTAATAATCGAGGCGCGCCGGATCCGGCGCCGTCAGCCCGTAACGATCAAGGAAGGGCTGCACCAGCGCCGCACCGAAATTATCGGCGATGCTGCGGCAAGCGAGCGCAATATCCTGATAGCGGTCGGCGACGCCGAGGCGGCTGCAATCGATGTAGCCGGAGAATTGGCCGCCGGAGGCGACGAAATTGGGCAGGCAGGCATCGCCATGGGTAACGACGAGGTCCTCACGGTCCGGCCGCCGGCCCTCGAGTTCGGCAAACAATGTTTCGGCGCTCTTTCCGAGCCGCGTCTCGTCGAAATCGGTCTCGTCGACGATCCCGGCCTGCATGCGCGCGCCTGCGGCCGGCAGGCGCTTTTCCAGCCGATGATCGAACGGGCAGGAGGTGATCGGCAGGTGATGGAGATCGGCAAGTGCGGCCGCCAGCAGTTCGACGCGCGCCAGCGGCGTCAGCGCCGATGCGCTGGCAAGATTGGTCCCCGGCAGGGCGCCGATCAGCAGCCAGTTGCGCTTGCCGTCGCTTTCCCGGGCGATGACATCGAGACATGGCAGGCCGGCGGCCTTAAGCCAGGATAGCCGGGCGGCTTCATCGGCAAGCTCGCCGAACGGCCCGGCCGCCTCGACCTTCAGATAGAGCGCCGGCAGGCCCTCGCCTTCCAGCCGGAAAACGCTTGCCGCGGAACGGCCGAGCGCATCGCGTTCGAACCGGTAGCCGGAGAGCCGCTCGCCAAGCGCTGCCGGCAATGTCTTGGAAATTGTCAATGCAGCGTTTCGGCGGGTGCGGCTTCGAGCAGGATCTCGAACGCCTCTTCGAGCGCCGCCACCAGAATATCGGTCAGCTCATCACCCTTGTTTTCCAGGAACAGCACGCTGACGGCTTCATCCTGACGCTCCAGAAAACGCTCGATCTCGTTCGACATATCATTGTCCCTTCTCACCGTACCATCACGGCCGTAGGGAGAGGCTAGATGCGGTTGCTTGCGTGTGGCTGGTTGCGGGCGGGCTTGTGCCACGTGAAGATCAGTACTTCAGAAAGCCCCGGCTTTTCCATTGGCTTTTTGGGATCTTGTCTCCAACGTCGAAACGGAAGGATATTACCTTCCTGGCATCATTGTCGACTTGGCATATCAAGGTAACGTCGTACCACGAGCCTGAACTCTGGAAGGCGCCGCCCACACCGTTGAGAACATTTCCCTTGGTGACACGCGGAAAAGAAGGCAGGAGATCCGGATTATACCCGCCTGCATGGATCAACTGCTGCTGAAGTTCGGTCTGGCAGAGCGCATTGATGCGCGCAGCTCGAGGTAGATTCTTAATGGCGTTCTTAATCATCGGATCAGACGTTGCCTTCTCGGAATACAGTATCTTGGCCTCCGTAAGCTCTTCCGATTTCTTGACCTTAGCTTCCGCCGTAGAAGAAGCCGTCGGCCCCGATTCCTTTCGGCGCTCCGCTTGCTCCAACGTCGTCTTTTCCTCGTCCAATCCGGCGTCATCCGGCTCGTCCTTTTCCGGATTGACTTCAGCAATTTGCGTCTCTGGCAACTCGATATCCTGAGGCACTGAATTCGCCGCAGGCATTGTCTTCGAAACCTCGGAATTCTCAGGCTGCGGCGGCTCGACGGATGCCTTTGCCGGGTTCATGTCGGCAATCGACGGCTTCGGTGCTTCCGACTGCCGCGGCAATGTCTGTTCCTTTTGTCCCGGCACAGTATCCTTGTCGGCAAACTCAGCAACTGAATGAGAGATGCTTTGCATCGGGGTGCTCGGCTCAGGCTTTGCAGCGTCTGGCGGCGGCGGTGGCGGTGGCGGCGGTTGCTTCTTCGCCTGTTCCGGCGGCTTCGGCTCCGGTGGTTTTTCCTCGGGCTTTTTCTCTTCCGGCTTCTTCTCCTCCGGCGGCGGAACGAGTTCCACCTTCACGCTCTCGTCCTCGGCAGGCTTCGGCTCGATCTTCGGCAGGCCGAAAATGAGAAGGGCGACGATGGGCACGTGCAGAAGCACGGACGCGCCGACTCCCCAGCGGATTTCAGGCCGCTGTTTTGGCGCTTCATGCGCTTCTGCCGGTTCAAGGTCTTCTTCTGTCACAGCAGCGATGTGGCCTTTAAAGCCGCCAGCATCAAGCCACAAAAGCAAAAAACCGCGTGATCGCTGCCGCAACTATTGGTCGGCGGGCCCGTCATCATTCAGCGCCACGCGGTCTCCGGAGAGCCGGGCCTTGGTATCCGAACTGGCTTGAGCAGTGGTTAGCCCAGCGAGCCGATGAGATCCCGATAGGCAGCCTCCGGGAACGCCTTCAGCGTCTCGGTGCGGACATTACCCGCCATGGCGAGCGACAGCGTAAAATGCGCCATCACCGCATCGTCGGGCGCCTCGCAGACGGCAACCATGTCATGGCCGCCCATCGTCAGGTAGAACTGGTTGATGGAGCCGCCGACGCCGGCGAGCAGTTTCTTCGCCGCGTCGAGCCGTTTTGTCGAGTCGCGAACAGTACGGATGCCTTGGTCCGTCCAATCGATCAAAAGAATATAAGTGGTCATGTCGCACCTCCTAACGGAGGATCGTTCACGCAGGCATACGATCTCGCGTGTGTCGCGATCGATCCTTTCCCCGTGGCCGGATTATAGGCCTGTCACCAGACGGGGACAAGAAGTCGCGGGGATCATTGGTGTTAATCACAAAGCAAAAGCCGGGCACGGGGCCTGGCTCTGTTTGTCGCCATTTGACGTCATCCTCGGCCTTGTGCCGAGGATCTGCTGCCCTACCAAACGGAGGCAGATGCTCGGGACAAGCCCAAGCATGACGAAAGAAAAGTTGGCCGGCTTCGTCAGCAGGGTGAGCCGGGCATAAAGCCCGGCATTCCCATCAAGATGTCATCGAAATCTCAGCTGTCGAGGAACGAGCGCAGCTTGCGCGAACGGCTCGGATGCTTGAGCTTGCGCAGCGCCTTCGCCTCGATCTGGCGAATACGTTCGCGGGTGACCGAGAACTGCTGGCCGACTTCTTCGAGCGTATGGTCGGTGTTCATGCCGATGCCGAAGCGCATGCGCAGCACGCGTTCCTCGCGCGGCGTCAGCGAGGCGAGAACGCGGGTCGTCGTTTCGCGCAGGTTCGCCTGGATGGCGGCGTCGATCGGCAGCAGCGCGTTCTTGTCCTCGATGAAATCGCCGAGATGCGAATCCTCTTCGTCGCCGACCGGGGTTTCGAGCGAGATCGGCTCCTTGGCGATCTTCAGGACCTTGCGGACCTTCTCGAGCGGCATGGCGAGCTTTTCGGCCAGTTCTTCTGGCGTCGGCTCGCGGCCGATCTCGTGCAGCATCTGGCGCGACGTGCGGACGATCTTGTTGATCGTCTCGATCATGTGCACCGGAATGCGGATCGTGCGGGCCTGGTCGGCGATCGAACGAGTGATCGCCTGCCGGATCCACCAGGTCGCATAGGTCGAGAACTTGTAGCCGCGGCGATATTCGAACTTGTCGACCGCCTTCATCAGGCCGATATTGCCTTCCTGAATGAGGTCGAGGAACTGCAGGCCGCGGTTCGTGTATTTCTTGGCGATGGAGATGACGAGGCGAAGGTTCGCTTCGACCATTTCCTTCTTGGCGATGCGCGCTTCGCGCTCGCCCTTCTGCACCATGTGGACGATGCGGCGGAACTCCGAGATCGAAATGCCGGTCTCGGTCGCCAGATTCTGGATTTCCTGACGGATGTCGCGGATCGTCGTGTTCTCGCCCTTGGCGAATTCCTTCCAGCCCCGGGCGGCCAGATTGCCGATCGACTTCATCCAGTTCGGATCGAGCTCGGCGCCCTGGTACTGTTCCAGGAAGCTATCGCGCTTGACGCCGTAGGATTCGGCCAGACGCAGCAGGCGGCCTTCGTTGGAGACGAGGCGCTTGTTGATGTCGTAAAGCTGCTCGACCAGCGCATCGATGCGGTTCTGGTTGAGCGACAGCGACTTGACGGCCTTGATGAGCTCGTCCTTGAGCTCCTTGTAGCGGCGCTCCTGGGCGGAAGAAAGCGTGCCGGAGGCCGACAGGCGCTGCTCGACCTGCTGGTCCTGCAGCTTGCGCAGCTTCTTGTAGGTCTCGGCGATCGTATCGAGCGTCTCCATCACCTGCGGGCGAAGCTCGGCTTCCATCGCCGCCAGCGAGAGGTTGGATTCGTCCTCGTCCTCTTCCTCCTCTTCGGGAGGCAGGCCTTCGCCGCCGACATCGGTGATATCGTCGTCGCCGGAGCGGGCGCGCCGGGTCTTTTCCTTCTCCTCGGCCGCCTTGCGGTCGGCTTCGATCTTCTCGGGGCTCTGGAACTGCGGCGCAGCCTTGGCCTCAGGACCGGAATAGGTCGTCTCGAGATCGATGATCTCGCGCAGCAGCGTCGTGCCTTCGTTGAGTTCGTCGCGCCAGATGATCAGCGCCTGGAAGGTCAGCGGGCTCTCACAGAGGCCGGCGATCATCGTCTCGCGGCCGGCTTCGATCCGCTTGGCGATGGCGATTTCGCCTTCGCGGGAGAGCAGTTCCACCGAGCCCATTTCGCGCAGATACATGCGCACCGGATCGTCGGTACGGTCGGTCGGCTCTTTCTTCTTGGCGGTCGCCAGCGCGGTGCCGCCGGAAGGCGCGAGTTCGCCGCCTTCGCTGTCCTCGTCGCCGCCGGCATCATCGTCATCGCCGCCGCCGGAAGCGCCGGCTTCCTCGGCTTCTTCGTCCTCGATGACGTTGATGCCCATGTCCGAAAGCATCGACATCGTGTCTTCGATCTGCTCGGACGTCACTTCCTCGGACGGCAGAACGGCATTGAGCTCATCCATCGTCACGTAGCCGCGCTTCTTGGCGGCCTTGATCATCTTCTTGACCGCGTCGTCGGAAAGATCGAGAAGAGGGCCGTCGCTTGCGCCGTCGCGTTCGACTTCCGCGTCTTCGTTCTCTTTGACCTTGGTTGCCATTTATATCGTCGCCTTCCTGACGCTATCCAATCTCGCTACGGTGAATGGGCCGTCTCAGGGCCTGACGCGCCGCACGCGCCGCCCTAGAATCACCTATGCCCACCTAACGGGATGACATTTAAAGCCTGATTAACCACGATCGCCGGCACCGGACAGCAAAGCTTTTTTGCTTTTGGATTTCCGGCCATGGTTGCGCGATCCGCCTTGACCCAGTTCACCGTTTCAACAAGTCGAACGGTGATTCCCACATTTTTTGTCCTCGTCAAGCTTTTCCATAAAAAAAGCTCACGAATCATCGGAAAAAGCCTTATCCACAGGCTTTGAACCGCGGCTGCGATTGCGAACCTTATTTAAGAAGCGCCGAACAAAAGACAAGGGCAGCATAGATTTTGCCCGCCGCAGCGGTTGTGTCGGCCGCTTTTACAGTTTTGACGGCAGTATATTCCCCGGCTTGCGGCAGGCACTCTGTTTCTAATGCGCGGCACCGTCATAGGCCGTAACCTTCAGCGCGCCGAGGTCGATCGCGGGAATGCAGCGCAGATTGATCGACGCCATGGCAGCGCCGTTCGAGCCTACCGCCTCACCGAAGGGCGCAATACCGCAATTGGCGCAGAAGTGATGGCGGATGACATGCCTGTTGAAAGTATAGGTCGAGATATTCTCGTCCTGCGTCTTGAGAACCAGCTTGTCGCGCGGCACGAAGGCCAGAAGCCCGCCGCGCCGGCGGCAGAGCGAACAGTTGCAGTCGAGCGCCTCGCTGAACTCGCCTTCGACCTCGAAAGCAACATTGCCGCAATGGCAGCTTCCTTGATAAATCATCCTGTCCTCCTCACATCCAATCCATGACGACCTTGCCGGAGTTGCCCGACCGCATCGCCTCGAAGCCGTCGCGGAAATCGTCGATCTTGATCCGGTGGGTGATGATGGGCGAAAGATCGAGGCCGCCCTGGACGAAGGCAATCATCTTGTACCAGGTCTCGAACATCTCACGACCGTAAATGCCCTTGAGATTGAGCATCTTGAAGATCACCTTGTTCCAGTCGATTTCGAAGCCCGCCGGCGCAATGCCGAGAATGGCGATCTTGCCGCCATTGTTCATCTTGTCGATCATGTCGCGGAAGGCGGGTGCAGCGCCCGACATTTCGAGCCCGACGTCGAAGCCCTCGGTCATGCCGATCGCCTTCATCACGTCGGCGAGATTTTCCTTCGACGCATCGACGACGTGGTCGATGCCGAGATTGCGCGCCAGATCCAGCCGATGCGGATTGATATCGGTGATGACGACTTTGCGGGCGCCGGATCGTTTGGCGACCAGCGCCCCCATGATGCCGATCGGCCCGGCGCCGGTAACAAGCACGTCCTCGCCGACGAGATCGAAGGAGAGCGCGGTGTGCACGGCATTGCCGAACGGATCGAAGATCGCGGCAATCTCGTCGGAAATATCGTCCGGGATCGGCACGACATTACTTTCCGGGATGCAGACGAACTCGCCGAACGACCCCGGCCGGTTGACGCCGACGCCGAGCGTGTTGCGGCAGAGATGCCCCCTGCCCGCCCGGCAGTTGCGGCACTTGCCGCAGACGATATGGCCCTCGCCGGAAACCCGCTCGCCGACATGATAGCGGGTGACGGCAGAGCCGATCTCGGCGATCTCGCCGGAAAATTCATGGCCGACGACCATCGGCACCGGAATGGTCTTCTGCGCCCACTGGTCCCAGTTCCAGATATGCACGTCGGTGCCGCAGATCGCCGATTTCTTCACCCGGATCAGCACATCGTTCGGCCCGACCTCCGGCACCGGCACATTCTCCATCCAGAGCCCGACCTCGGGCTTCGATTTGACCAGCGCCTTCATCATGTTCGACATATCTGTATCCCTTGGTCAG
The DNA here is from genome assembly GCF_003013335.1 of Rhizobium sp. H4. Taxonomy (NCBI): domain Bacteria; kingdom Pseudomonadati; phylum Pseudomonadota; class Alphaproteobacteria; order Hyphomicrobiales; family Rhizobiaceae; genus Rhizobium; species Rhizobium sp. H4. Next base: position 187,720 of record NZ_PSOW01000002.1, read on the forward strand.
TGCCTGTTTCGGCCCCTCATCCGCCTGCCGGCACCTTCTCCCCGCCAGCGGGGCGAAGGAAATATGCCGCACCGGCTTCGTCAATCCTCGACGCTGCGTTTGGCACGTCCCCTCGCCCCGTTTACGGGGAGAGGGTTAGGGTGAGGGGCAATCCCCCATCCTCAAATCACACCCAATTCCCGCCCTGCCTCGGCAAAGGCCGCAATCGCCCGCTCGACATCCGCCTTGGAATGCGCTGCCGACATCTGCGTGCGGATGCGGGCCTGGCCCTTCGGCACGACGGGGAAGGAGAAGCCGATCACATAGATACCCTTCTTCAGCATCAGACCTGCCATGTCCTGGGCAAGCTTGGCGTCGCCGAGCATGACAGGAATGATCGGATGGCCTTCGCCGGCAAGCATGAAGCCGAGCTTCGTCATCTCGCTGCGGAAGAGATCGGCATTGTCGGAGAGGCGCTTGCGCAAGGCATCACCATTTGCGATCAGATCGAACACTTTCAGAGAGGCGGCGGCAATAACCGGCGCCAGCGTGTTCGAGAACAGATAGGGGCGCGAGCGCTGCCGCAGCCACTCGACGACCTCTGATTTCGCCGAGGTATAGCCGCCCGAGGCGCCGCCGAGCGCCTTGCCGAGTGTGCCGGTGATGATGTCGATCCGCCCCTCGACGCCGCAATGTTCGGGCGAGCCGCGGCCGTGCCTGCCGACGAAGCCGACCGCATGGCTGTCATCGACCATGACCATGGCGCCATATTTCTCGGCGAGATCGCAGACGCCGCTGAGATTTGCGATGATGCCGTCCATCGAGAAGACGCCATCGGTGGCGATCAGCTTGAAGCGGCTGCCTTCGGCCTTCTTCAATTCCTCTTCGAGTGCCGCCATGTCGTTGTTGGCATAGCGGAAGCGCTTGGCCTTTGACAGCCTGACGCCGTCGATGATCGAGGCGTGGTTCAGCGCATCCGAAATGATCGCGTCCTCCTCGGAAAGCAGCGTCTCGAACAGGCCGCCATTGGCGTCGAAGCAGGAGGAATAGAGGATCGTGTCTTCCATGCCGAGGAAGGAGGAAATCCGCGCCTCGAGCTGCTTATGCTCCTCCTGGGTGCCGCAGATGAAACGCACCGAGGCCATGCCGTAGCCGTAACGGTCGAGCGCCTTTTTTCCGGCCTCGGCCAATTCCTCATTATCGGCAAGGCCAAGATAATTGTTGGCGCAGAAGTTCAGCACCCGCTCGCCGGTCGAAATCGCAATTTCGCCCGACTGCTTGGAGCTGATGACCCGTTCGGATTTATAGAGGCCGGCATCCTTCAGCGCCGATATCTCGGCGCGGAGATGGGAGAGAAATGGCGAGGTCATCGGCGGCCCTTCCTGATGTTTTTTATAGCTTCGGAGTTAGCATATCGCCATCGGCTTGTCTTCTTCAGCGCTGGGCCGAGAGCGAGAAGAACACCGTCCGTCCGTTCAATCGTCATGCGCCAGGATGATCTCCAGGAAGGCGTCGCCATAGCGTTCGAGCTTGGCCTGACCGACGCCGGAAATGGCGAGCAGTTCCTGGCGGCTGCGCGGCCGTTCGGTGGCGAAGGCGATCAGCGTCGTATCGGGAAAGACGACATAGGGCGGCACGCCCAGCGATTTGGCGATTGCCATGCGCTCGGCCCGCAACGCCTCGAAGAGGTTGCCGTCGGCGCCCGACAGGGCCGATTTGCGCTCGCTGCGTTCCGCCTTCTTCGTACGCCGTTCCGAGGCAGGCCGGTCCTTGCGGAAGAATACCCGTCGCTCGTGCTTGAAGACAGCGCGCGCTTCCGGCTCCAATTTGAGCGCCCCATAGGCCTCGTGGTCGACCCGGATCAGCCCCATGGCGAGCAGTTGCCGGCAGACGGATTGCCAGGTCCGCGCCGGAATGTCCGTGCCGGCGCCGAAGACGGGCATATCGACATGGCCGAAACGCTCAGTCTTCTCGTTGACATTGCCGACGAGCACGTCGATGACGTGGCCGGCGCCGAAACGCTCGCCGGTGCGGTATACGGCAGCCAGCGCCTTGATCGCTGCTTCCGTGCCGTCCCAGGTCTCGACCGGCTTCTGGCAGGTGTCGCAATTGCCGCACTGGCCGGCATGGGCTTCCCCGAAATGGGCGAGAATCGCCTGCCGGCGGCAGGAGGCGGTTTCGCAGATCGCCAGCAAGGCATTGAGCTTGGCGCGCTCGACCCGCTTGATCTCGACGGCGGCATTGCCCTCGTCGATCATCCGACGGCGCTGAATGACGTCGGCCATGCCATAGGCCATCCAGACCTCCGACGGCAGGCCGTCGCGGCCGGCGCGCCCGGTCTCCTGGTAATAGGCTTCCACCGAACCCGGCAGGTCGAGATGGGCGACGTAACGCACATTCGGTTTGTCGATGCCCATGCCGAAGGCGACGGTGGCAACCAGGCAGAGGTTCTCTTCCTTCAGGAAGGCATCCTGATTGGCGTCACGAAGCGCCCGGTCCATGCCGGCATGATAAGGCAGTGCACGAACCCCCTGCCCGTTCAGCCAGTCGGCCGTGTCCTCGACTTTGGCGCGCGACAGGCAGTAGACGATGCCACTGTCGCCCTTATGGTCGGAGAGGAAGCGCAGAAGCTGCTGGCGCGGCTGATCGCGCTCGACGATCTCATAGCTGATATTGGGCCGATCGAAGCTGGTGGTGAAGATCTCGGCAGCGTCGAGCCCCAACCGCTCGACGATATCATCGCGCGTATGCGGATCGGCCGTTGCCGTCAGCGCTATTCTGGGAACACCGGGATATTGCTCGCCGAGCCGGCCGAGCTCACGATATTCCGGCCGGAAATCATGCCCCCACTGCGAGACGCAATGGGCTTCGTCAATGGCAAACAGCGCAATCTTCTCATTGGCGATCAGCTCGCGGAACCCATCCGTCAGGATGCGCTCCGGCGTCACATAGAGAAGGTCGAGCTTGCCGCCCGAAAGCGCGCGGCGGACCTCGATAAACTCCTCGCGCGACAGCGACGAATTGAGCGCGGCGGCGCGGATGCCGAGCTGCTTCATCGCCTCCACCTGATCGCGCATCAGCGCAATCAGCGGCGAAACGACGATGCCGACGCCCTCGCGGCAGAGCGCCGGGATCTGGAAGCACAGCGATTTGCCCGCTCCTGTCGGAAAGAGCACGACCGCATCGCCGCCAGAGACGACGTGCTCGACCACCTGCTGCTGCTTGCCGCGGAAGGAAGAGTAGCCGTAAACCTGCTTCAACACCTCGAGCGGCGGGCGGCCGGCGGAAAACAGCGCGTCGGAGGCGGAAAAGCCCGGTTCGTTCCGTTCGCTCGGCGACATCAGTGGTTCGCCGCCCCTTTGACGCGGCCGGAAAGCACGCCGAAGCCGTCGATGATCGCCTCCTGGTTCTCAAGGCGGACGCCTTCCAGATGCACTTCCTGTTGGGCCCGTATCAGCTGAACGATCGCCTCGCCGTCGCCGGCTTCGGTGGCCAGCGCAATCTCGCGTTCGAGCTCCATCTTCTGCCGGCGCAGCGCCTTGGCCCGTTTGTGGAAGGCGAGCGCCTGGCGATAACCCTCACGCGCATCTTCCATCGCCGCCTCCTCGGTCGCCGTCCAGAGCCGGGCATTTCGCACCTGCTGGTCGAGGCTCTTGATCAGCGGACCGAAGCCTTCGAATTCCAGCCGTTCGGTCAGATAGTCACGCGTCAGATGCGGGCCGGCAACGGCGGCCGCTGCGCCAAGCACCGCCGACCAGAGCCGTTGCAGCTCGCGGCTGTCATATTCGATCGCGGCGATCTCATCATAATCGTCGATCATCAGCGCCGGATGATTGACGATGGTGAGCGCCAGCACGCTCTCGCGCAGCGCCGTATTGTCCCGGTGGCCGCGCACGGGGCCCGAGCGGGCAAGCCGGTCGGAAATAAGGCTCGGGCTTTTCGGCCCCGCCTTGCCGGGATTGTCGCGGCCCGCCCGGGAATTGCCGCCGAAACCGCGCCGCTCGCTATTATTGCGGTTCTGGAACTGCGGCTGGAAGAAAGCGTTCAGCCGGTCGCGGATATCCTGCTGGTAATGACGGCGCACATTCTCATCGGCGATGACGGCCACAAGCTGCTTCAGCCGCGCCTCGAGCTCGGCGCGCGCCTCGGGCGTATCGAACTTGCCGGTGTTGATCTCGCGGCTCCACAGCATCTCCGAAAGCGGCTTTGCCTGGCTCATCACCTTGTCGAACGGCGCGCGGCCCTCATCGCGCACGAGATCATCAGGGTCTTTGCCGTCGGGCAGCAGCGCGAAGCGGACGGAGCGGCCGGGCTTCAGATGCGGCAGCGCCAGTTCGGCGGCGCGATTGGCCGCACGGATGCCGGCGCCGTCGCCGTCGAAGCAGAGCACCGGTTGCGGCACCATCTTCCAGAGCAGCTCGAGCTGGTTTTCGGTAAGTGCGGTGCCAAGCGGCGCAACGGCGTTCTCGACGCCCGCCTGATGGAGCGCGATCACGTCCATATAGCCTTCGACGGCAATGATGGTGCCGCTCGCATTGTCGTCCTGCTGATCGCCGCGGCCAGGCCCCTGGATCGCGCGGCGGGCGCGGGCGAAATTGTAGAGCACATTGCCCTTGTGGAAGAGTTCCGTCTCGTTCGAGTTCAGATATTTCGCCGGCGCATCGGCCGACATGGCGCGGCCGCCGAAGGCGATCACCTTTTCCCGCGACGAGAGGATCGGGAACATGATGCGGTCGCGGAAGCGATCGTAGGACACCGGCACGTTTTCGTGAACGACGAGGCCGCAGGCCTCGATCTGCTCCTTCGAGACGCCCTTGCCGGCAAGGAATTCCTTGAGCGCATTGCGGCTGTCGGGCGCATAACCGAGGCGGAAGGTCTCGATGGTGCGCCCCGTCAGCCCGCGATCGCGCAGATAGGCGCGCGCCTTGGCGCCATTGGCGGTCTGCAGCTGGTCCTGGAAGAAGGCCGTCGCCATTTCCATGACGTCGATCAGTGAGCCGCGCTCCTTCTCGCGCTTTTCCATGACAGGATCGGCAAGCGGCATCGGCACGCCGGCCATATCGGCGATCTGCTGCACCGCCTCGGGAAAACTCAGGCCTTCCAGCTCGGTGAGGAAGCGGAAATGGTCACCGGTAACGCCGCAGCCGAAGCAGTGATAGCGGCCCTTCCGGTCCTCGCAGTGAAAGCTCGGTGATTTCTCGCCGTGGAACGGGCAGCAGGCCCAGTAATCGCCGCGCGACACGTTGGTCTTGCGCTTGTCCCAGCTCACACGGCGCGCGATCACGTTCGAAATTGGAACGCGGTCACGGATCTCATCGAGAAAGGTGTTGGAAAAGCGCATTTATACCTCTTGGCCAGCCTCCATATAAGCTGCTTTGCCGCGCCATGCCACGAAACTTGTCAGGAAAACCCGCTATTCACAGGCAAGTGCACGCGTCCCTGATTGCGTCGCTTATCCAATCAAAAACACGTTATCGCCCCTGCGACAGGGGTGCGACATTATTGTCCCCGGGGGACCAGAATTCCGCCGTCGCGCAAGCTTCGGCAAAGGCGGTCATTTCCCATGATCCTCAAATAAATCGTTTGAAAACAAATTATTATCACCCTCTGTCACGATCCGCTCTGCTCTTTGCAGCGCCATCCGAGCCTCCGCTTCGACATCTCCAAAACCGACATTTTCGGCAATCATTATTTTTTTGTAATTTGAACAGGCCGCCGCCCCGCAATAAGTTCGATCTCAACAAAGCGATCCCCGAGCGAAGCACCATCCCTACCCCCGGCGCCGCTTCGCAAGGGTGCCTTTGCAAATACCCTCCGGCTTGGGCTTCGGCCCTGCGTGCCGGCGGAAGCAAAGTGCAAGAAGGCAGGAGCGCCCCCAGCTCCTGCCTTCTTAATTTTTCGGCTTGCCCTGATACAAATTCCCTTTTGAAATTAACCGATTATTGACAAAACCGTTGACATCAGGCGCGTGCGTGAAGGAAGTATGGGCCGACTTTCCTGGACCCCTTCCCATGGCCTTTACCGCTGAAACTCTTGCAGCGGACGATCGCTTTCTCGCTGCGATCCTCCACTGCGCCGATCAGATGCTCGCGATCTATCGTGAGAGCCCACGCATCGCCTCGATTTTCGCCGCACAGCAGCGCTGGCTGATGGCCCATGCCGGTTTTGCGCTTCATTATGGCCATCCCGACTATGAAAAGAGCGGCCTCTATTCCGGCCGCTTCGTCGATTTTGCAGTCAAGAACGACATCGCCAGCCGCAACACGGCCGCAGCCTTCATGCAGGAAATGCTCGCCTATCGCTTCCTGCGTCCGGCTCCTGGTGCCGACAAGCGCACACGCTATCTGGAACCCACCGAAATCGCCGAGCAGCATTTCACCCGATGGCTCGTCACCCACATGATGATCCTCGACAGCCTCGACGGCGGTAAGCGCGCCGTCATCATCGCCGCCGATCCGGCGGCGATGATGACAGCGATCCAGCCGCGCATCGCAAAAGCAATCATCGGAAGCCAGGCGGTGCGCAGTCCAGGCCCCACCTTCAACCTCTTCAACTGGGCAAATTCCGGCGGGCTGGTGATGGACTACCTGATCTCGCGCCTTCCGGAATTTCCCCGGACGGCCGAGCGCGTCGCGGTCGGCCCCCTGTCGCTGCGGGAAATCCGCGACCAATTCATGATATCGAACACGCACCTGAAGCGGCTTCTGACGCAGGCCGCAACCATGGAAAGCGTCGGCTGGACCGAACCGTCCCGCAAGGGCGACTTCTGGCTGTCGCGCCGCTTCATCCTTGAATACTGGAATTATCAGGCTGCGAAATTCGCCATCGTCGACGCCGCCGCCGAGGCGGTGCTCGGACCCGCGGTCCTGATCGAACCGCAGGCAAGACGCGTGGTCTGAATCAGTTCAACAGTTCCTTGACGGTCGCGGACGCCTTGGCGAAATCCATCTGGCCGGCATAACGCTCCTTGAGCGCGGCCATCACCTTGCCCATGTCCTTGGCGCCGACGGCACCGGTCTCGGCGATGATCGCCGAAACGTTGGCGCGCACTTCACTCTCCGAAAGCTGCTTCGGCATGAAATCCTGGATGACGGTGATTTCGGCGCGCTCCTTGGCGGCGAGTTCCGGCCGGGAATTCTCCTCGTAGATCTTTGCCGATTCGTCGCGCTGCTTCACCATCTTGGCGAGAATCTGCAGGATCTCGTCGTCGCTCGCCTGCTCCTTGCCGGCGCCACGATTGGCGATATCGCGATCCTTGATCGCGGCCTGAATCAGCCGGACGGTGGAAAGCCGCTCCGAATCCTTGGCCTTCATCGCCTCTTTCAGCTGGGTGGCGAGTTGATCGCGCAGCATGGTCTTTTCTCCTGATTTGATGCCGCTTCATAAACCACGCTGATGCGGGGGATCAAATAAATTGCGCGATCGGCGCGATAAAGCGCAGGAAAACGGCCGCAATCCCGGTTACAAAGATTGACGCTCAGCGATTGCGTGGCTATCTACCGCCACCTGCACCAAAATTCGTGATCAGGCCTGAAGCGCGCGGCATTGCCGCGTCCACACGCCTGCGAGATCAAATGGCAGCGAGCGCGGCAACGCGCATCGGCCGCCGGAAACGGGATGAAGATGACCGCGACAGCACCCTGGACAATCGAAAAGCCGACCGCCCTGCTCGTTCTTGCCGACGGCACGGTGATCGAAGGCAAGGGCATCGGCGCCACGGGCAAGGTCCAGGCCGAGGTCGTCTTCAACACGGCGCTGACCGGCTATGAAGAGATCATGACCGACCCTTCCTATCTCGGCCAGATCGTCACCTTCACTTTTCCCCATATCGGCAATATCGGCACCAATGATGAAGACATCGAAGATCTGACGCCTGCCGCCCGCCACGGCGCCGTCGGCGTCATCTTCAAGGCCGACATCACCGAACCGTCGAACTACCGGGCCGCCAAACATCTCGACCAGTGGCTGAAGGCGCGCGGCATCATCGGTCTCTGCGGCATCGACACCCGCGCCCTGACCGCCTGGATCCGCGAGAACGGCGCTCCGAACGCAGTGATCGCCCACGATCCGAACGGCGTCTTCGACATCGAGACGCTGAAGGCCGAAGCCAAGGCCTGGAGCGGGCTGGAAGGCCTCGACCTCGCCAAGATCGCCACGTCGGGCCAATCCTCGCAATGGACCCAGACGCCGTGGATCTGGAATGAAGGTTACGGCGAGCTCGGTGCGGCCGATGCCAAGTATCATGTCGTCTGCCTCGACTACGGCGTCAAGCGCAACATTCTGCGCCTGTTTGCCGGCCTCGACTGCAAGGTGACCGTCGTGCCGGCGACAACGAGCGCCGAAGACGTGCTCGCCATGCAGCCGGACGGTATCTTCCTGTCGAACGGCCCGGGCGATCCGGCGGCAACAGGCGAATATGCCGTGCCCGTGATCAAGACGCTTGTTAAGACCGATATCCCGGTCTTCGGCATCTGCCTCGGCCATCAGATGCTTGGCCTCGCCCTCGGCGCCAAGACCGAGAAGATGCACCAGGGCCATCATGGCGCCAACCATCCCGTCAAGGATCACACGACCGGCAAGGTCGAAATCGTCTCGATGAACCATGGCTTCGCGCTCGACTCGAAGTCGCTGCCCGATGGCGTTGAAGAGACTCATATATCGCTTTTCGACGGCACCAATTGCGGCCTGCGAGTCCTCGGCAAGCAGGTCTTCTCCGTCCAGCACCATCCGGAAGCCTCCCCCGGCCCGCAGGACAGCCACTATCTCTTCCGCCGCTTCATCAACATGGTGCGCGAGAAGAAGGGCGAACCGGCGCTCGCCGAGCGCTGATTTCAAGAACTGCCGATTTTCGCAAAGGCCCGCGAAACCGGCAGCCACCAACGTGATGTGGATTGCTTGCGGCGACGTCACATCGCCTGTGAGCGTAACGGTCTTGGCAGGGCATCTTTCGATCCTGACATGACCTAGCCTCGCGGCGGATCGCACAGGCCCAGAAGAAAACAGTTCTAGGCAACCTGCTGCGATGTCCTAGACAAGCAGGAACAGAAAGAATGCGCGGTTTGGGGCGTGATCTTTCGTCGAGAACGACTGGGAGCGCCTTCCGCGCCACGCTTAGCCTCCAACCTCCCGCTATGTCATTGCCCTATTTACAACCCGTCCTATCTCTTGCGCGGGACGGTCAGCGAGAGAGGACGCGCATGCCGATAGACAATGCGAGATTGGCGCCGATGCAGCCGGGTGTATCCGTGGAGGAGCTGAAGGCGGCTTTGGGGACGAGCTGGCAGGAGCCGGGCGTTCAGGCGGAAGGCTATTTGCATATCGAGGAGTTCGGCACGCGCATTACCGCCGATGGCAGGCTTGGCGAAGTTCATTTCCGTGCCCCCTTCGAACTTCCGCCTATCCATGGCGTCAGGATGGGAATGCCGGCCGAAGAGCTGCATCGGCTTTATCCCGTCGCCGAGCGCATCTCTGACGAGAGAGAGAAATACGGTTGGACCATGCTGAAGATGAACCTGTCGGATACGCTCATGCTCGGGGTAGGCATCAGAGAGGAAGTCGTCAGGATCATCAGCCTCACGGATCCGACAGCGGTCTATCCAGAGCGGCCCTATAAATATGCCGATCCCAACCTCACCGAGGCTTACGATCTGACGATGACCGATCCTGTCGACCTCGCCCGCCGTCCCGAAAGCGGCTGGTGCTACGGCCGTCCGCCCGGCATCGATGCCAGGATATGGCCAGTCAGCACCACAAACGGTCTGCCGCTTCGCCACGCCTTCACGGTGAAACTGCCGCCGCAATATCGCACACTTGGCGATAATTACGTGGCGATCTCGCTCTTCGTCGACGAACAATGGGAGACGCTGCCGGCAAGGGAAAACGTGGCCGGAGGCGCGCGCCACGCCGATCCGCGCCGCTTCGACATCAAATACATGGACAACGAATACGTTCTCTTCTGGCTGACGGAAGAGGAGTTCGCTGCACCGCTTGGTGTGCCACCCACAATCGAGGGCGCCCCCGTCCCCGGCTGGCTCTCGAAATCGCCGCTTGAATATTTTGGAGAATTCAATCTGCCTAGAACTGTGGCCGAACAGCAGGCAAAGAACGTCTTTTCGCCCGGTGGACTTGCCGTCAACGAGCTTCTAGCGGCGACCCGGCCCCAAGACGGATGGAAAAACCTGCCGGGCCGCGAGGCGCTGGATTACGGCTGGCCGATCGAGATCACGCTGCGCGAAGGCGATCCGAATATTGGCAAGCCGGCGCGCGAATTCAGGCACCAAAACGAGCTCAGCGGCTATATCGTCGCATATTCGGAGGAAGGCCAGGAACAAGGACTGGAGCGCTTTCTGGACTGGCAAGCCCACCTTGGCGGCACGATGTTTCCGATGCAGGGGTATCCCGATTTCTCACCTTACTACATCGAGATCTCGGAAATCTTCGGCGGCTTCAATTTCGGCAACGGGGTCGCCCAGATCGATCTCAAGGAGATGAAGCTCGAATGGGCCTGCTGACGCTGGAGGGATGGGAAAACGGGAATGCCAAATTCATCCGCGATCGCGGCGGCATGGTGGGCAAAGCGACTCGTGTGGCCAAAGACAGCATCTCGAAAGCCGTGAACCCCTTTTGTGGATATCTTGTAGTCGAGGCAGAGACCGCCGAGGAAGTGGCGAGGCTGTTCGAGAACCACCCGCACATTACAGTCTTTCCGGGGGACGGCGTAGATATCTTCCTAAGCTGAACGGCATCGTGGTCAGAAGCTGCGGCATCTAAGCTAACGGCTGTTTTGCGCCGAAAGCCGCCATTCCGCCCCATGCGGGTGATTAGATCACGAATTCCTCCTCGTACGTCTGTGGCTCGGGAACGACCGTAACCTCCACCGGTACGATCCAATTGGCCGCGTAGCTCTCGCAGTCGGAACGCTGGAGGTCGGGCTGCACGCACCCCGCACCATCGATCGCGCGACATCGCAGTATGTATCGCCCCGCTTCTTCAGGGGTCCACATGTACTCCCACAAGCGCCATGCGAAGGGACGTTCTGTTTCGAGGAGCCTTCCCTCGCGCCAGCCCCTGCCATCTCCGGTGCAGACCTGCACCTGCCGGATAGGAGCCTCTCCGCTCCAGGCGGCTCCGAAAATCCGATACGGTTGGCCGGCGACGAGACGCGCGCCCTGCACGGGACGCGCGATCTGCGCTTTGACCTCCATCTCCGCAAGCGGGACCAGCCTGGGTTCCCCGAGGCTGCGCTCCCAACGGAAATAGTCGCGCGCCTGCCAGTAGCCAAGGAACGGTTGCTCCACAACCGTGATATGTGTGATCCACTTGACCCAAGCCATGCCGAACCAGCCACCCACGACCGCGCGTAGCGGGTAGCCGTGATCGCGCGTCAACGGCTCCTCGTTCATCGAATAGGCAAGGATCGTGCTGTCAGCGATGGCCTTCTCAAGCGGTAAGCTGCGCGCAAAAGCGATGGGGCCTGGAGAAGCCGTTTTCTTGTTCGTGTCGACGACGCCGCTGTCTGCGCCTACGAGCAGAACCTCACATGCGGTTCGCTTAACGCCCGCCATTTCTAAAATCTCGCGGAGAGGAACACCTGTCCACGCGGCATTGCCGACGGCTCCGTTCTGCCACTGCAACCCCTCCTTCGGCGGCACATAGTAGACGCGCCCGTTGCCTGCGCACTCGACGACGGCAGTGAAACTCGTGCTCCGCATCGCCTTGATGCTGTCGAGGTCGAGTTCGATCGGCCGCTCCACCGCCCCGCCAACGCGCAATCTCCAGTCTCGCGCATCGAGGTCCGGCGACGGGAAATGGTTTCGCACGAAGAACAGCTCGGTTGGGATCAGCCAATCGGAGAGTGATGCAAACGGAAACTCGATATTCTCAGGGGATTTCTGTCGAACTATTAGACTGGGTTGCTCTGGTGTCGGCATCGTCCTCGTTTCCCCTTTCAAGAGTACAACGTTGGCACTCGGTCGCGCGAATTCCGGTTTGATCACACCGCCCCTCGCAATGCGTCTCTCGCGTTCCGTCCCCACTCTAGCACATACCGCAGGTTCCTCGGATCGACCTCGAACGGCAGCAAAGGGCCGGAATGCTGCTATGGGCCTCACGTCTCTTTCGCGCCCCCATAATGGTCATCGAGCCAGCGGTCGCTATTGCTGCAAAGCGGACATAGTGCAGCGACAACATGGGTCGGTGTTGCGCCAACAGCAGTCCCTCGTCCGGATTCGCACAATGACCGCGCGCCATTTCATGGGCCGAGCCAGCGTTGCAGGAAGGTCGAGTTGCGACGCTGGCCCGAGGGCTGGTCGACGAGTTTGGTGCCTGTGGAGGCGACAACCCGCGCGAACGGAGCCTACGATCCAGGCTTGTGACAAAGTCGATCGAGCGTGTCTCGAAGTGCGGCGGCGGCCTGATCGCGCTCATCGGTAGACATAAGCTCGGGCTCGGCTTCCAATCTCAGGTGCGGCAGTTCGGTCCGGACAGTACGACGGCTGCGGACCAGATTTTCCTTCAGATCGACCACGCGATAGGTGGCGACCGGATAGGCTATTCCCTTTACGTGGACATGCCCCAGTTCCTCGCACTCGATCGTGTCCTTCACTTGCGCAAACGTCTCATAAGAAATGAGCACGGTGCCCGGCGACGCTTCCTGCTCAAGACGCGAGGCGAGATTCACGGCGCCGCCGATTATCGTGTAGTCCATCCGGTCCTCGCTGCCGAAGTTTCCCACAGTGCAGTAGTCTGTGTGAATGCCAATGCGGCAGCGCAGCGGTGTTTCAATTCCGATATCGCGCCAGATTTCGCCAAGCTCGCTCATTCGCTTTTGCATGGCGAGTGCCATCTGCACGCAGGCGAGCGCGTCATCCTTGACGCCGCGGGTTTCCGGATCGCCAAAAAACATCAGGATGGCGTCTCCGACATACTTGTCGATCGTCGCGCCGTGATCCGAAGCAATCTTCGACATTTCCGTCAGATAGTGATTGAGGAGCTGTGTGAGATCCTCGGATTCCATTTTGTCCGTGGTTTCGGTGAAGCCGGCGATATCGGAGAAGCATATCGTCAGCTTCTTCCGCTGGCTGGCGATCCTGACGTCCTGGCGGCCGGTGAATATGGAGTTATACACTTGCGGCGCCAGGTATTTCGCCAGCTTGCTGGAAAGCGCCTCGAGAGCTGCGGATTTCTCGGCGAGGTTTTCCTCCCGTTGCTTCAGCTCGGTGATGTCCGAGTAGACGGCCACCGTGCCACCAGCCGTGATCCGCCGCTCGCTGATCATGATCCATCGTCCGTCGCGACGCCGCTGCACCGACGTTTCACCAGGGTTGCGATGCCGCGAAAGCCGCTCGGCAACCCACTCCTCGACTCGCCCCTCAGCATCCTTGATGTAGCCGCCTTCAGCGGACCGGCGCACAATCTGCTCGAATGTCGTGCCGGGTGTCATTTCCTCCAGACCGGCGTACAACAGCTCGCGGTAGCGGCTATTGCTCAGCACGAGCCTGTCCTCGCCATCGTAAAGAGCGAATCCTTCGGAGATGCTCTCGATGGCATCCACAAGCCGCTGGCGCGCTTCCGCAACTTCGCGCAGGCTGTTTTCCTCCACCTCGACCGCAGTGTCCCGGAACAGCCTGAGCGCCCCGGCCATGCGGCCGATTTCGTCGCCGCCGCCGGCGGGCATCTGCACATGCAGATTGCCGCCCGCGATGGCCAGCATGCTTTGGCTTACCTCTCCCAGACGGGCGAGAAGGCTGCGGTCGACATAGAGCCAGACAACTAGAACCGAACTCAGCAGGCTTAGAAGGGCGGAGCCAAGGACAATGCCGGTGCCGTAGCGCTGGACGACCGAGGCTTCGAGGGCGGACGCGGCGATCTCATGGTTTGCCTTTGCAACCAGGCGATCGACTGCCGCGGTAAGGTCGCGCGACAGTCGGCTGTTTTCAGCCAGAAGCTTTTCGCCCTGCGCAAGGACAGCAAACTCGTCCTGTCGTACCTTCGGGATCCCGTTCTCACCGTCGGTCAGCGACTTCAACTCGTCCAGCCGTTGTTGGAAGCGGGTCCGCAACTTTTCGTCGATCTCGGTGGAGACCGTTTCGAGTGCGGCGAGCGACCGGCGCAGCGGAAACAGGATCAGCTTCAGATCTCCCGGCGTCGGCGCGTTGGCAGTTTTGACCAGCGCGTCGTTGACTGCCGAGATCTCCTGTTGCGCCCTCTGCTGGGGGATGTAGGCCGCGATTGCCTTGACCAGGTCGCTCGTCGCCGCAGCACGCGTATCTGGTGGTGCGGCGGGATCAGCCACCGCTGCGCGCCATTGGGGAACCTTGGAGTTCATCACGACGATGCCGGGCGCGAGGAGACGCTGACTTGCATTTGACGTGTCTGACAAGCGGCGCAGCAACTCCTCCTTGCGCTGAACCATGGTAAGGCGAACGGCCACAACATAGTCGAGAGCATCGAGGTTTCGTCGCAGACCAATCACGGCGTCTTCGATTTCCGTCACCGCCGTCGCGCTGAATGCGGTGCCTTTAAGTGCGGCGAGCAACTCTTCGAGACGCCGCATCTCGACTCCGATTGCAGCCGAGACCTGGTTGTGCTGAACCGTGCTGGTCGCCGCCAGAACTGACGGCGCGGTGGAGGCGACCCTCTCAGCCTGGCGCGACAATTGGAGAGAGGCGAGCGCCGTCGGCACCCGTTCCTTGGTGATGCGATCGACCACGTCGCCGACCTGAAGGAAGGCATAGAGAGCTGCGGCGGTCGCGAGCACCGCGAAGGTGCTGATGCCGAAGAAAGCGAGCAACAAGCGCCCGCGTATGCCGACGCGTTCAAACATGGCGGCAACCGCGAGGTCTGGCTTGCGCAGCCACCAAAGTCTGCACAGATTGGTCTAAAGCGATCCACCCGGCCGGCGGTTGACTATTCCAGCGGCACGTATTCGCCACCCTTCCAGACATACCATATCCAGCTTTGAACGGTGAGGTCGCCCTTGTCGTCGAAATCGACCCGGCCCATTGCCGTTTCGAATTGATTACCTTGCATTGAGGCGATCACCTCTTGCGGCCCTAGAGAACCGGCCTTCTTCACCGCCTGCGACCAGACCTGGACGGCGGAGTAACTGAGCAGTGTGTAGCCTGCGGGCTCGAAATTCTCGGCACGGAAACGCTCGACGACTTGAGCCGCCTGAGGGACGCGCCGTGGGTCCGCGCTAAACGTGAAGAGCGTACCCTCGGCGGCAGATCCGGCGATCAGTGCAAAGTCCTCGCTCGCCATGCCATCGCCTGAGACGAGTTGAAGTGCGTAGGCGCGGTCTCGTGCAGCGCGAACCATAAGCGCGACCTCGGGCAAATATCCACCAACATACAACACGGCGATGCCGGCGCCCTGTAACGCCGAGATCTCGGCCGTATAGTCGTTCTTCCCAGGGGTGAAGGCCTCGTAGATCGCTTCGGTGACACCCCGCTTATTCAACTGCTTTCTGGTCTCGTCGGCGAGCCCCTTCCCATAGGTAGTGTTGTCGTGAAGGATCGCTATTTTCTTGTCACCCCAGCGATCGGCCAAATAGTTGCCGGCGACCACCCCCTGCGCGTCGTCGCGACCAATGACGCGGAAAACATTGGCACGACCTTGTTCGGTCAGCAGCGGATTGGTCGAACCCGGTGAAATCTGTAGAATTCCCGCGGCCTCGTACACCTTGGATGCCGGGATCGAGGCCTGGGAACAGTAATGCCCGACGACGAGCACCACACCGTCGGCCACCAGTTTCTGGGCGGCCGCCACAGCCTGCTCGGGATCGCAAAAGTCGTCGACCGTGATGAGTTGCACCTGCTGCCCGAGCACGCCGCCAGTCGCATTGATGTCGGCCACCGCCATCTCTGTGCCGCGCTGCATCTGCTCCCCAATCCAGGCGAGCGGTCCTGTGACCGGGCCCGCCGCTCCGATCAGGATCTCCGCCCGCGCCAGACTGCCAAGCGAAACGACGAGCGCGACGATAGCTGCAGTAATGCTGCTGCGCATGGTGTACCTCCTTCACAGCTTACGCCAATTTAGTCCCCGCCGACAGCCCCCGCGCAGGCGCAGATCTCTCCGCCTTTCTGCAGCGCACTTGCCTCTTATACAGTCACGCTGGAACGCGACGGCTTCAGGAAGCGGTCGCCCCGAAATTCCACTGACCGGACGTCTTCGCTTCCGTATTGACCTCAACCACACTTGAGGAATTACAAACGCCCGCAGACATCCGATGTAGGAGAAAAGGGATGAGCGGAGCTTTCTATCGTGTCGATAAATTCGTCGTGCCGGCTGCGGCGCGCGAGGAATTTCTCGTCAAGGTGATGATGACCCATAAGCTGCTGGAGGCACAGGAGGGTTTCATCGATCACAGGGTACTGGAGCAGGTCGCCGGTCCCGGTGAATTCAATTTCGTCACCATTGCCGAATGGGAAAATACCGAGGTCGTCGAGCGTGCGCGGGCAGCCGTCGCCGCCGCCCACAAGGCCGCCAATTTCGATCCGCAGGAAATGTTTGCCCGTCTCGGCATTCGCGCCGATATCGCCGGCTACAAACCTGTCGCCGCTTAAGGCCGGACGGCTGGCTCAGGCGCCAGCCGGCGCGCCTTCCCGGCGAAGGAGAAGATAGAAGCGTGCGCAGAGCATGACGGCGGCAGCCGCCAGTCCGACGAGGAAGCCGAACCAGATGCCGATGCCGCCGAAGCCGAGCGGGAAGGCAAAGGCCCAGGCGAGGAGGAAGCCGATCGGCCAATAGGCTATCAGCGCCATGATCATCGGCACGCGCGCATCTTTCAGGCCGCGCAGCAATCCGTTAGCGATCACCTGCAGCCCGTCGACGAGCTGGAAAAGCCCGGCAACGACGATCAACGGCCCGGCATAGGCCAGCACTTGCGGCGCCTCCGGCGAGTTGACGTCGAGGAACCAGCTGCCGAGGAATTGCGGCATGGTGGCAAAGATCACCGAACCCACCACCGAGATCGCGCAGGCAATGACAACAACCATGATCGAAGCGCGCACCAGCCCGTCATAATCGCCCTGCCCGTGCGCCACGCCGATGCGTACCGTCGCCGCCTGGCTGAGACCGAGCGGGATCATGAAGGCGATTGAAGCCCATTGCAGGGCGATGCCATGCGCGGCGAGTTCGATGGTGCCGATATAACCCATCAGAAGCGACGCGACCGTAAACAGACTGACCTCGGCAAGCACGGTGACGCTGATCGGGAAACCGAGGCGCAGGACCTCCAGCAGTGCGTGCCAGTCCGGCTTCCAAAACCGCACAAAGATCTCGTAGCGCCGCGTCTCTTCCCGCCGCTGGACAAAGACGAGGATGAAGAGGAAGCCCGCCGTCTGTACGACCACAGAGACGATCGCCGCACCCTCGAGCCCCATTGCTGGAAAGCCGAAATGGCCGAGCACGAGGGCGTAGGCGAAGATCGCATTCATCACCAGCGTGACGATGGTGACGTTGAGGATGATGCCCGCCTTGCCGATGGCGCTGACGAGGGCCCGCATCACGTTGAAGAGAAGGGCCGGCAGCACGCCGAATTGGCCAATCATGATATAGCCGTGGGCGAGCTTGGCCACCTCCGGCTTCTGCTGTGCAAAAAGCAGGATCTGTTCCGCATTGAAAAAGGCCGGTTGCGCGATGATCCAGAATCCGATCACCACCCAGAGCCCCATGCGCAGCGATCGGCGCACCGAGACGACGTCGCCGCGGCCATAGGCCTGCGCCACCATCGGAATGACGGCAATGGAAAAGCCCGAGCCGAAGATGAGGATCGTGAACAGGAACTGGGCCGACAGCACCATGGCCGCCAGTTGCTCGGCGCCAAGGCGGCCGATGATCATCACATCGGTGGTGTGGATGCCCAGCTGGGCAAGCTGGGCGCCGATCAGCGGAATGCCGAGCGCCAGCGTCGCACGGAAATGTGCGCCCCAACGGTTATCGTTTGTCGGCGCAAGGCTGCGCGCGTCGATCGACGTGTCCATGACACCAGTCCTGTGATTGAAATATGTGGTCGTCGCAACTTGCTGCGAAATATCATTCGGACTTAGATCAAAGCCCGGGCAAGAACCACCCCAAAACAAGCAGATGATGAAAAATTCATCATCGCATCACCATTTCTGATCAATCAGCCAGTGGCTTCCAGCGCGTCGACCGGCTCCCTCGCCCGAACCCGTGTGAGGAATACCCCGGCGGCCAGAAGGATGAGCACGGCGGCCGTGAGGTAAGGCGCGCCGGCAAAAGTGACGGGCGCCTCAGGCCTTGTGAAATAACCGAACATCTGCGTGAAGATCAGCGGGCCGACTATGGTGGTGATGCTGCTGAGGCTGGTCAGCGCACCCTGCAGCTCGCCCTGCGCCGACGGCGGCACCATGCCGGCGGCAATGCTGCGCAGCGGCGGATCGGCGACATTTTCGATGACGGTCGCGACGATGACGACGTAAACCACCCAGCCCTCCCAGGCGAAGGCATAGCCGGTCAGTCCTGCGGCGGAGAAGCAGAGGCCGAGAAGCGCCGTCTTCCATTCGCCGAGCAGAGGCACGACACGCGGCAGGACCAAGCCCATAACGAGCGCCGCACCGATGCCGTAAATGCCGAGCGACAGGCCGATCTGCCCCTCGCTCCAGCCATAGCGGTAGGTCGATACGAACGACCAGACGGAGGGATAGACGGCATGCGCCAGGAAAAACAGGAACATCACGAGGCTGACCCAGCCGATGCCGGGGTAATGGCGCATCTGGCGCAGCGCGCCGAGCGGATTGGCACGTTTCCACTCGAAGCGGCGGCGGTTCTTCGCTTCCAGCGTTTCCGGCAGCAGGAAGCAGGCGGCGATAAAATTCAGAAGCGACAAAGCGGCTGCGCCGAGGAACGGCACGCGCGGACCGAATTCCCCGAGGAAACCGCCGATGACGGGGCCGATGGTGAAGCCGACGCCGAAGGCGATGCCGATCAGCCCGAAATTCTTCGCCCGATCCTCCTCGGTGCTGATATCGGCGATATAGGCCGAGCATGTGGCGAAGCTGCCGCCGCTGATGCCTGCAAGCACGCGGCCGACGAACAGCATCCAGAAGCTGGTGGCGATGCCGCAGATGAAATTGTCGATCGCAAAGGTCAGCACCGACAATAAAAGGATCGGCCGGCGGCCGAAACGGTCGGACAGGTTACCGAGCAGCGGTGCGAACAGAAACTGCATGCCGGCATAGACGAGCATCAGCCAGCCGCCGTCGATTGCCGCATCGCTGACGCTGCCGCCGGTCAGCTGTTCCAGATAGGCCGGCAGCACCGGCATGATGATGGCGATGCCGATAATGTCGAGAAAGAGGATGATGAAGACCAGGAAAAGGCCGCGGCGAACGAATTTCGGGTCAAGCATGAGGCATCTCTACAGCGATTGTTTCTGAAAAGACGATCTCGTCGCCGCCCAAGTGACATAACTCAGAAAGGAAAACGAAACAATCCGTGAACATTTCAAAGTTTTTGATGAGCTGTACGGGAAGTTTATGAAACCCCTCAACCGTCAGGCGCGGCGGGGTGGTCGGCAACCACCTGGCGGGGACGGCGTCCTTGCGCATCCCCACGCTCAGCCCGAAGGGCCCGAAGCGAAGGTCCTGCCGTGGGCCCCCTCATCCGACCCTTCGGGCCACCGACCGGGGGTCGAGCCGCGGGTCTCAACCCCGTCCTTGGGACCCCCGCTGGGGAGAAGAGGGGATCGAGACGTTGCGGCAAGTCCCCTTCGCCCCAGCGGCGAGAAGGTGCCGGCAGGCGGATGAGGGGGCGACGCTCGCAAACCTTGGCTAAGCAACCTCAAACCGGCCCCGAGAACGTATCGCAGGCCGACAATTGCCCGCTGTCGAAGCCGCGCTTGAACCATCTGACGCGTTGTTGCGAGGTGCCGTGGTTAAAACTCTCGGGCACGACGTAACCTTGCGACCGCTTCTGCATCGTATCGTCACCGATCTGCTGGGCGGCATTCAGCGCCTCTTCGAGGTCGCCCGCCTCCAGGATGCCCTTCTGCTGGGTATATTTGCCCCAGATGCCGGCGAAGCAATCGGCCTGCAGCTCGACCCGCACCGACATCTCATTGGCCTGCTCCTCGCTCATGCGCCGGCGGGCCTCGTTGAACTTCGGCAGGATGCCGAGTAGGTTCTGCACGTGGTGGCCAACCTCGTGGGCGACGACATAAGCTTCGGCGAAATCGCCCGAAGCGCCGAACCGGTCGGAGAGTTCCTGGAAGAAATCCGTGTCGAGATAGACCTTGTGATCACCTGGGCAGTAGAACGGCCCGGTCGCGGCTGAGGCGAAGCCGCAGCCCGATTGCGTTTGTCCCGAGAAGAGCACAAGGCGCGGCTCCTCGTAATTCTGGCCCTGTGCCTGGAAGATGCCGTTCCATGTATCCTCGGTCTCTGCCAGAACGGTGCGCATAAAAGCGGTCATCTCGTCGTTGGCTGGCGTGCGTGTTCCTTCTGACTGGCTCTGTTCGTAGCCGGGGCCGCTCGATATGCCGCCGGTTTCGAGCACCTGCAGCAGGTCGACGCCCATCAGCTTGAAGATGAAATAGATCACGACGAGAAAGATGATCGTTCCGATGCTCAAGCCGCCGCCGGCGCGGCGAACGCCGCCACCGGAAGGAAAATTGAAGCCGCCGCCGCGGCCGAACCCGCCGCTCCTCGGATTGCTGCGGCGATCTTCGATATTGTCGGACTGACGCCGGCCTCTCCATTCCATTTTCGTTCTCCCCGGCAATGCCCGTGCTTGCACTCAAGGAATTTATATAACCGCAGGCAGGAGGAATTCCAGCGGCTTCATCCGCATGCAAAACAAGCGGTTGAACGGCTCACTTTTTGCTCGAGCCGGGTTGCGCCGGTCCCTTTTGTCCGCCACTTCTGCCGGCACTGCCATGCGACTTGCCTACCCCCTGACGTGCCAGCTCCTTATCCACGGTCTCCCGCGAGCCTTCCGCCGGTTCCTTGTCTTTTGGATCTACCATCACAGCCTCCAGCTTCTCGACCGCAAACCTGAAGCACAGGATATTGTTCCCTGACGGAGCAAACGCCGTCGGCAGGCGTCTTCTGATCGTGACAGCCAGCAAACCCTGGTCGGCCGCAGCTATGCCCTGCGTCCCGTCACGAAAAGGAGATGCGTCAACCGCTTGACGCGGCTCCTGCTTTCGCTCTTCCTGAAGCAAGGGAGAACACGGGAGGAACTGCGAATGAAGGCCGTGCGTCTGCAAGCAATTGGACAGTTGCAACTCTGCGAAGTCGAAAAGCCAGCACCCGGCCCCGGGGAATTGCTGGTCCGCGTCGAAGCCTGCGGCATTTGCGGCACCGACCGCCATATCTTTCACGGCGAATTCCCATCGAAGGCGCCGGTGACGCTCGGACATGAATTCGCCGGGATCATCGAGACGATCGGGCCAGGCGTGACTGGTTTCCGCCTCGGCATGCGCGTGACCGGCGATCCGAACATCTCTTGCGGCGGCTGCGAGGAATGCCGGCGCGGCCGGGTCAATCTCTGCCGAAAGCTGCGGGCCATCGGCATCCACCGCGACGGCGGCTTCGCCGAATATGTCTGCATGCCTGAAAGCCAGGCCTTCGCTCTGCCGGCCGATCTCGATCCGCTCCACGGCGCCTTCTGCGAGCCGATTGCCTGCTGCATTCACGGCGTCGATCTCGCCGGGCTGAAAACCGGCTCGTCGGCCATCGTGCTCGGCGGTGGCGTCATCGGCCTGCTCACGCTTCAACTGGCGCGGCTTGCCGGTGCGACCCGTATCTTGCTGGTGACCCGCAGCGCCGAAAAGCGGCGGCTGGCCGAAAGCCTCGGCGCCACTACCACAGTCGATCCCGGGGATGGCGATCTCATCGCCCGCATCACCGCTGAGAACGGGCTGCTGCCCGGCGGCGCCGATGTCGTCTTCGAATGCGCCGGCGTGGCAGAGACCATGCAGCAGGCGCCTCGGCTTGCCCGGCGCGGCGGCACCGCCGTCATTCTCGGCGTCATGCCGCAGGGTGCCACGATCGAGATCGAACCCTTCGACCTGCTATTTCGCGAAGTCGCGCTGATAAGCTCCTTCGTCAACCCCTTCACCCATGCCCGCGCCGCCGATCTCATCGCCTCCGGCAGGGTCAGAGTCGAGCCGTTGATATCCAGGCGGATCGGGCTCGAGGAGGCCCCGGACGCGATCACCAATCCGGCGCGCGGCGGCGAAATCCGCGTCCTTGTCGTACCCGGCGTTAAATAGGCTTTCGCGCGATCTCGGATTCCTGTCGATTCCGCGATTTATGGGGTTCCGTTTGCAAATACATTTGCCTATAAGCCGCTTCTAGCCTGAAAAGACCCTCAATGCGCGACCCGACCCGGTGATCTCCCACCCTGGCCGGCTTTTTGCGCAGCCAGACAATGGATATTGCCCATGCCGAAGCGCCAAGACATCAAATCGATCCTCATCATCGGCGCGGGACCGATCGTCATTGGCCAGGCTTGCGAGTTCGATTATTCCGGCACCCAGGCCTGCAAGGCGCTGAAGGAGGAAGGCTACCGCGTCATCCTCGTCAACTCCAACCCGGCGACGATCATGACCGACCCGGGTCTCGCCGACGCCACTTACGTCGAGCCGATCACCCCCGAGGTCGTTGCCAAGATCATCGCCAAGGAACGCCCGGACGCGCTGCTGCCGACCATGGGCGGCCAGACGGCTTTGAATACCGCGCTGTCGCTGAAGCGCATGGGCGTGCTCGACCGCTACAATGTCGAGATGATCGGTGCCAAGCCCGCCGCCATCGACATGGCCGAAGACCGCGCGCTGTTCCGCGAGGCGATGGCCCGCATCGGCCTGGAAACGCCGCGCTCGATGCTGGCGAATGCCACCGACATCAAGGACCTCGATCGCAAGACGCACGAGGCCGAGCGCAACAAGCTGCGCGAGAGCCTCTCGGGCTCTGACCTCGACAAGGCGCTGGACGAGCTGGAAAACCAGTGGAACCTCGGCGAGAGCGACCGCAAACAGCGATATTTGAACCACGCCATGGCGATCGCCGCCCAGGCGCTCGATCATGTCGGCCTGCCCGCCATCATCCGCCCCTCCTTCACGCTCGGCGGCACCGGCGGCGGCATTGCCTACAACCGCTCGGAATTCTTCGAGATCGTCGGCGGCGGCCTCGACGCCTCGCCGACCACTGAGGTGCTGATCGAAGAATCGGTGCTCGGCTGGAAGGAGTATGAGATGGAGGTCGTCCGCGACAAGGCGGACAACTGCATCATCATCTGCTCGATCGAAAATATCGATCCGATGGGCGTCCATACCGGCGATTCGATCACCGTCGCTCCGGCGCTGACGCTCACCGACAAGGAATACCAGATCATGCGCAACGCCTCGATCGCGGTGCTGCGCGAGATCGGGGTCGAGACCGGCGGCTCCAACGTCCAGTTCGCCGTCAACCCGAAAGACGGCCGCCTCGTCGTCATCGAAATGAACCCGCGTGTGTCGCGCTCTTCGGCGCTGGCCTCCAAGGCCACCGGCTTCCCGATCGCTAAGGTCGCTGCCAAGCTCGCCATCGGTTACACGCTCGACGAACTCGAAAACGACATCACCGGCGGCGCCACGCCCGCCTCCTTCGAACCGTCGATCGACTATGTCGTCACCAAGATCCCGCGTTTTGCCTTCGAAAAGTTCCCCGGCGCCTCGCCCGTGCTCACCACCGCGATGAAGTCGGTCGGCGAAGTCATGGCGATCGGCCGCACCTTTGCCGAATCGCTGCAGAAGGCGCTGCGCGGCCTTGAGACCGGCCTGACCGGCCTCGACGAAATCGAAATCCCGGATTTCGAGGAAGGTGAATCCAGCCAGAACGCCATCCGCGCCGCCATCGGCACGCCGACGCCCGATCGCCTGCGCATGGTCGCCCAGGCGCTGCGCCAGGGTCTCAGCATCGAAGAGGTGCACGAGGGCTGCAAGATCGACCCCTGGTTCATCGCCGAGCTCAAGAACATCGTCGACATGGAGGCCCGCATCCGCGAGCACGGCCTGCCCGGCGATGCCGACAACCTGCGCATGCTGAAGGCGATGGGCTTCTCCGACGCGCGCCTGGCGACGCTGACCGGCAAGCGCCCGAAGGAAGTTGCCGAACTGCGCAACGGCCTGAACGTCCGCCCCGTTTTCAAGCGCATCGACACTTGCGCCGCCGAATTCGCTTCGCCGACCGCCTATATGTACTCGACCTATGAGACGCCCTTCGTCGGCGCCGCCCGCTCGGAAGCCCAAGTCTCCGACCGCAAGAAGGTCGTCATTCTCGGCGGCGGCCCGAACCGCATCGGCCAGGGCATCGAGTTCGACTATTGCTGCTGCCACGCCGCCTTCGCGCTGAAGGATGCGGGCTATGAAGCGATCATGATCAACTGCAACCCGGAAACCGTCTCGACCGATTACGACACGTCGGACCGCCTCTATTTCGAACCGCTGACGGCAGAGGATGTCATCGAGATCCTGCGCGCCGAGCAGGAAAAGGGCGAAGTCGTCGGCGTCATCGTCCAGTTCGGCGGCCAGACGCCGCTGAAGCTTGCCGAGGCGCTGGAAAAGAACGGCATTCCGATCCTCGGCACTGCGCCCGATGCGATCGATCTCGCCGAAGACCGCGACCGCTTCCAGAAGCTTCTGATGAAGCTCGACCTCAACCAGCCGAACAACGGCATCGCCTATTCGGTCGAGCAGGCCCGCCTGGTCGCTGCCGAAATCGGCTTCCCGCTGGTCGTGCGCCCGTCTTACGTGCTCGGAGGCCGCGCCATGCAGATCCTGCATTCGGAAGGCCAGCTGCAGACCTACCTGCTCGACACGGTGCCGGAACTGGTGCCCGAGGACATCAAGCAGCGTTATCCCAACGACAAGACCGGCCAGATCAATACCCTGCTGGGCAAGAACCCGCTGCTCTTTGACAGCTACCTCACCCACGCCATCGAAGTCGACGTCGACTGCCTCTCTGACGGCACCGATGTCTACGTCGCCGGTATCATGGAGCATATCGAGGAAGCCGGCATCCACTCCGGCGATAGCGCCTGTTCGCTGCCGCCCCGCTCGCTGCCCGTCGAACTGCTCGACGAGCTGGAGCGTCAGGCCAAAGCCATGGCGAAAGCGCTGAACGTCGGCGGCCTGATGAACGTCCAGTTCGCCATCAAGGACGGCACCGTCTACGTACTGGAAGTCAATCCGCGCGCCTCGCGCACCGTGCCTTTCGTCGCCAAGACCATCGGCGCGCCGATCGCCAAGATCGCCGCCCGCGTCATGGCCGGCGAGAAGCTCGATGCGACCTTTGCCGCCTACGGCACGAAGCCCGATCCGCGCAAGCTGACGCACATCGCCGTCAAGGAAGCCGTGTTCCCCTTCGCCCGCTTCCCCGGCGTCGACACCCTGCTCGGCCCCGAAATGCGCTCGACCGGCGAAGTCATCGGCCTCGACACCGATTTTGCGCTGGCCTTCGCCAAGTCGCAGCTCGGTGCCGGCGTCGAACTGCCGCGTGACGGCACGGTCTTCGTCTCCGTGCGCGACGAGGACAAGCCGCGCGTGCTGCCGGCGATCCGCATTCTCGTCGAACAGGGCTTCAAGGTTTTGGCGACCGGCGGCACCGCCCGCTTCCTCGGCGAAAACGGCATCACCGCCACCAAGATCAACAAGGTTCTGGAAGGCCGCCCGCATATCGAGGACGCGATCCGCAACCGCCAGGTCCAGCTCGTCATCAACACCACCGACGGCAACAAGGCGATCTCGGACTCCAAGTCGCTGCGCCGCGCGACGCTGATGCAAAAGGTGCCCTATTACACGACGATGGCCGGCGCCGAAGCCGCCGCTCAGGCGATCAAGGCGCTGAAGGCCGGCAATCTCGAAGTCCGGCCGCTGCAAAGCTACTTCGCCTGAGATCAGAGCAATTTCAGCAAAACCGCGCCGCGGTTTTGCATCCGGAACTGGAACAGCGACAGCGCCTTGAGCGCTGTCGCTGAGCTCAACCAGAATCAACTTATGCAGCTGCTTTCATAAGCCGTTGAATTTCCAACATATCCTCGCGAAAGCGCGCCATCTCCTCGGCCTTCAGCCGTTCGTCGGGAATGCGCAGCAGATAGGATGGATGCACCGTCACGAAGAGCGTGCGCCCTCCTTCGATCGCCATCGCCCTTCCTCTGACATCCTGCAAGCGGCCTTTCACATCGGTCAGCGCCGCAAGTGCCGTCGCCCCCATGGCGACGATCAGCTTCGGCTTGACCAGCGCCAATTCCAGATCGAGCCACCAGCGGCAATGCTTCACCTCACCCATATTGGGCTTCTGGTGGACGCGCCGCTTGCCGCGCGGCTCGTATTTGAAATGCTTGACGGCATTGGTGACGTAGAGCGTCGATCGGTCGATGCCCGCCTCCCCAATCACCTGATCGAAAAGCCTGCCCGCAGGGCCGACAAAAGGGCGCCCCGCAATATCCTCCTGATCGCCCGGCTGCTCGCCGACGAACATGACATCCGCATCGCGTGGCCCCTCCCCGAAGACCGTCTGCGTCGCATTGGCGTGAAGCGGACAGCGGGTGCAGACGGCAGCCTCGGCGCGCAGTGCTTCCAGTGTGCCTGCCGGAAGCTCGGGCTCGGCGGAAAGATTGCGCGCAGCCTGCTGCAGCCGGTCGTGAAAAGGCAATGATTGTGTTGCCTCCCTTGCCGCCATCTCCCGCACCTTGCTTTCGGCCGATGCAATCAAGCCAGGAATGAGATCGGCCTCCGGCAGGTTCTTCCAGTATTTCTTCGGCATCTCCGCCTGCATCGCCTTCACCTTCAACCGGGCCGGATTGAAGATATTGATATAGTAGGTGCGCCAGAGTTCATCGGTGGCATCGCTGAGATTGGGCTTCTCGCAAGGTTCGTCGCTGATCGTCAGCCGCTCGCCGTCCCAGGCGGCCGACCCCTTGGGCGTGGCGATCAGCCAGTCCATGTCGGTGAAACGTCGTTGGAAGAAGGGCGCCGTCCGCCGGACGATATGGTGGTCAGGCTCGAACCAGGCGATGAATTTTCGCCGCCTCGCGGAAACCGCGCCAACCTCCTTGAAGCGGACGAAGGCCGTCATCTTGTGTGCATCGCGATGCACGTTTTTCGCCATCAGCCGGGCGCGTACGACATCTTCGTCGGAGGTCACCTCGAGCAGCTGCCGGTCCAGCTGCAGCCGCCAAAGCAGGCGGTAAAGCAGCGAGAAGCGCGCCGGATCGGAGTGACAGAGAACTGTTTCTGCAAGCTCGATGAAGGCGGGCGGCACCGTCATCGGCTTGCGTGATGCTGCCGGCGCCGGCGGCATGGCGTCGCGTTGGAACGAAAGATCCGCCTCCGCGCTTCTTTCGCGCCAGTCGATCTCCTCAGGCACTATGCCGGCCGCCGCCAAGGCACGTGCGGCATCGCGCCATTCGCCAAGATCACCTCGTCCTGCAAGCACGACCCGGCGCATCACAGCAACGACAATTGTTGAGGCTGCGGCTCGAACATGGCGCGAAGGTCCGGCCTATCGATCAGCCGGCGGGGCGACCAGCCTTCCGCCGAGATGAAGGATTGGACCTTCTTGATCGAAACGCCGAGCCGAGAGAGATCGTCGAGCCGCAGGCGGCGAAAGCGGCGCGCCGAAACGATCGCCTTGACGGTCTTGGTGCCGAGACCGGGCACGCGCAGCAACCGTTCACGCTCGGCCTTGTTGATATCGACCGGAAATTCGCCTCGGTTGGCAAGCGCCCAGGCAAGTTTGGGGTCGAGGTTGAGATCGAGCATGCCGCCCGCCTGATTGGCGGTGATCTCGTCGATGCCGAAACCGTAGAAGCGGTAAAGCCAGTCTGCCTGGTAGAGCCGGTGCTCGCGCATCAGCGGCGGCTTGATCAGCGGCAGGTTTTTCGACGAATCCGGGATCGGGCTGAAGGCGGAATAATAGACGCGCTTGAGGCCGTAGCTGCTGTAAAGCCGGCCGCTGGTCGCAAGGATGGTCGCGTCACTCGCGCCGTCGGCGCCGACGATCATCTGCGTGCTCTGGCCGGCCGGGACGAAACGCTGGCGTTTCTTGCTTTTCAGCGTCGGTTCGCCGGCGGCCTCGATCTTCAGCCTCAGATCAGCCATCGATCGCCGGATATTGGCGGGCTTCTTTTCCGGCGCGAAGCGGCTGATGCCGTTATCCGTCGGCAGCTCGATGTTGAGCGACAGCCGGTCGGCATAAAGCCCCGCCTCCTCGATCAGCCGCGGCGACGCCTCGGGGATCGACTTCAGATGGATATAGCCACGAAAATTATGGGTCACCCGCAATTCGCGGACGATGCGGACCATCTCTTCCATCGTGTAATCGGACGAACGAATGATGCCGGAGGAAAGGAAGAGGCCTTCGATATAGTTACGGCGATAGAATTCCAGCGTCAGCCACATCACCTCTTCCGGCGTAAAACGCGCCCGTTCGACATTGCTCGACGAACGATTGACGCAATAGGCGCAGTCGTAGATGCAGAAATTCGTCAGCAGGATCTTCAGGAGCGAAATGCATCGACCATCCGGCGCATAGGCATGGCAGATTCCGGATCCCTCGGTTGAGCCGAGCCCGCCGCTTGTGCTCGAATCGCGTTTCACCGTGCTGCTGGAGGCGCAGGAAGCGTCATATTTCGCGGCATCGGACAGGATGGCCAAACGTTCGGCAAGCGACTTCTTCATTCCTATGTTCACTATATGTTCTAATATAAGAAGTCAATCCGGCGCCATCCCATCACTGCCCGATTTTCGGGCGCATCAGCTCATATCGCGGGGGTTGCGTTGCGTTTATGCGAATTTTCTGGAAATCGGCCTTGGCGATCTGCTATAAGCGCTTAACTAGGATTGTGGCACGGTTCCGAAGCTCCCCTTCGGGACCTGTTTTCTTTTGTGTTTGCGCCTGACGTGCCGATGCAAGGAGTGAAGGACAGAAAAATGGTTGAAAAGGTACCGATGACACAGGGTGGTTTCGTCAAGCTGCAGGAAGAACTGCGCTGGCGTCAGCAGGAGGAGCGCCCGCGAATCATCGAGGCGATCGCCGAAGCCCGTGCCCATGGCGACCTTTCCGAAAACGCCGAATATCACGCTGCCAAGGAAGCCCAGAGCCACAATGAAGGCCGCATCAGCGAGCTTGAAGACCTGACGGCGCGCGCCGAGGTCATCGACCTCACGAAGATGTCGGGCGACAAGATCAAGTTCGGCGCCAAGGTGAAGCTCGTCGACGAGGACACCGAGGAAGAAAAGACCTACCAGATCGTCGGCGACCAGGAAGCCGACGTCAAGGCCGGCCGCATCTCCATCTCCTCCCCGATCGCCCGTGCGCTGATCGGCAAGGAAGTCGGCGATTCCATCGAGGTCAACGCGCCCGGTGGCTCCAAGGCCTACGAAATCCTCCAGGTTTCCTGGGGCTGATCGCCCGCCACAAACGAGACCCCTCCCTTGCCTGATATGCGTGACGTCGAGATCATCGCGCCTAATTTCAAGCGCCGGCTCTCCGGCGTCACGTCGACCATCGTCCAGCTCATCCCATGCCAGATCCGGCTCGGCATCAGGATCGCGCCCCTCGGTCCGGGCCTGCCCGAGGACCTGCCGAAACTGAGATGGTCACAGCTCCCTGGTCTGTGGCGCAGGCCGGCACGCCGGCGCCAGCGCATCTGGCACGCCCGCCGCAACAATGAGATGGCCGTCGGCATCCTGCTCCGCCATCTCCTGCGCATGCCGCTGAAGCTCATCTTCACCTCCGCCGCGCAGCGTCGCCACACCGCCTACACGAAATGGCTGATCCGCCGCATGGATGCGGTGATCGCAACCAGCGATCGCTCCGGCTCCTTTCTCGAGGTGCCGCACACGGTCATCCAGCACGGCGTCGATCTGTCCCTGTTCCACCCGCCGGAAACGGCGGAGGACGCCATTGCCGCGACCGGTCTGCCCGGCCGCTACCTTGTCGGCTGCTTCGGTCGTGTGCGCCATCAGAAGGGCACCGATCTCTTCGTCAAGGCTATGATCGAACTCTTGCCGCAGCACCCCGAATGGACGGCCGTCGTCTCCGGCCGGGTGACGGCGGAGCACGTGGGCTTCGGCGACAAGCTCAAGGCCGATGTCGCTGCCGCCGGGCTCGCCGATCGCATCCTCTTCCTCGGCGAAGTGCCCGATATCAAGGTCTGGTATCGCCGCCTGACGCTCTATGTCGCCCCCTCCCGCAACGAGGGCTTCGGCCTGACGCCGCTCGAAGCCATGGCTTCGCGCACCGCGGTGGTGGCCTCGGACGCCGGCGCCTATTCCGAACTCATCGCCGAGGGCGAGACCGGCTCGGTCGTTGCCGCCGGCGACGGTGAGGCGCTGACGCGGGCAATCGCTCCCTATATCGCAGATCCGGCGCTGGCGATCGCCCATGGCGAGAATGCGCTGCGCCATGTCCGGGAAAATTTTGCGCTGGAGAAGGAAGCAACCGCGATCGGCGCCCTTTACGACCGCCTTCTCGGCGGCAATCGCGGCTGACGCGGAACGGGAAACGGTCCGCTGAAGCATGCTGCATCTGGTTATCAGACGTTTCTCAGCAAGCAGTCTAAAATCGTCGCCCTAAGAGATCGCCGCCTGCGCCTCATCCGGCTGCCGCCACCTTCTCCCCGTAATA
This sequence comes from Rhizobium sp. H4, assembly GCF_003013335.1. Taxonomy (NCBI): domain Bacteria; kingdom Pseudomonadati; phylum Pseudomonadota; class Alphaproteobacteria; order Hyphomicrobiales; family Rhizobiaceae; genus Rhizobium; species Rhizobium sp. H4. The sequence goes on from NZ_PSOW01000002.1 coordinate 218,334, forward strand.
CGGGGCGAAGGGGGATAGATGCGACCTCCCCGTCCCTCTCCACCTCTCGCAGGGCACGTCCCCTCGCCCCGTTTTACGGGGAGAGGGCTATGGTGAGGGGCAACCATTCGCGGCAACCGAACAGGCGTGGCACAAGGCCGAGGATGACGATGAGTAGAGAACGAGCTTAATCAATAAGCAAACGACCCGTTGGATCACGGGCCGCTGCAAGATTATCGACGATCGGGCGGGTTTATTCGGCCGGCTGAAGTCCGCCTGCAGGAGCGCCCTCTTCTGTCTGGCCGCCGAGCGCTGCGGCAAGCTGCACCGTATCCAGCTCATTTTCCCAGCGCGCCACGACGATCGTCGCCACCGCATTGCCGACGAGGTTGGTCAGCGCCCGGCATTCCGACATGAAGCGGTCGATGCCGAGGATGAGCGCCATGCCGGCGACCGGCACGGACGGCACGACCGAGAGTGTGGCGGCAAGGGTGATGAAGCCGGCGCCGGTGATGCCGGCCGCACCCTTGGAGCTCAGCATCGCCACCAGCAGCAGCAGGATCTGGTCGCCCCAGGAGAGCTGGATGCCGGTTGCCTGGGCGATGAAAAGCGCCGCCAGCGTCATGTAGATATTGGTGCCGTCGAGATTGAAGGAATAGCCTGTGGGGATGACGAGGCCGACGACCGAGCGCTTGCAGCCGGCCTTTTCCATCTTGTTCATCAGGCCCGGAAGCGCGGCCTCAGAAGACGAGGTTCCGAGCACCAGCAGCAGCTCTTCCTTGATGTAACGCAGCAGCGCCAGGATCGAGAAGCCGTTATAGCGGGCGACGGCGCCGAGCACGACGAGAACGAAGAGCAGCGAGGTGATGTAGAAGGTGCCGATCAGCATGGCGAGATTGGCGATCGAACCGATGCCATACTTGCCGATGGTGAAGGCCATGGCGCCGAAGGCACCGATCGGGGCGGCCTTCATCAGGATGGCGACCAGCTTGAAGATCGGAGCCGTCAGGGCGTTGAGGATGTTGATGACCGGTTCGCCCTTTTCGCCGACCATGGCGAGCGCGATGCCGAAGAGCACCGAGAAGAACAGCACCTGCAGGATGTCGCCGTCGGCAAAGGCGCCGACGATCGTCGTCGGGATGATATTCGTGAGGAAGCCGACGATGCTCTGCTCATGCGCCTTCGTGGCAAAGGTGGCGACGGCGGCGGGATCCAGCGAAGCCGGATCGATGTTCATGCCGGCGCCTGGCTGGACGACATTGGCGACGACCATGCCGATGACGAGCGCCAGCGTCGAGAAGGTCAGGAAGTACAGCATCGCCTTGCCGGCAACGCGGCCGACCTTCTTCAGGTCGCTCATGCCGGCAATGCCGGTCGCCACCGTCAGGAAGATGACCGGAGCGATCACCATCTTCACGAGCTTGATGAAGGCATCGCCGAGCGGCTTCAGCTGGGTGCCGAGTTCGGGATAGAAATGGCCGAGCAGGATGCCTGCGGCGATAGCCGCGAGAACCTGCACGTAGAGATGGGAGTAGAAGGGCTTCTTGCCCTTGCTGTCTGCGACTGCATCGAGTGGTGCTGCGATCATGATGTCCTCCTAAAGGCTCGTCCGGAACGAACTCCGGCCTCCCGAGCCGTTCGCTTCAATCCAACAGCTCAGCCGTTGTTGCGCTGTTCTTCGCAATCGCCGTGCCAGTTTCGCGCCATCCGCCTAAATCATTGTATTTATGGCAATAAATTTTCTGGCGGGCCAGCCGCCTAACCCGCCAATGCGAAAACCCACACAAATCCATTTGCGTCTCGTGCGGAAAAATGCACAAATCCGCCATGTCCTTGTCAGTCTCGCAAAGGCTTTGGCCCTCTCTGCCCTTGCACCACCGCATTCGCCGGATGTGGTGGGCCTATGCGGTACTCGCTCTCTCAGCCGTCGCCGCAAGTCTCTTGGTGAGCGGCGAGGTCGGCCGGCGCCGGGCGGAAGCGGCCCTGGAGGAACAGGCCCGCACCGATGCGAGGATGAACGTGGCGCTGCTGCGCACCGTCCTCGAAAAATACCGGGCGCTGCCCTTCGTGCTGTCGCAAGATACCGCGCTCGCCGCGGCCCTGGCGGGACGCGACGCCGGCACGTTCGAGCAGTTGAGCCGGAAGCTTGAGACACTGGCCGCCGGTACGAAGGCTGCCGTCATCTATGTCATCGACAAGGATGGCATCGCGGTTTCGGCCAGCAACTGGCGCGAACCGACGAGCTTCGTCGGCAGCAACTATCGCTTCCGCGAGTATTTTCAGGGCGCCGTCGCTCAAGGGCAGGCCGAGCATTTCGCGCTCGGCACCGTCAGCAAGAAGCCCGGTCTTTATATTTCCGAGCGGATATCAGGCAGCGACGGTCTCCTGGGCGTCGTCGTCGTCAAGGTCGAATTCGACGATGTCGAGGCGGATTGGAATGCCTCGGGCGCCCCGTCCTACGTCATCGACGATCGCGGCATCGTCCTCATCACCAGCATTCCCTCCTGGCGGTTCATGACGATCGGCCGCATTGCCGAGGATCGGCTGACCGCGATCCGCGAGAGCCTTCAATTCGGTGACGCGCCGCTTCAGCCGTTGCCGCTCGATATCATCAGGCACCTTGGCGACGGGCTTGCTGTCGTTGAGATCGTCACGCCCGGCGGCGCCGGTAAGACCAGCTTTCTCAATGTCGGGATGCCTATCCCTGCGACCGGCTGGCACCTGCAGCATCTTGTTGCATTGGGACCGTCCGTCGATGCGGCGGTCCGCGAAACGCGCATGCTGGCGCTGCTCTTGCTTTTGCCGCTCCTGGCGGGCGCAGCCTTCCTCTTGCGCCGTCGCCAGACGATCACGCTGAGGATTTTCAGGGAGCAGCAGGCGCGCGAAGAACTGGAACAACGCGTGGCTGAGCGGACGCTGGATCTCAGCCAGGCGCGGGATCGGCTGCAGGCCGAGATCGCCGGTCATCGCAGCACCGAGCAGAAGCTCCAGGCGGTGCAGCAGGACCTGGTGCAGGCAAACCGGCTGGCGATCCTCGGCCAGGTTGCCGCCGGCGTCGCCCATGAGATCAACCAGCCGGTGGCGACCATCCGCGCCTATGCGGACAATGCCCGCACCTTCCTCGACCGCGGCCAGACGGCACCCGCCGGTGAAAATCTTCAGAACATCGCCGCACTGACGGAACGCATCGGCTCGATCACCGAGGAGCTGAAGACCTTCGCCCGCAAGGGCCGCGGCAGCGCCGAGCCGACAGGCTTGAAGGACGTCATCGAGGGGGCGGTGATGCTGTTGCGCAGCCGCTTTGCCGGCCGCATGGATACGCTCGACATCGCGCTGCCGCCGGCCGAGCTGCAGGTCATGGGCAGCAGGATCCGCCTCGAGCAGGTGCTGATCAACCTGCTTCAGAACGCGCTGGAGGCCGTAGCGCCGAAGGCCGAAGAGGGGCGCGTCGAGGTCAGGACATCGGCCGATGCGGAGACGGTGACGCTGACGGTTGCCGACAACGGCCCCGGCATTTCGCCCGAAATCCGCAAAGGCCTGTTCACGCCGTTCAACACCTCGAAGGAAAAAGGTCTCGGTCTCGGGCTCGTCATCTCCAAGGACATCGTCGGCGATTACGGCGGCCGGATGGAAGTTGAGAGCGATGGCGAGGGAAGCCGGTTCATCGTTCATCTGAGGAAGGCTTGAGATCATGGACATGGCCATACCCGTTGCTTTGATCGACGATGACGGCGATCTGCGCCGCGCCACGGCCCAGACGCTGGAGCTCGCCGGCTTCTTCGTTTCCGCCTATGACGGTGCCAAAGCAGCGCTGGCCGACCTGCCGGCCGACTTCGCCGGCCCCGTCGTCACCGATATCCGCATGCCCGAGATCGACGGGCTGCAGCTGTTCGCCACGCTCAAAGACCTGGATGCCGACCTGCCCGTCATCCTGATGACTGGCCACGGCGATATCCCGATGGCCGTCCAGGCCATCCAGGACGGCGCCTATGATTTCATCGCCAAACCCTTCCCGGCCAACCGGCTCGTCCAGAGCGTGCGCCGCGCCAGCGAAAAACGTCGGCTCGTTCTGGAAAACCGCATGCTGCGCAAGGCTGCCGACGACGCGCAGGAGACTTTGCCGCTGATCGGCCAGACGCCCGTCATGGACAATCTCAGGAAGATCCTTCGCCACATCGCCGATACCGATGTCGACGTGCTGGTCGCCGGCGAAACCGGCAGCGGCAAGGAAGTGGTCGCCCAGATCCTGCATCAGTGGAGCCATCGCCGGAAGGGCAATTTCGTGGCGCTGAACTGCGGGGCGCTGCCCGAAACCGTCATCGAAAGCGAGCTGTTCGGTCACGAGGCCGGCGCCTTTACCGGCGCCCAGAAGCGCCGCACCGGCCGCATCGAACATGCAAGCGGCGGCACGCTCTTCCTCGACGAGATCGAGAGCATGCCTGTCGCCACGCAGGTCAAGATGCTGAGGGTGCTGGAGATGCGCGAAATCACCCCGCTCGGCACCAACGAGGTGCGCCCGGTCGACCTGCGCGTCGTCGCGGCCGCCAAGATCGACCTTGGCGACCCCGAGGTGCGCGGCGATTTTCGCGAGGACCTCTATTACAGGCTGAATGTCGTGACGATTTCCATTCCGCCGCTGAGGGAACGTCGCGACGATATTCCGCTGCTCTTTTCCCACTTTGCCGCCCGCGCCGCCGAGCGCTTCCGCCGCGATGTGCCGCAGCTTTCGGAGGCGGTTCGCCGCCACCTCGCCTCGCATCCATGGCCCGGCAACGTCCGCGAACTCTCCCATTATGCCGAACGCGTGGTGCTCGGCGTCGAAGGCGGCGGAGCGCCATCCCTTCCCCTGCAGCCGACCGGCGGCACACTGCCCGAGCGGCTGGAACGCTACGAGGCCGAGATCATCCGCGACGCGCTCGCGGCCAGTGACGGCGACGTGCGCCGCACCATCGAGGCGCTCGGCATCCCGAGAAAGACGTTCTACGACAAGCTCCAGCGCCACGGCATCAACCGCGGCGGTTATGCCTCGCGCAAATAGCTCAGACTTCCACCAGCCCGAGCTTCTTCACCTGCCGGATCGTCAGCATCGTGCGCACGGTATCGACATGTTCGTTCGCCGTCAGCACCTCGATGACGAAATCCTGGAAGTGGGTCAGGTTTTCCGCCACGCAGTGCAGCAGGAAATCGCTGTCGCCCGAAACCATCCAGGCTTGGCGCACCAGCGGCCATTGGGTGGTGGCGGCGGCGAAGGCCTTGAGATTGCCTTCCGACTGATGCTTGAGCCCGACCATGCAGAAGGCGACCAGATCGAAGCCGAGCTTCGGGCTGTTCAGCATGGCGTGATAGCCTTCGATGATGCCGGCTTCCTCGAGCTTGCGCACCCGGCGCAGGCAGGGCGGCGCCGAAATACCGACGCGATCGGCGAGCTCGACATTGGTCATGCGGCCGTCGGCCTGCAGCTCGCGGAGGATCTTTATGTCGATGACGTCGAGCTCGGTGCGACCCACATCATGGCCTTTCTTTAATTCTCCGCGGCGAGCTTCTATATAAAGCCGCGGAATACGCAAGAAAGTTTCACGCCGATGACGGATTCTTGCACAGCAGGGTGATTTGCCTTGTTGGTAACGCAAGGCTGCCCTTGAATAAAAGCATTGGTCGTTCATAAATGGCGCATGGACCGCGAAACGGCCGCATTCGCTATTTAGCCGCCGCCCTCCTGCCAGTCGAAAGGAAATGACATGCCCGCCCGCCACACCAAGGTGCTCATCATCGGTTCCGGACCCGCGGGCTATACCGCCGCGGTCTATGCCGCGCGCGCCATGCTGAAACCGGTTTTGATCGCCGGTCTCGAACAGGGCGGTCAGCTGATGATCACCACCGACGTCGAGAACTATCCGGGCTTTGCCGATCCGATCCAGGGCCCCTGGCTGATGGAGCAGATGCTTCAGCAGGCAAAACATGTCGGCGCCGAGATCGTCAACGACCTGGTGACCGAAGTTGACATGAACCAGCGGCCCTTCGTCGCCCGCACCGACAGCGGCCAGGTCTGGACCGCCGATACGCTGATCATCGCCACCGGCGCCAAGGCCAAGTGGCTCGGCATCGAAAGCGAACAGCATTTCCAGGGCTTCGGTGTTTCAGCCTGCGCCACCTGCGACGGCTTCTTCTATCGCAACAAGGACGTGATCGTCGTCGGCGGCGGCAACAGCGCCGTCGAAGAGGCACTCTATCTCTCCAACATCGCCAAGTCGGTAACGGTCGTCCACCGTCGCGACTCGTTCCGCGCCGAGAAGATCCTGCAGGAACGCCTGTTCGCCAAGGAAAACGTCAAGGTGCTGTGGAACTCGGAAGTGGCCGAAATAACAGGCACGCCGGCCAAGCCCCCGATGCCGCAATCCGTCACCGGCGCGCGCCTGCGCGATGTCAGAACCGGCGCGATCAAAGAAATGCCGGTCGACGGCGTCTTCGTCGCGATCGGCCATGCGCCGGCAACCGAACTTTTCAAGGACAAGCTGAAGCTGAAAGACAACGGCTATCTCTGGACCGCGCCGGATTCGACCGCGACCAGCCTCGAGGGTGTCTATGCCGCCGGCGACGTGACCGACGACACCTTCCGCCAGGCCGTCACCGCCGCCGGGATGGGCTGCATGGCAGCGCTCGAAGCCGAGCGATATCTGACGGGCCACATGCCCGTCGCCGTGGCCGCGGAGTAAGATCGGCATGAGAGGCGGGGGAATGCCACTGGATTGGGACAAGCTGCGTATTTTCCACGCAGCTGCCGAGGCGGGCTCGTTTACGCACGCAGCCGATAAGCTGCATCTGTCCCAATCCGCCATCAGCCGCCAGGTGAGCGCGCTGGAGCAGGATGTAGGCACCAAGCTGTTTCACCGCCATGCGCGCGGCCTGATCCTGACGGAACAGGGGGAACTGCTGTACCGCACCGCCCATGACGTGCTGCTGAAGCTCGAAACCGTGAAGATGCAGCTCACCGAGACGACCGAGACGCCGTCCGGCAAGCTGCGTGTGACGACGACGGTCGGCCTCGGCCAGGGCTGGCTGACCGACAAGATCCAGGAATTCCTGCAGCTTTATCCCGATGTGCAGATCCAGCTGATCCTCGACAATGAGGAAGTGGATGTGAACATGCGCCATGCCGACTGCGCAATCCGCCTGCGTCAGCCGCAGCAGTCCGACCTCATCCAACGCAAACTCTTCACCGTGCACATGCACGTCTATGCCGCTCCCTCCTACATCAACCGCCATGGCGAGCCGCAGAAGATCGAGGATCTCGACAACCACCGCATCATCACCTTCGGCGAGCCGGCGCCGAGCTACCTGCTCGATGTCAACTGGCTCGAGGTCGCCGGCCGCTCGTCCGACAACAAGCGGATCCCGCATCTGCAGATCAACAGCCAGACCTCGATCAAGCGCGCCTGTCTCCTCGGCATCGGCGTCGCCTGCCTTCCGGATTACATCGTCGGACGCGATCCTGGCCTGATTCAGCTGGCGATCAACGCCGATGTTCCCTCCTTCGACACCTATTTCTGCTATCCCGACGAAATCAAGAACGCCGCCAAGCTGAAGGCTTTCCGCGATTTCATTGTCAGCAAGGCCAGAAACTGGAATTTTTAATCAAATTTATGGATTGTTTTCCATACTATGCATGGGACGCATGACTGGCATGCACAAATGTGGGTTGCCGTTTGCCCATTAAACCACCATATCGCACATAGCTGATGCACATGGTGGCTTTTCCTCCCAGTTCCACCGCATTAGCTGTTCCCCTCTGGAGGTTTTTGACCTTCACAATTATAAGGGCCCTGGTTTTCCAGCGGCCCTCTTTTTTTGCCTTAGCTTACCCAGGTATGCCGCACCGCAAAAAAATTGTGCGGTGCATAGCAGGCATGCACAAAAAAGCATTGAAACCTGCCTAAGGAAGCACCATATCCCTTTCAGCTGATGCATTTCGTGGTTTCTCTCCCAGTACCACCGCATTAGCTGTTCCCCTCTGGAGGTTATTGACCTTCACAACTTATAAGGGCCCTGGTTTCCGGTGGCCCTCTTTTTTTGCTCAAAATTTGCGCACACGCGGGAGGCTGCCGCCTCACGCCTCCGTGATTTGCATATCGACGAGCATCGATCCATATATCGAGAAAATACGATTTATGGATCGACAAACGGCGATGGACAGAGACGAGATCATCAAGGCGCTCGCGCATCCCACCCGGATGGCCATTCTGAACTGGCTGAAAAATCCGGAGGAACATTTCCTCACGCAGCAGCATCCTTTCGAAATGGGGGTCTGCGCCAGCCAATTCGAACGATGCGGCCTGTCGCAGTCGACGGTTTCGGCCCATCTCGGGACACTGCACCGCGCCGGTCTCGTCACCACCAAACGCGTGGGACAATGGATCTTCTACAAGCGCAACGAAGACACGATCGCAGCCTTCCTCAAGCAGCTCACGCAGGACCTTTAAAATCTCCGCCGCAGCCTGATGGCCCCGATCGGCCTTGCCGCAGCGGCGCTCGACCATCTCTCCGCCTGGGGCCGGGCCGCCCTTGCCCCCGCCGAGTGATCCCTCCCGCAAAAGAAAGGACCATCATGGCCAAGCTTTTCGAACCCACCAAGGTTGGCGACATCACCGTCAAGAACCGCATCGTCATGGCGCCGCTCACTCGCAACCGCTCGCCGGGCGCGATCCCAAACGACCTCAACGTCGAATATTACCGCCAGCGCGCCACGGCAGGACTGATCATCACCGAAGCGACTGCGATCACCCATCAAGGCCAGGGTTATGCCGACGTGCCCGGTCTTTATAGCAAGGCAGCGCTCGAAGGCTGGAAGCGTGTGACCGACGCCGTTCACGCCGCCGGCGGCAAGATCGTCGTACAGATGTGGCATGTCGGCCGCATTTCGCACACGACGCTGCAGCCGAATGGCGGCAAGCCGGTCTCTTCGACCAATCGCGTCGCCAAGGCCAAGACCTATCTGGTCAACGCCGACGGCAGCGGCAGCTTCGCCGACACCTCCGAGCCGCGCGCGCTCGAAACCTCCGAAATCCCTGGCATCGTCGAGGATTACCGCAAGGCTGCCCGCGCCGCCATCGACGCCGGCTTTGACGGTGTCGAAATCCATGGCGCCAACGGCTATCTGCTCGACCAGTTCATTCGTGACGGCGTCAATGACCGCACCGACCAATATGGCGGCTCGATCGAGAACCGCACGCGCCTCGCCTTCGAAGTCGTGGATGCCGTCGTCAGCGAAGTCGGTGCCGGCCGCACCGCGATCCGCATTTCACCGGTGACGCCGTCGGGCGAAAGCTACGATTCCAATCCGCAGGCCACCTTCGCCCATGTCGTCGAGGGACTGGCCAAATACGACCTCGCTTATATCCACGTCATCGAAGGCCAGACGGGCGGCGACCGTGATTACAAGCAGGGCGACAATCCTCCCTTCGATTACAAGGCACTGCGCCGTACCTATGAAAAGGCCGGTGGCAAGGCCAACTGGATGGTCAATAACGGCTATGACCGCGACCTGGCGGTCGATGCCGTCGAAAGCGGCCGCGCCGATCTCGTCGCCTTCGGCAAGCCCTTCATCGCCAATCCCGACCTCGTCGAACGGCTGGCGAATAATCTGCCGCTCAACACGCCCGACCAGTCGACCTTCTATGGCGGCACTGCCAAGGGCTATGTCGACTACCCCACTCTCGAAAAGGTCGCGTGAGTCTTCACGCTACGAGTTGCAAAATCTCGCCGGAAGGCGGGATTTCCTTTTGCAACGCATCTTTCTAGGGTGTCGCCATGTTCGCTCCCTATCTCGAACGCTGGTCGCTGATATCAGACGGCGAGCCCATCATCACCCATTCGAGCCGTCTGCTGCCGGTCCTCTGGCAGGACAGGCCCGCCATGCTGAAAGTGGCTGCCGATATCGACGAACGATACGGCGCACTGCTGATGCAATGGTGGGACGGCGACGGCGCGGCCTATGTCTATGCCCATGAGGGCGACGCGGTGCTACTGGAAAGAGCAATGGGAAAACGCTCGCTGCTTTCCATGGCGATGAATGGCGAAGACGACGAGGCCAGCCGTATCCTCTGCCGGACGGCCGCAAGGCTGCATGCGCCGCGCCCAAAGCCGCTTCCCGATCCGATACCCCTCACCCGCTGGTTCCGTGAACTGGAACCGACGGCCGATAAAGTTGGCGGCACATTTGCCGATTGCTCGACGGTCGCCAACGCCCTTCTTTCCGATCCGCGCGAAGTCACCATCCTCCACGGCGACATTCACCACGGCAATATTCTCGATTTCGAGACACGCGGCTGGCTGGCGATCGATCCGAAGCGCCTTCATGGCGAACGCGGCTTCGATTTCGCCAATATCTTTGCCAACGAGGAGCTGCCTGTTATCACCGATCCCAGCCGTTTCCGCCGCCAGCTCGCCGTCGTCTCGGTGGAAGCGAGGCTCGAGCCGAAGCGGCTTTTGCAATGGATCGCCGCCTATTCCGGACTTTCGGCCGCCTGGTTCCTCGGAGACGCAAACACGCCTCAGGTCGAGACGGCTCTGACGGTCGCCCGGCTCGCCCTTTCCGAACTTGCGGCTTAATGCATGTCGCCCGGAAGTGTGGAGCGGTTCCGGGATAACGACATGCATAAAAACAAAGAGCTATAGCGCGTTGCGTGAATCAAATTTAACGCAACGCGCTATAACGTCCGCCCTGCAGTGAATGCCCGATAACGGCGGACGCTGTCTGACGATGCTGCGGTTCGGACAGGCAGCCGAGCGCCACGAGCGTCGCCTTGACGGCTTCGTCGATCGGTGTGCGCGGCTCGTTTCCGAGTTCAGCCGTCAGTCTGCTGTTCGACATCCGCAACGGCACCTTCCACAGATAGCGCATCTCGTTGATCTCCCGCATCAAGGGAAGGAAGGGCGCGGCGAGCGGCACGATCCACCAAGGAAAACGTCCGATCTTCGCCTTGCCGCCGGCAACGCGCCTGATCACTTCTGCCATCTGCATGCCGTCGGCATCCCAGAAGCCGTCCATATGATAGACGGCAAAGGACGGCAGCCGATCGGCCCGTTCGATGAGCTGCACCATGGTTTCCGCCATGTCGGGCAAGTAGGTCCACTGATGACCAACGCCGCGCCGTCCGGGGTTTTTGATCGTGCCGACCGGCTTGCCCGGCGTCACCAGGCCGGACGAGAACCAGCTGTTGGCAGTGGCTCCCGGGCCGAAGAAATCACCGGCGCGGACGATGATGGCGCCGATGCCGGCTTGCGCCGCCGTCTTCAGCCGTTCCTCCATCTCGACCCGGATCGCACCTTTCCTGGTCACCGGATGCTGCGGGCTCTGCTCCGTCGGCATCGGCAGGGCATCGGGACCGAAATTATAGACGTTTCCGGGCAGCACGATGCGCGCGCCGACAGCGCGGGCAGCGGCAATGGTATTGTCGAGCATCGGCAGCACCAGCTTGTCCCAGTCGCGGTAGCCCGGCGGATTGACGGCATGGACAATCAGCCCGACGCCTTCGGCCGCCTTCTGGACGTCGCCGGCATTCATCGCATCGCCCTGCACCCATTCGAATGCCGGCTATTTTCCCATCGCCCGTTCCGCATCACGGTTCAGCGCGCGGATCCGCCAGCCGCGCCCCAGCAGTTTTCGCCCAACCGCGCCGCCAATCCCACCGGTCGCGCCGAGAACAAGGGCGGTCATTTTCGTCTCTCTGCTCATCACATGCATCTCCTTCGATCGCATGAAATGAATATGCTCCCGCCCTCACATAAACGAAATTGACGAAATCAGTAGATCAGATATACAAACATATATATGGACTCCGAACCAAGCTGGGATTTCTATCGCAGTTTCCTCACCGTGCTCCAGCACGGATCGCTTTCGGCCGCCGCCCGCGAACTGGGGTTGACGCAACCGACCATAGGCCGCCATGTCGATGCCTTAGAACTGGCGATCGGCGCCGAGCTCTCACCCGATCGCCGAACGGTCTGCTGCCGACCGACGCAGCACTGGCGCTCGAGCCCTATGCCGAGACGCTGGCGGCAACCACCGCCGCGCTGTTGCGGACCGCATCCAGCCAACGCGAGCGCGTCGCCGGAACGATCAGGATCAGCGCCAGCGAGGTCATCGCCGTCGAAGTGCTGCCTGCGATTCTCGGGCCGTTACAGGACGCCCATCCCGAGCTGCAGATCGAACTCTCGGCTTCCGATGCGATCGAGGATCTGGTGAACCGCGAGGCCGACATTGCCGTGCGCATGGCCGAACCGCAGCAGGATGCGCTCGTCGTGCGCCGCATCGGCGATATTCCGCTCGGCTTCCATGCCCATCGCCGCTATCTCGAACGATATGGCATTCCGCAAAGCGTGGCTGACCTCGCACATCATCGGCTTATCGGCTTTGACCGGCAGACGGCCTATGTCCGCCTGGTGATGAAGCGCTATCCGGTGCCCGATGGGATCAAATTCGCCTACAGGACCGACAGCAACCTCGCCCAGCTTGCCGCAATCCGCGCCGGTGTCGGCATCGGCCTCTGCCAGATCGGGCTTGCACGGGAGAATGCTGATCTCGTGCATCTCCTGGCCGATGCTTTCAACATCCCGCTCGGCACCTGGGTTGCGATGCATGAGAGCCTGAAATCCTCGCCGCGCTGCCGCGTCACTTTCGACGCGCTGGTCAACGGCCTGCAGGATTACCACCGGTATTCGACCAGCGGATAGTCACAAATCGGAATCGATTTCCGAAAAGAATCATGCACAATTGAATAAATCCGGCGCCTCTCCGCCGGCTCACTATTACGCTTACCCTTGTTTTTCCTGCAATTCCCGGCACCAGCCGCATCACATTTTGCTGACATTGCTCCAACAGGATAAAGATGACACCTCACAATCCGGTTGAACTCGTGCCTTACGATCCGCAATGGCCGGCGCACTTCCGGCGCATCCGCGGCCGGCTGCTCACCTGGCTGCCGCAGGCGCTCTCCATCGATCATATCGGCAGCACGTCGATAGCGGGCATGATCGCCAAGCCTCTCATCGATATCGACATCGTTCTTCCCGGCCTCGAGCATATCGCCGATGCCACAGCGGTGCTTCTGGCGGAAGGCTATGAACCGCGCGGCAATCGCTATGACGACGAGGTCTGGGCATTTTTATCGAGAGGTTCGCTACCGGCGGAACGGGTCTACCTTTGCCCGGCCGGCAACGGCACACATCGAAACAGGCTGGCTTTCCGGGATTATCTCATCGCGCATCCGACGTCGGCGAGCGAGTATGCCGCGCTCAAGCGCAGACTGGCAGCCGAGTTCAGGACCGACGGCGATCGCTATACCGCGCAGAAGCGTGAATTTGTCGACACGATCGTTGCGCGGGCATTGAAGGGCAATGCTTAGCGTCACGCGCCGTGCGGGGCCCCGGCCCCGCGATCCTGCCACAGGCCGTCCACCACTTCCGTTTCCGGCCGGTCTCCGCCTTCGGCGTATTCCTCATGCCACTTGCCGTTTTCGTCCTGCCAGCTGATCTCGGCGGAATCGCCGCCGACCTGCTGTTCGGCCGCGACGATGCGCGCAGCCTCGAGCGCCTCGGCATGGCTCGGGAATGCTTCGGAATAGACGCCTCCCAGTCTGTAGGCCCAGCCGCCGTCATGCGGCACGACTTCGTAGACCACCTTGACCATGCATCCGTCTCCTCATCTTTATGTTGCGCATTCGCACGCCTCCGGACAGGATCCGGATCATCGCGGCCGCTTGACGAGAATACGAGGACGCCGCGATCTGCTTTCCGGCCCCGATGGCGTTCAGTATTCCATTAAACGCCGAAGACTGCAAATAGCAGAGTGCGGTGGCGTGCTTCCCATCCTGAATCAGTGACTTAGTTAAGAGGCATGAATCGCAACGGGAGCTTTGATTTGGGCATCGCTTCACGCTTTAGAGCGGAAAAATATCTCGTCGCCGCGCTTGCCGCCGCGATGATCGCGTATCTCCTTGAACACGCAGTGATCGAAATGGGACGCGGTGTCGCGCTGCTCGCCGCGGCGGCCTTGGTCGGCACCATCGTGCTTGCCTCGATCCGCGTCGCCCATCACGCCGAACTGCTCGCCGTCAAGGTCGGCGATCCCTACGGCACGATGATCCTGACACTTTCGGCCCTCGCCGTCGAAGTCCTCATCCTCGCCATCATGATGACCGGCGAGAGTTCTCCGACGCTGGTGCGCGACACGATCTATTCGGCCCTGATGCTCGACATCAACGGCATTCTCGGCCTCGCCGCCCTGCTCGGCGGCCTCAAACACGGCGAGCAGCCCTATAACGACAATTCGGGGAAAACCTACGGCGTGATGATCCTCACCGCCATGGGCATTTCCATGATTGTGCCGGAATTCGTGCCGAGCGATAAGTGGCACTATTATTCCGCCTTCACCATCGTCGCGATGATCGCGCTTTACGGCCTCTTCCTGCGCATGCAGGTCGGGCAGCACAGCTATTTCTTCAGTTACAGCTATCCGCGCTCCGAGCGGAAGAAGGAAAGTCACGACGAACGCGACACCGAGGAGTCGGCGGCGGTCTCGATCGTGAGCATCCTCGCAGGCATAGTCATCATCGGTGTGCTCGCGGAGTTCATGTCGGCTTTCATGGCTGAGGGCCTGCGCGACAGCGGAGCCCCGATCGCCGTCACCGCCGTCGTCGTCGCGGCAATTTCGGCCGCACCCGAGATCCTGACCGCCTTGAGAGCGGCGTTGAGAAACCGGATGCAGGCGACGGTCAATATCGCCATGGGCGCCTCGCTGTCGACGGTGATCCTGACGGTGCCCGCCATGGAGGCGATCGCGCTCTATACCGGCCAGCCCCTCATCATGGCGATGACTCCGGTGCAGACGGTGATGGTCGCGATCACACTGATTGCCGCGGCAATCAATCTCAACGATGGCGAGACCAACGCCATCGAGGGTATGACGCATTTCATCCTCTTTTCCACCTTCGTCATGCTGACGGCGCTGGGGCTTTGAAGACGGCGCGGAGATTGATCGCCGAAGAAACTCGTTCGGCAGGTCACGCCCTCCGACGAGAACCGGCGGCAATCATTTCTTCGTTTTTTCGAGGTAGCGCTCTTTGCGGGTTTTCGGCTTGAAGCGCCGGAAGAAGTTTTCGATGGCGCGAATGGATTTGGTGACCGACATCAGCCTGTCGATCTGGCCGTTCGCATTGTGCAGGCGCTCGGACAAGACTTCAGCCGCCGTCATCGCGATCTCGATCGGCGGGACGTTAGGAAACCTTTTGCCGAGCGCCGAATAGGGGCTGGCATCGACTCCGCCCAACATCGAGATCGAGCCCATCCTGGCAAAGAGGCGCAGGAAGATCTGTTCGAACGTCCAATCGTGCACGTCGAAGACCTTCCACTTCTCGCTTCTCTTGGCCGAAAAGCCGGCAAGCAGGATCTTGCCCGGCAGTTGCAGGTCGGCGAGCCAGAGCGCCATCGCGAAGCCGCTGGTGGCGATTTTGCCCTGGGGATAGAGATCGCCAAGCATTTGCGTCAGATCGAGGTGGCGAGCCTTGGCGCCGTTGAAGCGGCTTTCCTCGCTGAAATTTTCCTCCGGGGAGACGCGGATATTGATGACACCCAGGAAATCATCGCCGGCAAAGAAGTGCAGGACATCGCCCACTTCCCGCCGGTGGACGATATTGGCGCCCATCACGCCGCTGCGGGCAACCAGCACCGCATGTCCGGCGAAGGGCTCGTCGAGCACCTTGTAGACATTGTTGAAGAAGACGTAGAGCGCGGTCTCCGGCAGCTCGCTTCTGAGCCGTTCGAAATCGACCGCTTCGCTGTTTGCCACCAGCACGATGTGGGAATAGCGCGACAGCAGCGCCTTCCACGCTTCCGGTGTCAAGAGATTCATCCCGCCATCTTCGGCGGCCGTAGTCCTGATATCGCTCGGAATTGATTCCATCGGCTCACATGCACTTTCCAAGGACGATCTAGCTGTTGCTGAAATAGGCACGCATCCGTGCAAGCCGCGTCAGCCCACCGATCTGCTTTCCCACATGCGAGAAGAAACCGGCAACCCGGCCCGCCGCTGACGGCTGCTTGCAGAAGCAGGCCCACGGCGTGTTGCGGAGATCTTCGGCATAACGTGCGGCCACCCGACGGTGCACCCAGGGAACGGTCGCCTGCCACGGTTTCTTACGACCGGTGAAATGAAGGATCGCCGGCCGGGTGACGAAAGGCAGCAATCCCGTCTGCGTGTTCCAGCGCGGATCGAGCACCAGCCAGTCGCCGTCGAATGTGACGTTCAGCGCATCCTGGTCGTTGTTTTCGAACAGATGCGAGCGCTCCTCGAAGATCTCCCGGGTCCTGGCAAAAAGCCCCTTTGCTCGGCAGACCGACCAGTCGAACAGCAAGACGCCCGCGTTGAAGTAGCGCCCGCCCTCGCTCATGCCGATCTTGCGCTGCCGCGCGCCAGCCTTCTCGGGAAAGGCCATGACATAGTCATCGACGGCGCCAAGCGCCTTGCCCTGGAGATCCCTGGTGAAGAGTTCGTCGACGGACGCTACCGCCAGCACATCGGCGTCGAGGTAAAGCAGGCGCTCGATATTCTCCGGAATTTGCAGATCCATATAGAGCCGCGCCAGCGTGGCGGCGGACCAACGGCCCCGCGCTTGGCGCGCCGTATCCGGCGTCGCATAGGGCAGCACCTTGATCGTGATGCCATGCAGGCGCGCGAAGCTTTCGACCTCGGCGACCTCGTTCGGCTTCAGGTCGATGCCGAGAAGCAGGAATTCACAGGCCCTCGCCAGATTGCGCTTGACGGAAAGCAGGGTGCAGCAGGCAGCCGGCAGCATGTTGACGTCGGAACAGACGATGACGGCACTCTGCTGCAAAATCCGGCCTCCCAAAGCGGCAACTTGAACTTGATGGCGGATATCTAGTTGGTTTGGCGGCCGCCCGCAACCTGAGATCACCCGCGCCGACGGCGCTCCCCCTCACGATTTGAATCGGAATTCAACGACTTGCGAGGCAAAGCGGAATCGCGGCCGCAAGGTCTTCAATCAGGATGGAAGCCTATAGCCGCAGCGCCAGCGGATGGCCGACGAGCAATCGGTCGACCGTCGCAAGCTGCAAGCCCTCGACCTTGCACTGCGCCAGCAGCAGGCGGTCGAAGGGATCGCGCGTCTCAGGCTCTGGATCGGCGGCGGTGATGACATGCGGGACGTCCATGGGCAGGATCGTCAGCCCGGTCTCCCGGAGATAGATGGGAATGGTCTCCAGGGGCAATCCTGGCTGCAATTTCCCAAGCCTCGTCTTGATGGCAATTTCCCAGAGACTGGCGACGCTGACGAAGCCGCTGGCGGCATGGTCCGAAAGCAGCTGCTCGACACGCGGGAAACGTTCCGTCAGTTGCTTCTGCGCAATCGCGATCACCATGTGCGTGTCAAGCAGGACCCGCATGTTCACGGCAGCGGCTTCAAAAGGAAATCTTCCGGCAGAGGATCGTCGAAGTCGTCGGCGATATACATCTCCGTCCTCGTGATGCCCTTGGAACGGAGATAGGCCTCACCAGCCTCCAGGTTCAAGCCGCCTCGCTTCTGATGCGGGACGAGATCGAAGACCGGCTTGCCGTTGCGCGTCACGACAATGGTCTCGCCTTCCTCGACCTCGCGGGCAAGCTCGGTCAGGCGATTCTTCGCGTCGCGGATCGTCACGGTCCTCATGGCGCAAATGTAGCTACATGCAGCCACATCGTCAACGCCGCAACAAAAAGGCCCGCCGTCACCGGCAGGCCGTCGATCTGTTGTATCGCAGTCCGCTTACTTGCAGGCGGCGCAGAAACGCTGGATGCGGCGGCAGGCTTCCTCGAGCAAATCCTCCGAGGTTGCGTAGGAAATGCGGAAGTTCGGGCCGAGGCCGAAGGCCGAACCGTGAACGACGGCCACACCTTCCGATTCCAGAAGCTCGGAGACGAAATCCTCATCCGTCTCGATGACCTTGCCGGAGGGCGCGGTTTTGCCGATCAGGCCGGCGCAGGAGGGATAGACGTAGAAGGCGCCTTCCGGAACCGGGCAGACGATGCCCTTGGCCTGGTTCAGCATGGACACGACGAGATCGCGGCGGCCTTCGAAGATCTTCTTGTTTTCCGGGATGAAGTCCTGCGTGCCGTTCAGCGCTTCGACGGCCGCCCACTGGGCGATCGACGTCGCGCCCGAGGTCTGCTGGCCCTGGATCATATCCATCGCCTTGATGAGCTGGATCGGGCCGGCTGCATAGCCGATACGCCAGCCGGTCATCGCGTAAGCCTTGGAAACGCCGTTCATCGTCAGCGTCTGGTCGTAGAGCTTCGGCTCGACTTCGACAGGCGTGACGAACTTGAAGTCGCCATAGGTCAGGTGCTCGTACATGTCGTCGGTCAGCACCCAGACATGCGGATGCTTCATCAGCACGTCGGTCAGCGCCTTCAATTCGGCATGCGTATAGGCAGCACCCGTCGGATTGGACGGCGAGTTGAAGATGAACCACTTGGTCTTCGGCGTGATCGCCTTTTCGAGATCGGCGGCCTGGAGCTTGAAATTATGCTCCTGCGTGGCGGAAACGAAAACCGGCGTGCCGCCGCAGAGCGCCACCATCTCCGGATAGGAAACCCAGTAGGGTGCCGGGATGACGACTTCGTCGCCGGGGTTCAGCGTCGCCATGAAGGCGTTGAAGAGGATCTGCTTGCCGCCGGTGCCGACGATCGTCTGCTCCCAGGAATATTCCAGGCCGTTTTCGCGCTTGAACTTGGCGGCGATCGCCTTGCGCAGTTCGGGAATGCCGGAAACCGGCGTGTACTTCGTCTCGCCGCGGTTGATCGCGTCTATGGCGGCCTTCTTGATATTCTCGGGCGTATCGAAATCCGGCTCGCCGGCGCCCAGCCCGATGACGTCGCGTCCTTTTGCTTTCAGCTCGCGCGCTTTCTGGGAGACGGCGATGGTGGCTGAAGGCTTCACACGGGAAAGAGCATCGGCAAGGAAGGCCATGATATCGGTCCTAATGGTTGAAACGGGCAGAAAGCCGGGACCGGAGTTCTGCGGTTAGCTCTATGTCCAATGTATGACGGCATTTCAAGCGCAAAGGCGTGATGGGGGCAATGATTCTTATTGATCCTTTCGCCAAACAGGCCGAGCCGGCACTCGTGCCATCTTAGCACGAGGACGAGGGTCAATACTCAATTTGGATGAATTGCTTTTTGAGCCGCTGCTGATGAACTGCCGGCATGACAAAGCCGCCCCGCAAGCCCTCCACGCCACTGCGTCTCGCGCCCAACGACCTGGAATTGAACCAGCCCGAAAGTCGGCAGTACCCGCAGGAGACGATCGACCGGGAAACGGCTGCTCGCGGCTACCTTAACCTCGACACGGCAATCCTGCTGGGAATTCTACTGATTGCGATCGTCTTCAGGTTCCACAAGATCACCTTGCCGCTGGTCGACGGCTTCAGCTGGCGCGAGATAAGCACGGCCATGATGGCCGACAATTTCCAGCAGCGCAGCTGGAACATCTTCTTTCCAGAGGTCAGCTGGACCGGGCCCGGGCCAAGCTATCAGGGCCGCGAGTTCCAGATCGTCAGCTATCTCACCGCCCTGCTCTACCAACTCTTCGGCTGGCATGACTGGTTCGGCCGCGTGGTTGCAGCCTGCTTCGGGCTGGTAACGGTGTTTTCGCTGCACAGGCTGACGGCGCTGTGCTGGGGTGAGAGGCACGCCCACGCGGCGGCGCTGGCCTACGCGTTGATGCCGGCGGCGATCATGATCGACAGCTCGTTCCTTCCCGATCCGGCGATGCTGGCTCTGGTGACCCTTGGCGTCTGGCTGTTTGTCAAATACTGGGCCGGCGGCAGCGGCTGGCTCTTGCCGCTCGCCACGCTCAGCTTCTCGCTCGGCGCGCTGTCAAAGCCGCCGGGCATCGCTGCCGGCGCCGTCATCTTCTATCTGATGGTCTGCTGGATCCTGGAGAAGAAGTGGAAGCAGGCGCGCTTAGTCTTCCTGTCGGGGCTTTTGAGCCTGGTCGTTATTGGCGCTTATTTCAGCTGGGCGATCTATCTGGCCCGCAGCTATCCGCCGTTCCATTTCGCCGGCAGCGGCGGCTATATCTGGGATTACGGCGTCTGGACATATGTCAGGGACAGGTTCTACTTCCAATCCGCATGGAACACCTCCGTCTTGTGGTTCTACGGCTATCCGTTCATGGTGCTGTTCGCAGTCGGCTTGTGGATGCCGCTTACCCGCGCCGAAGATCCGAAGCAACGCGCCCTTTCGGCCATTCCCTATATATGGCTGGCGGCGGCTGTGATCCTCTATCTGGCCGCGGCGGGCGAGATCACCAGCAATGTGTGGAACCTCCACATCTTCCATGTGCCGGTCGCGATATTCTGCGGCCATGGCGCGCTTCTTCTGGCAACGCTTGCATCGAGAACCTTTCCAACGCCGACGGTGGCGCTTCGCTTGATCTGTATCGTCGCCATCGTGCTCGGCTGGTCGACCCTTCCCCTCGTCAGGACGATGAAGAAGCCAATCGCGATAAAGGGCAAGCTGCTGGGCGAGGAACTGGCGCGGCTGGCGCAACCGGGCGATCTCGTCGTCGCCATCGCGCCCGAAGTCGGCGATCCCGTCGCAGTCTACTACAGCAGGGCGCGCGGCTGGGTGTTCCCGCCTGGCGGAGGCGATACCGAGTGGTCGAAATTCGTCGCGGATGACGCCACTGCGATCGCACAGATCGAGGAGCTGCGCGCGCAAGGCGCGGATCTGTTCGGCGTGGCCAAGAACGCCACAGACAAGCAGGACCTGCTGTTCGTGGAGCATCATAAGGGCCTGATCGACTATCTCGACAGGACCTCAACCAAGCTTACTGATTCAGATGATTTACTGGTCTACAGGATCACCCGTCCCTGAGACCGCCACAGTCTTTAGCGGCACGCCTTCGACCACATCACATCAGGCACACTCGCGATCGCAACGGTCGCATTTTTTGTCACCTAAGCCCTTAGAAATCAGGGGGTTTGGGGATTCGTCCTTCGCCACGAATAAGCCGCAACAAATGCCGCACGCCGCCGCAATTCGGTCGCGAGCGCGCCGAGATCGAAGCCGCATCATTGCGCTATCCAAAATTGGTTATTGAGGGTACGCCAATGTTTCTGGAAGATGAGTTCGCCATCGGGCGCATGCGCATGCGCCGGATTTCCATTTCATTTCTAGTCGCCGCCACCGCCTTTGTCGCCTGCCTTGCAGCAATGCTGGGACTTGCCTCCGCCGCGCGGGCCGAGGCACAGCAGACATCCGGTCAGCTAGCGGCCCTTGTCCGCCCGAACGACGTCAATAGCGGCTCGCTGCTCTTCCCGTCGAAGGAGCCGGGCTTTTTTGTCGAGGCGCCGCGGTTGAAGACCGACGTCACCATCGATGTCTCCGGCCCGATCGCCAGGGTAAAGGTGACACAGCGCTTCCAGAACCCGAGCCAGGGCTGGGTCGAGGGCACCTATGTCTTCCCGCTGCCGGACAATTCCGCCGTCGACGCGCTGAAGATGCAGATCGGCGAACGCTTCATCGAAGGCCAGATCAAGCCGCGCCAGGAAGCCCGCGAGATCTACGAGCAGGCCAAGGCCGAGGGCAAGAAGACGGCATTGCTCGAACAGCAGCGGCCGAACATCTTCACCAACCAGGTCGCCAATATCGGCCCCGGCGAAGAGATCGTCGTGCAGATCGAGTATCAGCAGGCGGTCCGCCAGTCGGGCGGCGAGTTCTCGCTGCGCTTCCCGATGGTCGTCGCGCCGCGCTACAATCCGGCGCCGATCGTCCAGACGGTCGAATTCAACAATGGCGCCGGCTTTGCCACGCCGAGCGACCCGGTGGAAAACCGTGAGAAGATCGAAGCGCCGGTGCTTGATCCGCGCGAGAATGCCAAAATCAACCCGGTCTCGCTGACCGTCAACCTCAAGGCAGGTTTTCCGCTCGGTGACGTCACATCGTCCTTTCACGCGGTCGATATCGGACAGGACGGCGACCAAGCGAGGACGATCAGCCTGAAGGGAGATGCCGTCCCGGCGGACAAGGATTTCGAGCTCACCTGGAAGGCTTCTCCAGGCAAGATGCCGAGCGCCGGTCTCTTTCGCGAAGTCAAGGACGGCAAGACCTATCTGCTCGCTTTCGTCACTCCGCCGACGGCGCTAGACGCGGCAGCACCGCCGGCCAAACGTGAAGTGGTCTTCGTCATCGACAATTCCGGCTCCATGTCCGGCCCGTCGATCGAGCAGGCAAGGCAGAGCCTGGCCCTTGCCATCTCGAGGCTGAACCCGGACGACCGCTTCAACGTCATCCGTTTCGACGACACGATGACTGATTATTTCAAGGGCCTCGTCTCTGCCACCCCAGACAACCGTGAAAGAGCCATTGCCTATGTCAGGGGCCTGACCGCCGACGGCGGTACGGAAATGCTGCCCGCGCTTGAAGATGCGTTGCGCAACCAGGGTCCGGTCGCAAGCGGCGCGCTGCGCCAGGTCGTGTTCCTGACGGATGGCGCGATCGGCAATGAGCAGCAACTCTTCCAGGAAATCACCGCAAACCGCGGCGATGCCCGCGTCTTCACCGTCGGCATCGGCTCGGCGCCGAACACTTATTTCATGACCAAGGCCGCCGAGATCGGCCGCGGCACTTTCACCCAGATCGGCTCGGCCGATCAGGTGGCAAGCCGCATGGGCGAACTCTTCGCCAAGCTGCAGAACCCCGCCATGACCGATATCGCCGCCACCTTCGAAGGCGTGGAAGCCGAGGACATCACGCCGAACCCGATGCCGGATCTTTATAGCGGCGAGCCCGTCGTGCTGACCGCGGAGCTGCAGCAGGACAAGCCCGCCGGCAAGCTGCAGATCGTCGGCAAGACGGGCGACCAGCCCTGGCGCGTGGAGATGGATATCGCTCACGCCGCCGACGGCAACGGCATCTCCAAGCTCTGGGCGCGGCGCAAGATCGACGATTTCGAGGCCCGCGCCTATCAACGCCAGGATCCTGCCGGGCTCGACAAGGATATCGAGGCGGTGGCGCTTGCCCACCATCTCGTCTCCCGCGTCACCAGCCTCGTCGCCGTCGACGTCACGCCGTCGCGGCCGGTAAACGAGCCGCTCGGCTCGGCAAAGCTGCCAATCAACCTGCCCGAAGGCTGGGACTTCGGAAAGATCTTCGGCGAAACAGACGGCGCGACACGCCGGGCCGCCGCGGATCCGGCAGGAAATGCAGCACCGGAACAAGCCGTAGCCGTCACGCAGGAGCCTGCCGCATCGCCAGAGATCGCAAACATGATGGCCGCAGTGCCGACGGCGAAAGCCGCCACGCTGATCGCTCAGAAGAGTTCGACCGTGAACCTGCCGCAGACGGCGACCCGGGCCGACGAGCAGATCATGCGCGGGCTTACCATGCTGTTGCTGGCGCTGACGGCGGCGAGCGGGCTCGCCATCTGGCGCCGCCGCATCAAGGGCCTCGTCAAGGCCGGAGCCAAGCGCGATGGCCTCTAGCGGCAACGAGGAAGCGGCCGAATTCGAGCCACTTCCGACCTATCTGGAACTCGCCATGGCCGCGGCCACGGCCCATGACAGACCGAAGGCGCGCCAGAAGAAGGGTTTCTTCCTCTGGCGCCTTTCGCCGATCGAAAAGACGATCGCCTTCGCCATTTCAGGTCTTGCCCTTTACGGCCTGGCGCTGATCGGCGACGGTGTCCTGCTGAAGGCGAAGGCGGAGCTCTCGCAGGTCCTGCTGAAGCGCGCTTTCGCCGCCGAACTGCACGGCGAAGAGATGAAGCCCTGGCCCTGGGCCGATTTTACCACGGAAGCCAAGGTGCGCGCGCCGCGCCTCGGCAAGGAGGCCATCGTGCTCTCCGGCGCCTCCGGCGAGGCCCTCGCCTTCGGTCCCGCCTGGCTCGCCAACACGCCGCAGCCGGGCGAGCAAGGCACCTCCGTCATCGCCGCCCATCGCGACACGCATTTTCGCTGGCTCCAATATGTAAGGCCCGGCGATACCATCGAAATCACCCGCCGCGACGGCAAGCTGTTGACCTTCAAGGCCGGCGAAGGCCGCATCGCCCCATGGGATGCGAGCGGCATCGATCCCGCCTCCGACGGTCGCCGCCTGGCGCTGACCACCTGCTGGCCCTTCGATGCGACCGAACCGGGGTCGCTGCGCTACATCGTCGAAGCGGAATTGGTCGACGGCGAGGCGACCGGCTCCGTTCAACCGGCAAACACAAAGCCGTTATTGCAAAGCGAATGAGGTTGAAGCCGTCCCCTGCCCGCTCCACGTTCAGCATGAAGAGACGACGGGGAGCAAGATGAAGAGAGTATCCGCCTTCCATTTCGCTGCAGCGCTGGCGTTCGCAGGCGCCATATCGGCCAACGCGGCCGATACCGTCAATACACAGGGTCCCGCTGTTCGTGTCGAAAAACTCGCCGATGGTCTCGACCATCCTTGGGCGGTCGAGGCACTGCCCGGCGGCGGCTATATCGTTACCGAGCGGCCCGGCCGCATGCGCATTATCCGCGACGGCAAACTGTCCGATCCGATTGCTAACGTGCCCAAGGTCAGTGCCCGCGGCCAAGGTGGGCTACTGGATCTGGCGCTCGCCCCGGATTTTGCCACGAGCAGAAAGCTCTATTTCACCGCCGCCATGGCGAATGACCAGGGCTCCGGCACCCGAGCCTTCAGCGCGAAGCTTTCTGCTGACGAGAAGAAGCTCGAGGCTGTAACCCCTCTGTTCGGCATGCGGCGCTTCACATCCACCAACATTCACTATGGCTCGCGGATCGCGATTGCCCGTGATGGCACACTGTTCATCAGCGTCGGGGACCGCGGCGACCGCGCCCGTTCCCAGGATTGGCAGGACAATGCCGGCGCGATCATCCATATCAATGCCGACGGCAGCATCCCCGCCGACAATCCGTTCAAGGACGGCGGCAAGGCGCTGCCGGAGATCTGGTCGAAGGGCCATCGCAACCCGCAGGGCATCACCTTCGACGCCAAGGACGGCAAGCTCTATACGGTCGAACACGGCGCGCGCGGCGGCGACGAAATCAACCAGCCCGAAGCGGGCAAGAATTACGGTTGGCCGATTATTACCTACGGCCGCGACTATTCCGGCGCCGAGATCGGCGAAGGTACCGCCAAGGAAGGGCTGGAGCAGCCGCTGCAGTACTGGGATCCGTCAATTGCGCCCGGCGCGCTCGCCGTCTATCGCGGCGCCATGTTCCCGGAATGGGATGGCGACTTCCTCGTAGCGGCGCTGAAATTCCAGCTGCTTTCGCGCATGCAGCGGGATAAGAGCGGCGCCTTCGTTGCCGAGGAGCGTTTGTTCGAGGGTAATTACGGCCGCATCCGCGACGTCGTCGTCGCGCCCGACGGCGCGTTGCTAATGGTGACGGACGAGGACGACGGCGCGCTGCTCAGGGTTTCCAGGGCGCAGGCGAGCAACGACTGAGTTCCCGGTCAGCCTCGAGGCGGCTATTTACAGCGATATTCCCAGATGAAGTATTGAGGGTGCCTAGCCTCAGGGTCCTCATCCTGTTCCGGATCCTTGCTCACTCAAATATCTCCGAGCGAGGAGACACCGTCCTGGCAGGTGGTTTTGATCAGCCTGGCCACCATCTCGAAAACCTGCAAATGGCGGTCACGAAACGACATCTCAGCCAGCGGGCCTATATATTTCTTCCCGCTGTGAGTGACTTCAATTCTGCGATTTTTCGAAGTTAGGACGATAACCCGGTAACTGAATTTCGAACCGTTCCGCTCTATTGTTCCACTTTTTACAGCATCGCGGGCATTTGCCGGTTCAGTAGCAACGACCAGAAGACCGAACAGCGCAATAAAGCTTAAATATTTCCCGCCCATAAAAAAGCGCTCCATTACATTCACTTGATATGCTCTAACCATCTACGCAATCAGGAGGCATTGCCATCGCAACCATCTTTTGTTCCACAGGAACATGATCTCGGGGCGGTTGGAGAACAGAGCGGATCACCAACTGGTAGAAGTTTCAGAGCAAAGTGGAGTTCGCGCAAGACGCTACCGATCGTCATCGGTCAGCCGCCAAAACCTCACCCTTGCCGAACGGAAACACAACTGCTAACCGCTGGGGCACATCCCCTTCCCCCTTCGAGGACGACATGACGCGCGTTCAGGCGAATCTCCTCCTATTGCTTGCAGCCGCCATCTGGGGCGGCGGCTTCGTCGCGCAGTCGACGGCGATGAAGGCGATCGGACCCTTCTGGTTCATCGGCCTGCGTTTTGCCGTCGCCACATTTGCCGTCCTGCCTTTCGTCCTTTTCGAAGCGCGCAAGGCCAAGGCGAAGACAAGCAAGCGGCATGCGGGACTCTACATGCTGACCGGCCTTGCCCTTTTCGGCGGCGCCGCCACGCAACAGGTAGGACTGCAGACGACGACGGTGACGAATTCCAGCTTCATCACCGGTCTCTATGTCGTCTTCGTGCCGCTGATCGCCGTGCTCTTCCTGCGCCGTGCCCCGCATTGGATCATCTGGCCGGGCGCCCTGATGGCTGTCGCGGGCATTTATCTCCTGTCCGGCGGTCATCTCTCGGCGCTGACGTCAGGCGATTTGCTGACCGTCGTCTGCGCCGTCTTCTGGTCGATCCAGATCACTCTTGCCGGCACGACGGTTTCCGAGACCGCAAGGCCGCTCGCGCTTTCCGCCACGCAATTCGCCGTCACCGCGGTCTGCGCGCTCATCATTGCCGCAGCCGTCGAACCGATCAGCCTTCCCGCCATATGGGCCGCAGCCCCGCAGATCCTCTATGTCGGCATCTTCTCCTCCGGCCTGGCCTTCGTGCTGCAGGTGATCGGCCAGCGCTACACGACGCCCTCGCAGGCGGCGATCTTTCTCTCTTCCGAAGCTCTCTTCGGCGCATCGCTGGCAGCGCTGCTGCTCGGCGAGTCGATGTCGGCGACCGGCTATACAGGTTGCGCGCTAATGTTTATCGCTATGCTTGTGGTCGAACTCGTGCCGAGCTTCACCCGCCGGAGCCTGCGGGCCGCTTGAACACGCGTCCAAATATGGGAGCATAAGCAATCCGAAAAAAATTTCGCCTAACCGGAAAGACGCGTTCACGTTGCATTTTTGGCAAAATCTGCTCGAAATTTATATTGCGGACGATATAAAGCGTTAATCATCCCCCTCCGGCGAAGGAAATTTTGCGTTTTGTGCAAACAGGCTGTTGGCGGGAGTGTGCCCTGAACGACACGTTAGAAAACTTTTGCTTGCCAAAATCCCGGAAACGCCGCACTCTTGCCTCGTTCGGGCATTTTGCGAGCATGGGAAGTCCTTAAGTATTTGCGCGCCGGAAACGCTAATATTCCGGTCAGCCGGTTCCAAAAAGGCAGGCGAAAGTCCTGTCTGGGGCAGGCCGAGGTAGAGGGGACCTTTTTCTCACATTTCAAGAATTGCCTGCCAACACCTCCCGCAAGGAGGCAATGCTATGATGCTGCCCGTGTGGATGGCGGGCAGAGAGAAAAGGACCTGACGCATGGCCGAGACTGGCACTGTAAAATTCTTCAATACCGACAAAGGCTTCGGCTTCATAAAGCCGGACCGGGGCGGCGCCGATATCTTCGTTCACATTTCTGCCGTCCAGGCCTCCGGGCTGGCCGGTCTGACGGAAAACCAGAAGGTAAGCTTCGACACGGAGCCGGATCGCCGCGGCAAGGGCCCCAAGGCCGTCAATCTGCAGATTGCGGGCTGAAACCCTTAACAAGGCTGTCGAATTTCGAGTTGAAGCCCGGCAGCAATGCCGGGTTTTGTCATTCAGCCTTCGTTCAGCTAGCCAACGGTAGGACTAGCATTATCGAGAAAGGAACCGGTTCGGTTCCCGGGATTAGGACACTCTGCTGATGAACAGGCTCGCAAAAACTCTCCTGCTGACGGCAACGGCCGCCGCACTTACCCTCTCCGCCATCGGCGAGGCATCTGCTCGCGATCGCCATTGGCGCCGCCACGGCGGCAACGATGCGCTTGTCGGCGGTGCGGTCGGTCTTGCGACCGGCCTGATCGTCGGTTCCGCCATCGCCAATGCCAATAACGGCCCGGTGTACGAAGAGCGCCGTTATATCGACCCGGCCTACGAACCGGATTATTATGAGCCGGCACCGGTCTATCGCGCCCCCCGCCGCGTATATGTCGAAGAGCCGCGATATGTCGAGCAGCCGCGATACTATGCGCCGGCCCGCACGGCGGTGGAGCCCTGGTCGCCGCAATGGCAGCGTTACTGCTCCTATCGCTACCGCTCGTTCGATCCGCGCACGGGCACCTATATCGGTTATGACGGCCGCAGCCACTTCTGCACCGCCGGCTGAACGCTCGACTTCTCTGGTACAAAGCGCCGCTTCTCAGCGGCGCTTTTGCTTTTGGACCCCCTTCACCCGGCCTTCTTCTCCCAAGGCATCGCTCCCACCTCGGCATCAGGCTCGAAATCGGTCGAGACGCTGACGGCGCGCCATTCCCGGTCGGCTGCGATGCGCGCGGCATCCGCCTTCTCGACGTTGCGTACCGCATCGCTGCCGAGCAACAGCCGGAACGGCGGCTCTTCGAGACCGGCAATGTGGATAATGACCGCAGCCGCTTTGGCAGGATCGCCGGGCTGACGACCGTCATACTCGCGCTGAAAGCGCACCGTGGCGCCGACCGTTTCCGCATATTCCGCCCGACCCTCGGCAAGCACCGTCGAAGCGCCGGCGAAATCCGTCCTGAAGCCGCCGGGCTCGACCACCGTCACCCTGACGCCGAATGGCGAAACCTCCTTCGCCAGCACTTCGGAGAAACCCTCGACGCCGAATTTTGCCGCTGAATAAGCGCCGCGGCCGGCAGGCCCGATACGCCCGCCGACGGAGGAGAACTGAATGATATGGCCCGCCCCCTGCCCCCGCATCAAGGCGATCACCGCCTTGCTCATGATGATCGTGCCGAACAGGTTGGTCTCGATCTGGGCGCGGAAATCGGCAAGGCTGGTATCCTCGATCGAGCCGACGTTGCCATAGCCGGCATTGTTGACGAGCACGTCGATACGGCCGAACCTCTTGACGGCTGCCTCGACGGTTGCAGCCGCTGCGGCCTCGTTCGTCACGTCAAGCGCCAGCGTCAACACCTGCCCGCCATAGCGCTCGGAAAGATCGGCAAGTTGGGCGGGATTGCGTGCCGTCGCCACCAGATTGTCGCCGGCGGCCAGGACTGCCTCCGCCAGCGCCCGGCCGAGACCGCGCGAACTCCCCGTAATCAACCAAACCTTCGACATCGGAAACCTCTTCTTCATTGGTTCCTTGCCCATGTATGTTCTATCGTTTCCAATCGAAAGAAGGCACCAACACGATCCATACGCACCTCGAGGTAACAAAGGTGGCTTGCGACACATTCGATTTCTGCAGTGACATGACGGATGAACAGGATGCGCGAGCACGCGCCTTGATCGAGCGGGCGGCGGCGAAATGGCCGCTGCGCATCCTGCACGTGCTCTCCGACGCCGGCGCGCCATTACGTTTCTCGCGTCTGCTGGAGCGAGTCGAGGGCATCAGTCAGAAAGTGCTGACGCAGACGCTGCGCACCCT
Organism: Rhizobium sp. H4; assembly: GCF_003013335.1. Classification (NCBI taxonomy): domain Bacteria; kingdom Pseudomonadati; phylum Pseudomonadota; class Alphaproteobacteria; order Hyphomicrobiales; family Rhizobiaceae; genus Rhizobium; species Rhizobium sp. H4. The sequence goes on from NZ_PSOW01000002.1 coordinate 247,931, forward strand.
CGAAAGCGACGGCCTCATCATTCGTACCCTCTATCCCGAGGTACCACCGCGCGTCGAATACGAATTGACGCCGCTCGGCCGTGACCTCCTCATGCAGGTCGCAACGCTCTGGCGATGGATCGTCGAGCGCCTCGGCGATTTCGATGCGCGCAACGCCGTTAAGCTCACTGCAACCACCGTTTAAGCGGGAATGCGGATGGTCGCCCTCAAGCCGCCGAGCGGGCTGTCGCCGAGCGTGACGTTGCCGCCGTGGCTGCGGGCAATGTCACGGGCGATGGCCAGACCGAGTCCGGTCCCTGACGCATCGAGATTGCGCGCCGCATCCAGCCGGAAGAACGGTTTGAACACGTCCTCGCGGTTCTTCTCCGGAATGCCCGGTCCGTCATCGTCGAAGATAACAGTCAGCCATTTGGCGTTGTGTTTGGCTTCGATGTCGAGCCTGTTGGCATAACGGCGCGCGTTCGAGGCCAGGTTGGTGACAAGGCGCATGAAGGCGTTCGGCCTGACCGATATCTCGTCGTCGCCTTCGATCGAATAGGCGAATGTCTTGCCGTGCAGGGCGAAATCGGATTCGAGTTTGGCGAAGATCTCGCTGAGCTTCAGTTCGCCGACATCCTCTTCGACCTCGCCGCGCGCGAAGGCCATATAAGCCTCCAGCATCGTCTGCATATCATTGACGTCATCGTTCAGACCATGCAGATCGGGATTGTCGCCGGCGAGCGCCAGTTGCAGTTTGAAGCGGGTGAGGATGGTGCGCAAATCGTGGCTGACGCCGGAGAGCATCGCCGTGCGCTGCTCGATCTGCCGCTCGATGCGCTCGCGCATCAGAATGAAGGCAAGGCCGGCGCGGCGGACCTCGTCGGCGCCGCGCGGATAGAAATTATCGGGCTTCTGCCCCTTGCCGAAGCTTTCGGCCGCCCGCGCCAACATCAGGATCGGGCGTATCTGTCCCCTGAGGAACAGGATCGAGATGCCGATCAGCACCAGCGACGTGCCGACCATCCAGACGATGAAGATATGGGTGTTCGAGGCATAGGTCTGACTGCGTTTCGCCAGCACCCTGAGGATCTTGTTTTCCAGCTTGATGCGGATCTCGACCAGATTCGAGTTGCCGACCGTATCGATCCAGAAGGGCCGGCGAATCTCGTCGGTGATTTCGTCGCTGAGGATGCCGTCAAGGATCGAGAAGAACGGCTTGTTCCGCGGCGGCGGCAGGTCACCGTCGGGCTCGATCGATATCTGCAGGTTGAGCTGGTCACGCGCAATCCGGATAATCTCGCCATAGTCCGAATTCTGCGGATAGGTCTCGACGATCTCGATGATCGCGGCGATGTCGCGGGTGACGGCGAGCGACAGCCGCTCCGTCACCATCTGCCAGTGGCGCTCCATGAACACGGCGGCGACGACGGATTGCAGGAGCACCATCGGGATGATGATGATCAGCAGCGAGCGTGCGTAAAGTCCGGTCGGCAATCGGCGCCGCAGCCAGCGGCCGATCCAGCGCCAGCCCGCAGCAGGAGCGCGGTCTTCCCGCCGCAAGCTGTCGATTGTCGCCATCAGCGTCGGTCCTGGTCTTTCAGAGCATGGTGCCGGAAAGTGTATACCATTATCGGCATCATGTTCCGCTTCCTCAAACTAAAGCATGTCGCGCAAAACTGTGCAGCGGTTTTGCGATACGCGCAAAAACAAAGATCTAAAGCGCGACAAGCGAATCTGAAAGGTCGCGACGCTTTAGTCGATGCTCAGCCTGTATCCTATCCCTCGCACGGTCTGCAGCCAGACGGGGTTGGCCGGATCCTCCTCGATCTTGCGCCTGAGCCGGTTGATCTGCACGTCGATCGTTCGCTCGCCGACCTCGGTGTCGTTGCCGATCAGTTCGTGGCGGGGGATCGTGTCACCGGCGCGCCGCGCAAAGAGCAGCATGATTTCCTGCTCGCGATCGGTGAGCCGGATCACCTCGCTGGACTTCTTCAGCTCCTTGCGGGTCAAGGAGAAAGTATAGGGCCCGAACATGACCTGTTCGATTTTCAGCCCCTCACCCCCGGCGTTGCGGCGCAGGATGTTGTTGATGCGCAGCACCAGCTCGCGCGGATCGAAGGGCTTGGAGAGATAGTCGTCAGCGCCGGCCTCAAGGCCCTCGATGCGGTTGCCCGATTCCGCCAGCGCAGTCAGCATGATGATCGGCACGTTCTTGATGGCGCGAAGCCCACGGGTGACGTCGATGCCGGATTCACCAGGCATCATCACGTCCATGATGATGAGATCGAAATCGAGACCCGCAAGCTTGCGCTGCGCCTCGGCGCCGTCGGCCGCGACGGTGACGCGAAAACCGTTCTCCGCAAGATAACGATTGAGCAGCGCGCGGATGCGGGAGTCGTCGTCGACCACCAGCAGATGCGCCGCATCATCGGAAATACCTGTTTTGACCGCCATTCAATCCGCCTTCTTTCTGTCCCGCATGCCCCCGAGGAAGGCCTTCACGCCCTCCCGCACCTGCGCAGAGGCTCCTTCGAATGCCCGCTCAATGCGGCGCGATTGCGGCTCTGCAAGCGCAAGCGCCAGCTCGCGCCCCGATTTCGTTGGATAAAGCTTGCGCTGTCGCCGGTCCTCAGGTCCGGCCACCTGGCGAATATAGCCCGAATCGATCAGCTGTTTCAGCACCCTTGCAAGACTCTGCTTGGTGATCTTCAGCGTGTCGAGAAGATCGGCCACCGTCATGCCGGGATTGCGGTTGACGAAATGCACGACACGATGATGCGCTCGGCCGAAACCGCTCTTTTCGAGGATGGCGTCGGGATCGGAAACGAAGTCGCGATAAGCGAAGAAGAACAGCTCGATGATCTCGAAATCGATCGTCTCGGTATCTTCCATCGGCGTGGCCAGCGGCTCCGGCTCGCCCGCTTTCGGACCGGTCTGTCGTGACACTCGGCATTCCTTTCTCTTCCACGCACTGCGGGAAGTCTTCGCGGGGTCAATTTTTGTTGACTATTTGCGTCGCTGCCAGCTTCTGCGGGAACCGAGCCCCGCACGGATTTTTCATTTCCTTGGCATTTCATTGAAACCAAGGCCCATCGGCACTCCGGCGCACCGCGCAATTTCCCCCTGCGTCTTTGGATAAAACGTAATGGGGACAACAATCAACAGGCATGGCGCTTGAAGTGCCGGAGGAGGTTCAAAGACGGCTTCAGTTCCCGTCGACCAGCTGGATGGTGAAATATGGTTCAACGGCGTTCGCCGCCTGGAAGACGCCAATATCGACGTCTTTTCCATGACCCGCCGAGGTTCTCGGCTGAAGGTGCCGGATAAGAGACAGCGAACCGCCGGGGGTCGCGAAGTATCCATCAAACGAAAGGCGGCCCGCGGGCCGCCTCGCTTCAGCTTTGATCGATCATATCACTGATAGACATAGACGATCCGGCGCGTGCCGGGATCGACCAGCACGGGACGGTCATTGATCCTGGTATAGCGATATTCATAGTCGGGGATGGTCTGGAAGGTGACATCAGCCGGCACCTCCGCACCGACGACGACATCGCCGCCGAGCCGCACCGTCTCAGTCGGATTGGTTTCGATATAAGTGCGAACCGTCTCCGGCGGAGTGATGGTCTCGACAGCCCCGACCGGGCCGATCAGTTCGTCGCCCGGCGCCGGCTGCGGGTCAGCCGGGACGACGCTGGCGGTCGACTCGTACGTGACGACGGGAACGCCGATTTCGGCGCGATGCTGCTCGACGATCACCTGGGTGCCGCCATACTCCATTTGCAGATAATCGGCGTAGACCCAGCCGCGTATGCCGTTGACGTCGACACGGCACCAGCGGCTGCCTTCGATACAGCCATCGAGCACTGCGGTCGAGCCGCGGGTGGCAAGGCCGACTGCCGGATATTGAGGACCCGGACCTGCGCGGACGTTGAGGTCGTTGACCGTGGTCGCCACCATCTCCGCCTGCGCCAGACCGCCGGTCGCCAGGAGCACGGCTCCAGCCAGTAGGATGTTTCTCTTCAAGGTCATGTGAGCGTCTCCTTGGTTTCGATGGCCGGACAACGCGCGGCGTTCCACGATGTTCCCCCGCGTTGCATCCGACAAATCGGCGGCTCCGGAGAGCTCCGCGCAAGGTTTTGAAAAACCGAAACAAACTTGATTCTTCCGCTGCTTCTGATTGGCGGACAGCCCTATAAATTTGTGTTGCAGTCGGTGTTTTTGCCGTGAAACAGATCGTGAGAGCGGCAGATTCCGGCTGTCCTCGCCACCGTTTCTAACTATACCTGAGCACCCGAGACACCAAGCGAGGCACTTATGGGCATGCTCCAGGCCGGCATCATTCCGGTGACACCTTTTCAGCAGAACTGCACGGTCTTCTTCGATCCCGACACCCAGGAAGGCGTCGTCGTCGATCCGGGTGGCGACGTGCCGCTCATTCTCCAGGCGATCGAGAAAAGCGGCCTGACCATCAAGGAAATCTGGCTGACGCACGGCCACCTCGACCATGCCGGCGGCGCCAAGGAGTTGAAGGAGGCCCTCGGCGTCGACATCGTCGGCCCGCACCAGGACGACCTGCCGCTTTTGCAGCGCATCGAAACCCAGGCGGCCAACTACGGCATTTCAGGTTTGCGCAACGTCTTGCCGGACCGCTGGCTGAAGGATGGCGACAGAGTCTCCTTCGGCGCCCACGAGTTCGAGGTCTATCATGCGCCCGGCCATGCGCCCGGCCACGTCATATATTTCAACCGCGCGCAGAATTTCGCCCATCTCGGCGACGTGCTCTTCAACGGCTCGATCGGCCGCACCGACCTGCCGGGCGGCAATCATCAGCAACTGTTGGATTCGATCCGCGACAAGGTCCTGCCGCTCGGCGACGAGGTCGGCTTCATCTGCGGCCACGGCCCTGGCAGCCGCATCGGCGATGAACGGCGCAGCAATCCGTTCCTGCAGGAGATCAGAGCGCGTGACGGCTCGGATGCGGGAAAATCAAGCGAAATGCCCGATGAAAGGATGTGAGCTCAGGCTCACATCATCTTCTGGCCGTTCGGCACCGGCTGTTCGACCGCGGCGAGCACGATCGCGCCGTTCTCATCCTCGAAGCCCAGCGTCAGCACTTCCGAGCGGAACGGCCCGATTTGGCGTGGCGGGAAGTTGACAACGCCAAGCACCTGCCGGCCGACCAGGCTTTCCGGCGTATAATGCACGGTGATCTGCGCCGATGATTTTTTTATGCCGATGTCAGGGCCGAAGTCGATGGCCAGCTTGAACGCCGGCTTGCGCGCTTCCGGAAAGGGACTGGCCTCGACGATCGTGCCGACACGGATGTCGACACGATCGAAATCGGCGTAGGTGATCTCTTCGGCCATGGGTGTCTCTCAGCCGGCCAGTTCCTCGGCCCGCTTGCGCGCTGCCGCGAGTGCCGCGTCGAACAAAGGCTGCATGCCGTTTTCGGCCATCAGCACCGCGAGTGCTGCCGCCGTCGTTCCGCCGGGAGAAGTCACATTCTGCCGCAGCCGCGAGGCATCGTCGGGGGACTGGTGCAAAAGTTCACCAGCCCCCGCGACAGTTTCCCGCGCAAGACGCATGGCGAGGTCCGCCTGCAGGCCGAGCTTCCGGCCCGCTTCCGCCATACATTCGACGAGATAGAAGACATAGGCCGGCCCACTGCCGGAAAGCGCCGTCACGGCATCGATATCGGCTTCCCCAGGCACCCATTCGACCGGGCCGGAGACGCGCAGAAGGGAATGGACGCGCTCACGCTGCTGATCGCTGACCGCTGAATTGGCATAGGCCCCGGTGACGCCGCGGCCAACCATGGCCGGCGTGTTCGGCATGGCCCGCACCATGGCGGCTTTCCCGAGATGCTTTTCGAGAAAACCGAGCGTCTTGCCGGCAGCGACCGAGACGACGACCGTCTCCGGCCCGACAGCGCTTTTCACCGCCGGCAACACCCCCTCCATCACTTGCGGCTTCACCGCAAGGAACAATACGCCTGCCTTCAACGCTGCCGGAACGGCCGCGAGATGGGTCGCTCCCGCCTCGCCGATCGTCGCCAGCATCGCCGGTGACGGGCCGGGATCGACGACGATGACGGCCGAGCCCGGAACGCCGCTCTTCAACCAGCCGGAGAGCATCGCTCCGCCCATGTTGCCGGCCCCGATCAGAACGACGGGATGTTTCGCGGAGAAAGCCTTGGCTGGCATCTTATGCCTCGCCGACCGTTTCGAACAGCACCGCTTCCATTGCCTTGGCCGCATCCATGCCGGACCAAACGACGAACTGGAAGGCCTGGAAATAGGCCTCGCAGGTGTCGAGCGCGCTGGAAAGCAGCACTTCCACTTGGCGGTTGGTGGGCTCGGCGCCGCCGGCAAGCAGCAGCGACTGCCTGAAGATGACGACGTCTTCCTGGCGCCAGAGGTCGAAATGCCCCATCAGCACCTGCCCATTGATCGCCGAGAGCAGCTTGACCACCTCGTTGACCCTGATGTCGGGGACTTTGATATCGAATGCGCAGCCAAGATGCAGCGCCTCGAATTCCTCCATCCAGGAGAAGGAGACATGATAGTCCGCCCAGCGCCCCTCGACCGTCATCGCGATCTCGTCCTCGCCGGACCGTTCGAACGACCAGTCATTGTTGGAGGCCACGTACTCGATCATATCGACCGGGTTCGACTGACGCTCGCCTTCCAATTCCATCAGGTTCATGCAGCACCTTCTTGACCGGAATGAATGCGACCTAACTTCGTGTACGAACACAAGAAAGACACACGCAAATACCGGAAACTACCACTGGATGATCGTTGAACCGCTGCCAGACTTAACGCAGATAACCTGCCCGGAGCTTACCAAGTCGCTTCGAATCATCATTTAAAATCAGTCTATAATGACCCTTGCCACCTGCCAGCCCCCTCAGAGGAAAATACGGACGGGCCGTTGTGGAAAGCTCTTCGAAACTCAATTCAGAAGGGAGAATAAGCGACTCTGCGAATTGGCTTTTTTGGCAGTGTCCACAGGTGGAAAACTCACCTGGAATTTTTTGTGACAGACGCGACGTGTGACATGAAGGCAACGCCGCGTCTGCACCGTACCGGGATATCAGTGACCCTCGCCGGCAAGCTTCGCTTCCAAAGCCGCGATGCGGGCGGCAAGCGCCTCGTTTTCGTCGCGTGCCTTGATCGCCATCTCGCGCACGGCCTCGAATTCCTCGCGCTTGACGACGTCCATGCTGTTCAGCCAACGCTCGGCCTGGGCGTTGAAAGCCGTCTCGATCTCCTTGCGGACTCCCTGGGCAGCACCTGCCGCGTCGGTCATCAGCTTGGCGAACTCATCCATGATGCGGTTCGTTCCGGTCGTCATGGCGTTTTTCTCCCTTCGGATGCGGTGAATTCGGCCCTTCAGGGCCTCGAAGATTGAGGTAGTGCTTCGCCACCAGGGATGCAAGCGCTTTGCACGGCATAGTCGTCGCCGGGCCGGGTTGCGGAAGCGAGATCACGAACAATGGACTTGACCGTCCGGGATCGCAGCGGCATGTTCCGCCGACTTCAACGGATGGGAAAACCTTGCCGATAGCCGCCGATCTCCTTGCCATCATGCCTTTCCCGGACATCGATCCGATCGCCTTTTCGATCGGTCCGCTGGCGATTCACTGGTACGGTCTCGCCTATGTCGCCGGCATTCTGCTCGGCTGGGCCTATGCGCGCCGGATCGCCGCCAATGACAGTCTCTGGCCCGGCAACGCGTCGCCGATATCGAGAGTGCAGCTCGACGATTTCATCGTCTGGGCAGCCCTCGGCGTCGTCCTCGGCGGTCGCCTCGGCTATATCTTCTTCTATGATCTCACAGCCGTCCTGCATGATCCCGTTCGTGCGGTTCAGATCTGGAACGGCGGCATGTCGTTCCATGGCGGCCTGGCCGGCACGACGGTTGCCATGATCCTCTTTGCCCGCCGCCACGCAATTCCGGTCTGGAGCCTGTTCGACATCGTCGCCACGGTCGTTCCCTTCGGCCTGTTCTTCGGCCGCATCGCCAATTTCATCAATGGCGAGCTCTGGGGCCGCTTGACCGACGTGCCTTGGGCCGTGGTTTTCCCGACCGGCGGTCCTTTCGCCCGCCACCCGAGCCAGCTCTACGAGGCCGGCCTCGAAGGTATCGTCCTGCTTCTGGTGCTCGCCGCCCTCGTCTACGGCATGCGCGTACTGAAAAGCCCGGGCTTCATCTCCGGCGTCTTCGTCTGCGGCTATGCGCTTTCACGCATCTTCGTTGAATTCTTCCGCGAGCCCGACTCCCAGCTCGGTTACCTCCTCGGCACCAACTGGCTGACCATGGGCATGGTTCTCTCCTCGCCGATGATTCTGCTCGGCCTCTGGGCGATGCTGCGCGCCCGCCGCCAGGCTGCGCTGCAGCTCTGACACGGCGGATAAACGAGATGAGCACCGCCCTCGGCGAAAAAATCAAGGCGATCATCCAGGCCAACGGTCCGATCAGCGTCACCGATTATTTCTCGCTCTGCCTGGCCGATCCCGAACATGGCTATTACCGCACCCGCGAGCCCTTCGGCCGCTCCGGCGACTTCGTCACCGCTCCGGAGATCAGCCAGATCTTCGGCGAAATGATCGGCGTCTTCATCGTCCATGCCTGGCAGCGCCACGGCACGCCGGCGGATGTGCGCCTCGTCGAGATCGGGCCTGGCCGCGGCACGATGATATCAGACATGCTGCGCGTCATCTCGCGCATCGCCCCACCGCTTTTCGACACCATGACCGTGCATCTTGTCGAAACCAGCGAGCGCCTGCGCGACGTCCAGAAGCAGACGCTCGAAGACTACGGCGAAAAAATCGCCTGGCACGACGGCTTCGACGAAGTCCCGGCCGGCTTCACCCTGATCGCCGCCAATGAATTGTTCGACGCGATCCCGATCCGCCAGTTCATCCGCACGCAGACAGGTTTTCGCGAGCGCATGGTCGGGCTCGACGCCGACGGTGAGTTGACCTTCGCCGCCGGCGTCGCCGGCCTCGATCCGGCTCTGCTGCCCGAACCGGTGCAGAACCTGCCGCTCGGCACGCTTTTCGAGATCTCGCCCGCCCGGCAGGCCGTGATGATGGCGATCTGCGAGCGGCTGCGCGCCTTCGGCGGCACGGCGCTGGTCATCGACTACGGCCATCTCGTCACCGGGTTCGGCGATACGCTGCAGGCAGTGCGCATGCATGAATTCGACCCGCCGCTTGCCCATCCCGGCGAAGCCGATCTGACGAGCCACGTCGATTTCCAGCAGCTTGCCGAAACGGCGCTGGCAGCCGGCCTGCATCTGAACGGCGCCCTGCATCAGGGCGACTTTCTGACCGGCCTCGGCATCCTCGAGCGCGCCGCCGCACTCGGCCGCGATCGCGAACCGCAGACCCAGCAGGTCATCCAGACGGCCGTCGACAGGCTTGCCGGCGCCGGTGAAGGCCGGATGGGAGAACTGTTCAAGGCGATGGCCGTCTCGCATCCGGCCGTAGATCTCATGCCCTTTCGTCCGGTGGATTGACAGGGCGCACGCGGCTGAGCCAACATCCGCGCGAAACAGCAACTTGAAGCGCGCCGCAGATGCGATGCGCTCGGGACAATAACAAACCTCTCGAAAAAGCCCGGAATCACAGATGCAGGACGCGGCCTCTCCAGCACCGATCGAAAGCGCGCTGCTGAACGATGCGACGGGCGGCGCCATCCGCCATGGTTATTTCACCCGGAGCGGCGGCGTTTCCGAAGGGATCTATCGCGGCCTCAATGTCGGCCTCGGCTCCAGCGACGAACGGCAAAAAGTCATGGAGAACCGCCGTCGCGTCGCCGCCTGGTTCGACCTGCCGATCGAGCGGCTGGCAACCGTGCACCAGGTGCATTCCCCCGATGTCGTCACGGTTGGCGCTGACTATGACGGCTCCCGTCCCGACGCTGATGCGCTGGTGACGGCAACCCGCGGCATTGTGCTCGGTGTGCTCGCCGCCGATTGCGGCCCGATCCTCTTCGCCGACCCCGAAAATCGCGTCATCGGCGCCGCCCATGCCGGCTGGAAGGGTGCGCTGACCGGCGTGCTCGAAAATACCATCGCCGCCATGGAGGCGCTGGGAGCGAACCGCGACAGCATCGTCGCCTGCCTCGGTCCCTCGATCAGTCAGGCAAGTTATGAGGTCGGCCCGGAATTCGTCGACCGCTTCATCACCGAAAATCCGGACTACGAACGCTTCTTCATACCCTCCGCGACGCCCCGCCACGCCATGTTCGACCTGCCGGCACTGACCATCGAACGGTTGACCCAGGCCGGCGTGCGAGCCGAAAGCCTCGGCCTCTGCACCTATCCGGACAGCGAGCGCTTCTTTTCCTATCGCCGGACGACACATCGCAAGGAGCCGGACTACGGCCGCCAGATTTCAGCGATATCAATCAGGGAGACTTGAGCAGAATGGCACTGCACTTCGAAAAGGCCGAGTTCGCAAGCCGACTTGCACGCCTCACCGAGAAGATGAAGGAAGAAAAGCTCGACGCCCTGCTGCTCTTCGCCCAGGAAAGCATGTACTGGCTGACCGGCTACGACACTTTCGGCTACTGCTTCTTCCAGACGCTGATCGTCAAGAGCGACGGCACCATGGCGCTAATCACCCGTTCGGCCGATCTTCGCCAGGCCAAGCATACCTCGGTCCTCGACGACATCCATATCTGGGTCGACCGGGTCAATGCCGATCCGACGCTCGACCTGAAGAACCTGCTGATCGAGATGGATCTGCTCGGCACCCGCATCGGCGTCGAATATGATACGCACGGCATGACCGGCCGCGTCGCCCGCCTGCTCGACGCGCAGCTGACCACTTTCGGCCAGATCGTCGATGCCTCCTATCTCGTCAGCCGTCTTCGCCTGATCAAGAGCCCGACCGAGATCGCCTATGTCGAACGGGCCGCCGCGCTCGCCGACGACGCGCTCGACGCCGCAATCCGGCTGACGAAACCGGGCGCTGACGAAGCCGACATCCTCGCCGCCATGCAGGGAGCGGTTTTTTCCGGCGGCGGCGACTATCCCGCCAACGAGTTCATCATCGGTTCGGCGGCCGACGCGCTGCTCTGCCGCTACAAGGCCGGCCGCCGCAAGCTCGACGCCAATGACCAGCTGACGCTCGAATGGGCCGGCACCTACGCGCATTATCATGCCGCCATGATGCGCACGATCGTCATCGGCGAGCCGATGCAACGCCATCGCGAAATCTACAATGCCTGCCGAGAAACCATCGAAGCGATCGAGACCGTGCTGAAGCCCGGCTACACCTTCGGCGACGTCTTCGATATGCATGCCAGGATCATGGACGAGCGCGGCCTCACCCGCCACCGGCTGAATGCCTGCGGTTATTCGCTCGGAGCCCGCTTCTCTCCGTCCTGGATGGAGCATCAGATGTTCCATGTCGGCAATCCGCAGCCGATCGAGCCAAACATGTCGCTCTTCGTGCACATGATCATCGCCGATTCCGATACCGGGACCGCGATGACGCTCGGACAGACCTATCTGACGACAGCGGATGCGCCGCGCGCACTGTCTCGTCATCCGCTCGATTTTATCGGCCTTTGAAGCCCGGGATTGACGGATGAGAATCCGGAATTGACAGAGGACCATCCCCGCCCGCATAAATTCGGGCGGGCTGATGCGATTGTGGGAAGGACGGATCACCGGATGACGCGAGCTGCGACTGTGCCCACGCTCCTGTTCGTCATGGCCCTGCTCACCGCCTGCAATACCACCGACGCGCTGACGCCGCAGGTCGGCATCGGCGATTCCTCCGGAGCCCCGCCGTCAAGCCCCGTGAGCCAGCGTGAGGCCGAAGGTTTGGCGGGCACGCGTCAACCGGTTTTCGCCGCGGGCTCGCAGCCGAATGGCTATCATCCGGCCTATAATCAATCGCAGGGAGCCTATCGGTCCGGCAGCGGCGCCCCGCCGACAACGATGCAGGAGCAGGCAGACGCCCTGTCGAAGAGCGGAGCCTCGCCCGCCGCCTCCGCCCCGATCGAAGGACAAGCGCTGGCACCGGCCGCCACCGGTGCCAGGTCTCAGGCGCAGACCAGCCAGACTCTTGACGCGCAGCCGCAGCAGACCGCCGCCCTCACGCCCGGCGCCTCTTCCGCCCGCGGCAATACCGTGCGTTTCCTGCCGATCATCGGCGCGCCGGTGCAGGCTGTAACGCCGCTCTCGCGCCAGCTCGGCGCCGAGGCGCGGGCGCATGGCCTTTCCATCAAGAGTTCGAACGATACGAGCAGCGACTATATCCTCAAAGGCTATCTCTCCGCCTTCAGCGACGACGGCAAGGTCACCGTGGTCTATGTCTGGGACATTCTCGACGGCGGCGGCGCCCGCCTGCACCGCATCCAGGGGCAGGAAAGCGTGCCGACAGCCGCGGCCGACCCCTGGGCGGGCGTTCCGGCTTCGGTAATGCAGCAGATCGCCTCGAAAACCATCGCGGAATTCACCTCCTGGCGGCAGGCGCGGGGCGGTTAGTCACAAACTTTTTGCAAATATCAAAGCCTGTGGCGCCTTTGCCCTTGCATTCACGGGGAAGCTGACTAAAAAGCGCGGCTATCAGCGCATAACAGGCGGACCAACATGAAGGTTTTCGCAGGCAATTCGAACCGGCAACTCGCCGAAGCGATCTGCAACTATCTCAACGTTCCCTTGGGGAAAGCCAGCGTCCGAAGGTTTGCCGATCAGGAAATCTTCGTCGAAATTCAGGAAAACGTCCGCGGCGAGGACGTTTTCCTCGTACAGCCGACGTCCTACCCTGCCAACGACCATCTGATGGAACTGCTGATCATGATCGACGCCATGCGTCGTTCGTCAGCCCGCCGCATCACGGCCGTGCTCCCCTATTTCGGCTATGCCCGCCAGGACCGCCGCGCCTCCGGCCGCACCCCGATCTCAGCCAAGCTCGTCTCGAACCTGATCACCGAAGCCGGCGCCGACCGCGTCATGACGCTCGATCTCCACGCCGGTCAGATCCAGGGCTTTTTCGACATTCCGACGGACAATCTATATGCGCTGCCGGTCCTGACGCGCGACATCAAGAGCCACTATGACCTGAGCAACGTCATGGTCGTCTCGCCTGACGTCGGCGGCGTCGTTCGCGCCCGTGCGCTTGCCAAGCGACTGGACTGTCTTCTGTCGATCGTCGACAAGCGTCGCGACCGGCCGGGTGAATCCGAAGTCATGAACATCATCGGCGACGTCACCGGCAAGGACTGCCTGCTGATCGACGATATCGTCGATTCCGGCGGCACGCTCTGCAATGCGGCCGATGCACTGCTTGCCCAGGGCGCCTCTAGCGTCACGGCTTATATCACCCACGGCGTCCTGTCCGGCGGCGCCGTCACCCGCGTCACCTCGTCCAAGCTGCGTGAACTTGTCATCACCGACTCGATTCAGCCGACGACGGCCGTGCAGTCTGCCCATAATATTCGCGTTGTGACGACTGCTCCGCTAATCGGCGAAGCCATCAGCCGGACGAGCCAGGAAGAATCCGTCTCCAGCCTCTTCGATTAAAAAGAGCCGGCGTTCACAGAGCAGTAGAAAAGTGTCGTTCTGAGTGAGCGCCGCCCGCCCCGTAGGCGGGGCGAAGGGATATGCCGTACCGGCTTTCCTTACCCTCGACGCTGCATTCGGCACCTCCCCTCGCCCCGTTTACGGGGGTCCGCAGGACGGGTCGAGAACCGTGACTCCACCCCGGCAAGGGCTAGGGTGGGGCAGCCCGTCGAGACCAACCATACAGCCGTGGCTCAACGCCGAGTCAGAACGGAGTTGGTCAAAACGCTGAAGCCGGCGCAAGGCCGGCCTCTTTCTTATCCCGATTGACGACGCTCAAGGCTGCTGCGGCGGCGCAGGCACCGCGTCCTGGCCCTGCTCTTGGTCTGGCTCCAGCCCCTGATCTTGATCCGGAGCGTCCGGCCCCTTGACCATCTGGCCGTTGACCGTGACCGCGCCGTCGCGGCTGACGCTGATGTCCCAACGCGAACGACCGTCGGGATCGGTCTTGGCAAAGCCCTTCACCATCATGATGCCGAAGGAGACCTGGTTGAGATCGGGATCGGTCTTGGCAAGTTCCTGAACTGCCGCGATCGTCTTGTCGAGATCGCGCGCCAGGATCGTCGCCTCCATAGAATAGTCCTTTTCGGTGTCGACCCGGCCTTCGATCTTGCCCGTCATATCGACGTCGTAGACATTCGACTTGGCGCTGATCTTCGGGAACTCCACCTTGAGAAGGCCGTCGCGGAAGAGCTTCTTCGCCATCTCCTCGCCGGTCTTCTCGGGTGCCTTGTCATTGAAATCCACCGCCATCAGGTCGTTGCCGAAGCTTGCGAAATCCAGGTTCGGAACAGCGACCTGGAAATCGAAATTGGTCGGCATGAATGTCGCGTAATTTGCCGGCATTAGCGGCGTGTCGAGGCTGATCTCCTCCGCGTTCATGCCGAAGCCGAAACGCATGGCGTCGCTCGGGCCTTCAATTGCGAGGTTGTAGTTGAATGCCTTGGCGCCGCCCTTGCCCATCTCGTTCGTGACGGACAGGTCGTTGACCCCGATCGTCTCGCTGAACAAGGTCAGAAGCGGAAATGCTTCCTTCGCTATTGTCTTTATCTTGTCGGTATCTTCCGAGCTCAATTCCTTCTCATCGAGATGGTCGAGCATGAAGAAGACCATCTCGCGAATCTGCTTCGCCGGCAGGCCATTCACCTTGGCATCGACATTGATTGAGCCGGCACGAATTTCGATGGGCGGCATTTGCAGACCGGAAACCTGCTCGACAAAACCAGACATTGAGGCGCTGCCGACAAAATCGATGCGTCCGTTGCCGCCTGCACTGTCCGTCGAACTCAGCTTCTGGTCCATGCTGGCGATGGCGGCATGAACTTCCTCGGTTTCAGACTTGCTGGCGACCTTGACGTCCTTGACCGCGAAGGTGCCTGAGCGCAGATAGCTGATTGCTGGGTCGAAAACACCGCTATAGACGATCGAAGCGATGGAATAGGTGAAATTCGTAGTTTTCTGATCCGGGTCTCTAAAATGGCCGGAGACGTTGAAACTGTCGTCGCCTTCGATGTTCCAAAGCCCATTGTCGAGCGGCGTGGCGAATGTCGAGAACGGGGTAAGGCCGTTGATGGTGAAGGTCGCCGGATCGACTTTGGCAAGCAGCTTCGCCAGATCATAAATGATCTCGTAGCGCATGCCCGCCGGATTGACGGTGATGAAGCCGCTCTTCGCCAGATCATCTGGAAGCAACTTTGTCAGAGTGTCCCTGACGGTGTTGGCGCCATCCTGATTGATCTCCACGGCCTCGGCCGTGGTAAAAACGCAAAGGGCAAGCAAGCTCGTTGCCGTGACAAGTTTGAGACGCATAGTCTGGTTTCTCCTCAGCCGCTTTTTGAGCGGCCATCCAAAGATGCGAAGCCCGGCGATGTCAAGCCAAGTGGCCCTGGACGGACGCGGTTTTGAAGTGATTTCATGAGGTTCGTATCTTTGAGCCGAAGCCCGGCCTGCGCTTGTTGATGTTGCCGGGGCTCATTCCCAGACATGGCCGGTGACGCCTGCGAAGGCGGCAGCCTCGCCGCAATCAGCAACTTGCGTTTCCGAGCGACTTATAATATAGGCCACCGGTCCGTGTAGACACCCTTGGAGGCAACGCGGATGAGGATGGGGAAACCCGCCTCTGGTTCGACGGAACAAGGCTTTTGCCCGCCGACGAACTCTCCAAATAACCTCGAAAGGAATAGCCATGAGCCAGGAAACTTACGAGCTCAAGGCCGAGGCGCGCGAACGGGTTGGTAAGGGGTCCGCCCGTGAACTTCGCCGCAACGGTTTAATTCCCGCTGTCATCTATGGTGACAAGCAGGCCCCCATTGCCATCGCTCTCAACACCAATGAGGTGACGAAGCGCATCCACGCCGGCGGTTTCATGACCACCGTCGCGACCATCGAAGTCGACGGCAAGAAGTACAAGGTTCTGCCGAAGGACTACCAGCTCGATCCGGTCCGCGATTTCACGATGCATGTCGATTTCCTCCGCGTCTCCGGCAACACTCAGGTGACCGTCGAAATCCCGGTTCACTTCATCAACGAAGAGAAGTCCCAGGGCCTCAAGGTCGGTGGCGTTCTGAACATCGTCCGCCACTCGGTCGAAGTTCATTGCCCGGCCGATGCGATCCCGGAATTCTTCGACATTGACCTCAGCGGCAAGAAGATCGGCGACAGTATCCACATTTCGGAAGTCACCCTGCCGAAGGGCGTGACCACGGTCATCGACCGCGACTTCACCATCGCGACCATCGTCGCTCCGGCTGCCGGTGTCGACGAAAGCGCCGAAGAAGGCGAAACCGAAGCCTGATCGCTTCACTCCATTTATAATACATATGGCCCGCCTCCCCCAGGAAGGCGGGCTTCTCGTTGCCCGCAGACCCCCGTTTCAGCAACATTTAACATATTCGTGAAAGCATGCCTCGTCAGCTGCGAAGAAGCCGGCCCGAACGCGCGACAGCAAATATGGCCGGCCTGGGGGAGTAAACGGAACCATGAACAATTCCGTTGAGAACAGGTTTTTTGGGATTGTTTGCGGAGCGCTGCTTGTTTTTGTCGCTCCTCTCTTTGTTCTCTTTCTTTTTCTTTCTTCGGAGCGGGCCGACAAGGAAATACGCGACCATATCTCGGTTCTTCTTGTCGCCAATGCCCAGGCGCTGGCAAAGCCCCTCTGGGACCTCGATGAAGAAAGCGTCACTCAGATCAGCGCGACGGTCGTTTCCCAGGGCGCCATCGTCAAGGTCGAAGTGCGCGACCAGTCAGGCCAGCTCGACGTCAGCCAGTCCACCATTCCCCGCTCCTTCGACGGCAAGCTCGTGCAGGTGTCGCGTGCCATCATCTACAACACCGTCGATGGCCCGAAGAATCTCGGCAGTATCAGCGTCTACTATCCCACTATCGGCCTGTTTTCCGGTCTGAAGCAGGAAGAGGTCGTCTTCATTTCGATCTTCATCTTCGCAGTTCTGACCGTTTTCGGCACCGCGTTGATCGGCAACCGCTTCTTCGTCATCCAGCCGCTGATGCGGCTGACGGCAGCGATCGAGGCCACCCGCCAGCTCGGCTCCCGCCATCACGTCGACTGGCAGTCGAACGACGAGATGGGACGGCTTGCCCGCAGCTTCAACGAGATGCAGACCAAGCTCGAAAGCGAGGAGAAGGAGCTGAAGCTCGCCCATCGCCGCGCCACCGATATCTACAATCTCACCCCCGCCATGCTCTTCTCGCTCGACGAGGAAGACCGCATTACCGCCGTCAGCGATTATTGGCTGCTTGCCACCGGCTATAATCGCGCCGCCGTCATCGGCCGCAACTTCGCCGATCTCGTCACGGCAAACACCCGCGACAAGTTCGTCAAGCGCCGCCGGGCCGAGAGCGGCATGGCGGTTACCGTCAAGTTCGTCTGCCTGGACGGCCGCACCATGGACGTCCTTATCATGGAATCGGAAGCCGGCGCCGGCGCTCAAGATCGCCTCTCCCTGTCGGTCATGACCGATGTGACCGAGCTCAAGGCGTCCGAGGACCGCAATCATCGCCAGGCAATCACCGATCACCTGACCGGGCTTCTCAACCGCCAGGGTTTTGAAGCCGTGCTCGACAGCAAGATCGCTGCGGCAGACGCCGCCGGCCAGGAGCTCGCCTGCCTCTTCGTCGATCTCGACCGCTTCAAGTGGATCAACGACAATATGGGCCATGCCGCTGGCGACAGGGCATTGATCGAGCTGGTTGCGCGCCTGAAGACCCATCTTGCTCCCTTCGACGAGGCGGCTCGTCTCGGCGGAGACGAATTCGCCATCCTGCTGCCGGCGAAGGACGCCGAAAGGCGCGCCAAGGCGATGTGCGAGCAAATCGCCTCGGTCTTCGAAACGCCATTTGCCCCGGACATGCATCTGAGCGCTTCGATCGGCATCGCCATCTATCCGCATCATGCCGCGACCGCCGCCGAACTGCTGCAGAAATCCGACATGGCGATGTATGCCAAGAAACGCGACGGCAAGAATGGTGCGCAGCTCTTCGACAATGCCATGCTCGACCGCGCCCGCAGCCGCGCCGAAATCGAGGCCAATATCGAAGCCGGCCTCGTCGACAACTGGTTCGACGCTTTCCTGCAGCCGATCGTCAATTTGAACGGCCGCGGCATTGCCGGTTTCGAGGCGCTGATGCGCCTCAACCATCCGCAGAAGGGCCTGATGCCGCCGGCCGAGATCATCAGCGTCGCCGAAGAAACAGGAAAGATCGTCCGCGTCGGCAACGTCATCATGGAGAAGGCGATCGCCAACCTCGCGAAAATTTCCCGCATATCGGGCATGCAGGACACCTATATCGCCATCAACTTCTCGCCGCTGCAGTTCGAACCGGCGCTGCCGGCCCGGCTTGCCGCGATTGTCGGCCGCCACGGCATCCGCCCCGAACGCATCGTCGTCGAGATCACCGAAGCAGTGCTGATGCATGACAACCCTGAGATCCGCATGATCGTCACGGAGCTTCGCCGCTTCGGCTGCCGCATCGCGCTCGACGATTTCGGCACCGGCTATTCGTCGCTGAGCTACCTCAACCGCTTCCCTGTCGACATCATCAAGATCGACCAGTCCTTTACCCGCGCGATCAACGACGGCGATGATGACGTGCGCCAGAAGAGCCGCATGCTGATCGAAGGCATTACGACCCTCTCCCACAAGATGAACTGCACCGTCATCGCCGAGGGCATCGAGACCGAAGAGGAATGCCGCACGCTCCACCAGATGGGGCTGGACTATGGCCAGGGCTACCTCTTCCATCGCCCGCAGCACGCAGCCAAGCTCATCGAGGAACTGATGATGGCGCAATCGGCCGTCGCACGCGCCTCGTAAACGAAGAACGAAGGAGATGATCCGATGAAAAAGCTCCTGCTCCTTGCATGCCTGGCGCTGCCCTGCGCTGCCCATGCGCAGACGATCAATTTCACGACCGAGGATTACGCCCCCTTCAACTATCGCGACGGCAAGGAGATCAAGGGTGCGACGGTCGAGCAGGTCGAAAAGGTGATGGCCGCGATCGGCGTCGACTACACGATCGAAGTCCTGCCCTGGGCGCGCGCTTTCGGCCTCGCCCGCACGGCGCCGATGACCTGCGTTTTCGCCACCGCCCACAACGGCGCCCGCGACCCGCTGTTCAAATGGATCGAGCCGCTGCTGATCGATCGCAATATCCTGATCACCCGCAAGGGCTCGGGCATCACCGCCGGCAATCTCGACGAGGCGAAGAAATATACGATCGGCACGCAGCGGGAGGACTACACCGAGACCATCCTGAAGGAGAAGGGCTTCACCAAGCTCGACGTCGCCAGCGACTTCAACGCCACGCTGCGCAAGCTGCTGAGCGGCCGTATCGACATGATGCCGATCTCCGAACTCTATTTCGACAAGCTGAAGGCCGACCAGCCAGTGGAGATGGTGACCGTGCTCTCGGCCCAGCCGATGGGCATTGCCTGCGAAAAAGGCTTTCCGGACGATCTGCGCGCCAAGATGCAATCAGCGCTCGACAAGCTGATCGCCGATGGCGAACAGAAAAAGATCTTCCTGAAATACGGCATGAACCTGTCCGACTGACGCAGCCAGACGGGCCGATGCCCTTTCCGCTTGACTTTGCTCCCATTTCCGGGTGGTGAACGCAGAACAACAAGCAAGGAATGACAGGCCATGCTGATCATCGCGGGTCTCGGCAATCCCGGCGGCAAATACGCCGGCAACCGTCACAATATCGGCTTCATGGCCGTTGACGCCATCCATCGGCGCCACAGCTTTTCGCCCTGGTCGAAGAAGTTCAGGGGCGAGATCGCCGAAGGCGAACTCGCCGGCGAGAAGGTGCTGCTGATCAAGCCGCAGACCTATATGAACCTCTCCGGCGAGGCCGTCGGCGAGGCGATGCGCTTCTACAAGCTCCAGCCGGCCGACCTTGTCGCGATTTATGATGAGCTCGACCTTCCCGCCGGCAAGGCGCGGCTGAAGACCGGTGGCGGCCATGGCGGCCACAACGGCATCAGGTCGCTGGACGCCCATTGCGGCAAGGAATACCGGCGGCTGCGCCTCGGCATCGGCCATCCCGGCGTCAAGGAAATGGTGCAGAACCATGTGCTCGGTGATTTCGCCAAGGCCGACAAGGTCTGGCTCGAACCACTTCTCGACACGCTGGCCGACAATGCCGACATGCTGGTGCGAAACGAGGATTCGCAGCTGATGAACAAGATCGCGCTGGCGCTCGGCGGCAAGGCCGAGGAAGAAAAGCCGCGCAAGGAAGGCAAGGACAGCGAGAAGAAGCCGGCAGGCCAGTCGCATATCCGCCAGGCCCGCAGCAGCAATCAGCCGAAACTCCCCGCCACCGGTCCGATGGCCGAGATGCTGAAGAAAATGTTCGGCAATAAGGGGGAATGAATCCGATGCCGAACCAGGATTTCGCCATCCGTCCCGCAACTGCCGACGATCTTCCGGGATTGACCGTCCTCTACCGGCATTTGAACCCGACAGATCCGGTTCTCGACAAGGCCCTGGCCGAAGAGCGCTTCTGCACCATACTCGCCCAGCCCGGCATGACCCTATTCATCGGCTTTGCCGGCAATCTCGCAGCCGCCACCGTGACGATGATCGTCGTGCCGAACCTGACGCGAGGCGGCGCCTCTTATGCGCTGATCGAAAATGTCGTCACCCATGCCGACCATCGCCGGCGCGGCTATGCCGGTGCCGTCATCGGCCATGCGGTGGAACAGGCCTGGAGGGCCGGCTGCTATAAGGTGATGCTGCTCACCGGCTCGAAGAACCCGGCCACGCTGCGCTTCTACGAGAATTGTGGCTTCGTGCAGGACAAGACCGGCTATCAAATCCGCCGACTCTGAGCCCCGGCTATTCCTCCGGCTCCGTCGTGAACATCAGCGGAAAGCCCATCTCCTTGGCAAGGTCGATGCCTTCCTTGGCCTTGGTTTCGGCGATATCCTTGGCGCAGACCACGACCACGCAGGAACCGAGCTTGTGCGCCGTCATCATCACCCGGTAGCCGGTCTCCTCGCTCATGCGGAAGACAACCTTCAGGATGACGATGACGAATTCGCGCGGCGTATAATCGTCATTGACGAGGATGACCTTGTAGAGCTTCGGCTTGTCCAGCTTCGGCTTCACCTTGGTCTTCGGTTTTAGGGCAACGTCGTTGTCACTCATCGGAAAATCCACCCGTTGATGACATGGTCAGGAATCTTCAAACAACTAATCATTGTCGATGACGAATTTTCGACGGTGCGCCGTGGCTGCCCTCCTCGATCAGGAGGAAATTGGCCGCCGGGTTGAGGCCGGATGTGCGGCCGGCAGGAGCGACCGTGCATCTGACGAAATCCGTAATGCATCGAAACCGCGATCGCCCTCGAAAATAGGCCGGCGCCGTTCCTTGGGCAAGTGAGCAAGGTTAAAAGCTCGCTAAGACTTGACCATATTGCTCCTTTATCCCATAGGCACCAGCAAGAAATTCAAGAACAGCAGGTTTTAGCCATGGGCTTCAAATGCGGCATCGTCGGTCTGCCGAACGTCGGCAAATCGACCCTCTTCAACGCGCTCACCAAGACGGCGGCGGCACAGGCGGCGAATTATCCCTTTTGCACGATCGAGCCGAATACCGGCGAAGTCGCCGTACCCGATCCGCGCATGCGCAAGCTTGCCGATATCGCCAAGTCGAAGGAACTGATCCCGACCCGCATCTCCTTCGTCGACATCGCCGGCCTGGTGCGCGGCGCCTCGAAGGGTGAGGGCCTCGGCAACCAGTTCCTCGCCAATATCCGCGAGGTCGACGCCATCGTGCATGTGCTGCGCTGCTTCGAAGACAGCGATATCACCCATGTTGAGGGCCGCATCAATCCCGTTGCCGATGCCGAGACGATCGAGACCGAGTTGATGCTCGCCGATCTCGAAAGCCTGGAACGCCGCACCGAGCAGACGCGCAAGCGTGCCACCGGCAAGGACAAGGAATCGATGGCGATGCTGCCGATCATGGAAGCGTCGCTGAAGCTGCTCAACGAGGGCAAGCCGGTGCGCACCCTGCTGCCGACGCTCGATGCCGAGGAGATCACCATCCTTAAGGGCCTCAACCTCCTGACCTCGCACCCGGTGCTCTATGTCTGCAACGTCGCCGAGGCCGATGCTTCGACCGGCAATGAATTCACCGAGGCCGTCGCCGCCATGGCCAGGGAACAAGGCGCCGAAACCGTCGTCATCTCGGCGGCGATCGAGGCTGAGGTCGCTCAGCTTCCCGAGGATGAGGCCAAGGAATTCCTCTCCGCCCTCGACCTTGACGAGGCCGGCCTCGACCGGCTGATCCGCGCCGGCTACAAGCTGCTCCACCTCATCACCTATTTCACCGTCGGCCCGAAGGAAACGCGCGCCTGGACGATCGAGCGCGGCACCAAGGCGCCGCAGGCCGCCGGCGTCATCCATTCGGATTTCGAGCGCGGCTTCATTCGCGCCAACACCATCGCCTATGACGATTACATCAAATATAACGGCGAAGTCGGCGCCAAGGATGCCGGCAAGGCGCGCGACGAAGGCAAGGAATACGTCGTCCAGGACGGCGACGTCATCCATTTCCGTTTCAATACCTAAAATAAGAGAGCGCTGCCGCCTTAACCCGGCGGCAGCCTGTTTGCGATGGCCGGCGGCAGTGTCCTGAGCACCAGCCGCCGAAGCGGCATCCAGCCGGTGCCGATGATTAATACGACCGCGCCGACAATGATCAGCGTGGTGAAGATGTAGGTGTCGACCGTGGCGCTTCCCTGCCGGAAGACGCCGAAGATCGCAACGCCGAGCGACAGCAGTCCCGAAGTGACGAAGGCGCGGCGATCGATGATGAGACCGAGCAGCATCAGCGCCGCCACCGTCGCAACGACGACGGGTGTCCGCGACGACATGTTCGCGACGTCGACAATACGAATATCTGCTCCGAACGACAGCAGGGAAACGGTGCTATAGAGCAGCGCCGGCGCCGCGCCGAGATGCAGCCAGAAAGCGATATCCGAACGCGTCGTCCGCCGCAGCCGGTCGCCGAGATCGAAATAGAGCGCCAGCGCAAACAATCCTACCGCGCAGATCAGGGCAACCAGCGCCAGCACGGCGGGATGATCGAGGAAAAACGCCGGATTGCCGCTTGCCCACTGTACCAGGCGCAAAAGCAGGGTGAGGACGAAGGCAAGCACCGACATGATGCAGAGCGCCAGCGAAAGCGGTACGCGGTAGCGAGCATAATAGGCGCCGAGAATGATCGGGAAACCTGCGACGAACTGCGTCGCCTCCGCTCCGAAGGATGTTGCGGTCGGCGTCCACGGCGGGAAAAATCGCGACATCAGCAGGCAAGTCCAGCAGAACAGGGCGATCGTCAGGCTGACGGCCGGCAAAGCGAGCCGCTGGCGGCGCACCAGGATTTCAGAAAGGACGATGATCGCGGGCAGCACGGCATAAAGTGCAGAAAGCCCCCAGAGGCCCGCGAGCGCCACAACGACGCCGATGGTGATCAGCACGTCGTGAAAACCGCGCACGAAGCGCGGCGTCTCCGTGTCCGACCATGCCGGTCCGTCGGCGGCTGCCGGCTGCGGCTCGACAACCGCCACGCCGCGCTCGGTCAGGAAGGGCAGAAGCCGTCCGCCTGCCTCCGGCGAAATCAGCCCCTGGCGCGCAGCCTCGTCGAGTATCGACTTCAGTCCCGTCATGCCGGTTTATCTCCCCGGAATCATTGAGCTCACGCGGATGCTATTGTAAGCACTAGAGCATGATGCCGAAAAGTGTGAGCGGTTTTCGGGCGACATCATGCTCTAACTCTTTAATGTAGAACAGGATTCAGATTTCTAGGCCGATTCGGCCTAAAATCATCCTGTTCTAGGCCCTGCATACGGCGGAGGAGCGAATGTCGGCAGAAAAGCTTTTCTTCGAAGATTTCCCACCCGGCCAGCGCTTCACCCTAGGTCCGAAGCCGGTGCTTGCCGAGGAGATCATCGAATTTGCCAGGGAATTCGATCCGCAGCCGATGCATCTCGACGAGGCCGCCGGCCGCGCCAGCATCCTCGGCGGGCTCGCCGCCTCCGGCTGGCATACGTCATCGATGCTGATGCGCATGATGGCCGACAGCTACATTCTGAACGCGCACTGCGAGGGCGCTCCGGGCATCGATCTGATGGAATGGCGAAAACCGGTGCTGGCCGGCGACACGCTGGACGGCCACTCGACCGTCCTCGAAGCCCGGCTGATGCGCTCGCGCCTTGGCATTGGCATCGTCAAGTTCCGTCATGTGGTGGAAAATCAGCGCGGCGAACTCGTCTGCCTTTCGGAGAATTCGGTCATGATCCGCACGCGCCCTGAAGACGGTATGGGTCCGGAGGTGTCGCGATGAGAATGTCCGAGCTTTACGCCGTCGGCGAGAAGGCCGAGATCGGCAGATACACTTTTACCGAGGAAAACATCATCCGCTTCGCGACACGTTATGATCCTCAGCGTTTTCATGTCGACAAGGAGGCCGCGAAAAATACCCTCTTCGGCGGCCTCTGCGCCTCCGGCTGGCACACCACCGCCGCTTGGATGCGAACCTTCCTCGCCTTCTGGCAAAGGCAAAGCGTCATGCTCGCCGAAAAGGGCCAGACGTCACCCAAGCTCGGCCCCTCACCCGGCTTTCAGAAACTACAATGGCTGCGGCCCGTCTTTGCGGGCGATGTCGTAACCTATTCCGTCGCCTTCCTCTCCAGCCGGCCGCTCGCGTCGCGGCCGGGCTGGCACCTCAACACGATCCTCTGCGAAGGCGTCAATCAGAATGGCGAGGCTGTGATGCGCTTCGAGAGCGGCGTCCTCGATTTCGACTGACGCCGCTGGTGCCGGGGTGAAGAAGGATCAATGCCCGGAGAATTCGACCAACGTGTGCACGACGACTCCGAGCTCTTCGAGCTTCCTGCGGCCACCGAGATCGGGGAGATCGATGACGAAGCAGGCGCCGACCACCTCCGCGCCGATCTGGCGCAGCAACTTCGTAGCCCCCACCGCCGTGCCGCCTGTGGCGATCAGGTCATCGACCAGGATCACCTTCTCGCCGGGCTGCACCGCATCGCGGTGCATCTCCATCTCGTCGACGCCATATTCGAGGCTGTAGGCGATGCGCACGGTATCGTGCGGCAGCTTGCCCTTCTTGCGGATCGGAACAAAGCCTGAGGAAAGCTGATGCGCCACCGCACCGCCGAGGATGAAGCCGCGCGCCTCCATGCCGGCGATCTTATCGATCTTCGTGCCTGCATAGGGCTGAACAAGTTCGTCGACCGCCCGGCGGAAAGCGCGGGGGTTGCCGAGCAGCGTGGTGATGTCGCGGAAAATGATGCCGGGCTTGGGGTAATCGGGAATGGAGCGAATGCTGGCTGCAAGCTCCGAAGTCGTATTTTTGTCCATCGAAAGTCCATATCTGCGAGGCATGAAACCAAAGCGCGCCGCGTCAAACCTGATTCAAGCGACGCGCTTTAGCGCATTTTTTTTGCGTGTTGTCCCGAAAGCGTGGCACACCTCCGGGCGACATGCATTAGAGCATGACGCCGAAAAGTGTGAGCGAGTTCGACGACATCGTGCTCTAACTCATTCGTGTTTCACCCGCACCCTATCAATTGGCGGGAGCGGAACAAACAAAAAAGGCGGCTCGCAAGCCGCCCTTCGAATTCGGAATGGAACGCTCAGTGTTCCTTGTTGGCGTAGATCGAGCGCTTCGTCAGATAGATCAGCACCGTAAAGATCGCCAGGAAGACCATGACCATGAAGCCGGTGCGCTTGCGCTCTTCGAGATGCGGCTCGGCAGCCCACATCAGGAAGGCGGTGACATCCCTCGAATACTGTTCGACGGTCGCCGGCGCGCCATCGTCATAGGTCACCTGGCCATCGGAGAGCGGCTTCGGCATGGCGAGAACGGCAGCAGCATTGAAGTAAGGGTTATAATGTCCACCCTGCGGCACCTGGAAACCCGCCGGCGGCTCTTCATAGCCGGTCAGCAGTGCGTGGATGTAATCCGGGCCGCTTTCCTGATACTGGGTGAAGATGTCGAAGACGAATTGCGGGAAGCCACGCTCGACTGAGCGGGCCTTGGCGATCAGCGAAAAATCGGGCGGAGCCGCGCCATTGTTGGAAGCAGCCGCGGCTTCAGCATTAGGGAAAGGCGACGGGAAGTAATCGGAAGGAACCGCTTTGCGGGTAAACATCTCGCCGCTGGCGTTGGGACCATCCTGGACTTCATAATTCGCGGCGAAGGCCTTCACCTGCGCCTCGGAATAGCCGAGTTCGCCGAGCGTGCGGAAAGGCACGAGCTTCATCGAATGACAGGCTGCACAGACTTCCGTGTAGACCTTGAGGCCGCGCTGGAGCTGGCCCTTGTCGTAGTGGCCGAACGGACCGGCGAAAGACCAATCCTCCTCCTTCGGGTGCTTCAGCGGATAATGCGGCGTCTCACCTTCGGCGTGATGGGCCGGAGCCGCACCGTTGGCGGGCGCCTCCTCGGCCAGAGCCGCGCCGCTGAGACCGGCAACGACAGCGAGCGAGAGAATGCTTGCAACAAGCGTTTTCATGTTTCTGTTCCCTTCCGTCGCGCGCTTACGCATTGGCCGCTGCACCGGCGGCAGCTGTCTTGTTGCGCTTCTCGAGCACCGCTTCGGTGATCGAGTTCGGAATGCGGCGCGGCGTCTCGATCAGGCCGAGCACCGGCATGGCAACCAGGAAGAAGGCGAAGTAGAGGAGCGTGCAGACCTGAGAGATCCAGACGAAGTCACCTTCCGCCGGCTGCGATCCGAGCCAACCGAGGATGATCGCGTTGATCACGAACAGCCAGAAGCAAAGCTTGTACCAGGGACGGTAGACCGCCGAGCGAACCTTGGACGTGTCGAGCCAGGGCAGGAAGAACAGCACGATGATCGCACCGAACATCACCAGCACGCCGCCGAGCTTGGAGTCGATCGGGCCGATGTTGAAGGTGATCGAACGCAGCATCGCGTAGAACGGCAGGAAGTACCATTCCGGAACGATGTGGGCCGGCGTCTTCAACGGGTCGGCCGGGATGTAGTTGTCGGCATGGCCGAGGAAGTTCGGCATGTAGAAGACGAAATAGGCATAGACCAGCAGGAAGACCGATACGCCGAGCGCATCCTTCATCGTCGCATAGGGCGTGAAGCGCACCGTGTCCGTCTTCGTCTTGACCTCGACGCCCGTCGGGTTGGTCTGGCCGGTGACGTGCAGCGCCCAGATGTGCAGGACGACGACGCCGGCGATCATGAAGGGCAGCAGGTAGTGCAGCGAGAAGAAGCGGTTCAGCGTCGGCTGTTCGACGGCAAAGCCGCCGAGCAGGAACTGCTGGAGCGATTCACCGATCATCGGGAAGGCCGAGAAGAAGCCGGTGATGACGGTCGCGCCCCAAAAGGACATCTGGCCCCAGGGCAGGACGTAGCCCATGAAGCCGGTCGCCATCATCAGGAGGTAGATGACGACGCCGAGGATCCAGAGGATTTCACGCGGCGCTTTGTAGGAACCGTAATAGAGGCCGCGGGCGATATGCAGGTAGACGGCGACGAAGAAGAAGGATGCGCCGTTGGCATGCATGTAGCGCAGCAGCCAGCCGTGGTTGACGTCGCGCATGATCTTTTCGACGGAGTTGAATGCAATCATCGTGTCGGCGGCGTAATGCATGGCGAGCACGATGCCCGTCAGGATCTGCACGACCAGCATGACGGAGAGCATGGCTCCGAAGGTATAGGCATAGTTCAGGTTTCGCGGAACCGGATATGCCACGAAGCTGTCATAGACCATGCGCGGCAGCGGCAGGCGCGCATCGACCCATTTCTCGAAGCCGGTTGATGGTTCGTAGCTGGAATGGCCACTCATGAATCAGTCTCCCCTCAACCGATCTTGATTTTGGTATCGGACACGAATGAAAAGGTCGGGATCGCCAGGTTCTCAGGCGCAGGACCCTTCCGGATGCGGCCGGCCGTGTCGTAGACCGAGCCATGGCAGGGACAGAACCAACCATTGTATTCGCCGGCCTGGCCGAGCGGAACGCAGCCGAGATGGGTGCAAGTGCCGATCATGACGATCCAGTTTTCCTTGCCCGCGCCGCCCGAACGGTCGACACCCGTCGCCTGAGCTTCGGCGGGAAGGTTTGCATTGCGGGCAACAGGATCCTTGAGGTCGGCCAGCGGAACATCGGCTGCGGCCTTCACTTCCTCAGGTGTGCGATTGCGGATGAAGATCGGCTTGCCGCGCCATTTCACGGTCAAGGACATGCCGGGCTCGAGGCTTGCGACATCGACCTCAATAGAAGCCAGCGCCAGCGTCGACGCATCCGGGCGCATCTGATCGATGAACGGCCACGCAACCGCAGCGGCGCCCACAGCACCCGCCATACCGGTGGTGAGATAAAGGAAATCACGGCGAGTGGGCTCTGTCGAAGCCTCGCTTGTCGTTTCGTGTTCGCTCACGGCTTAACCATCCTCTGCGCAATTATCGCGGAATTCCGCCCTGCCCCCTCTGCCGACGAATCGATCCAGACACAATTCGGCCATAGATTCCCCGGCAATCCGGCGCGTTCTAAGCTTGATCGCAAATTATGTCCAGCCTTGACAAGGGCACGAGGGCACAATGTCGCGGGAAATTTCCGATCAATTTTCTAAGGCAAACACCAGCTCGCGATTATGCTGCATTGCAACAAAAAAGCCGGCGTGATAGGCGCATCGGCAGCCAAGCCAGCGAGCCGGACCAAAGCGAATGAGAGACACGATTTTCTGCGTATTCAGCGTCCTCACCACGTTCGTCCTCGCTATTGTCTCGCTGCGCTACGTCACGAATTTCTATCTGCTTTCCCTTTTTTACAGCTTCCAGGTCCATCTGGCTGTGGCGGCAGCGGCCGCTTCCCTCGCAGCCCTCCTGGTCAAGCGGCACTGGTATGCGCTGCTGACGCTCGCCGTGTCGCTGGTCCTTGCCGTCCATGGCGTGGTGATGGCGCGCGAATTCGTCGAGCCCGCCGTCGACGAGAGCCGCCCGGCTATCTTCCGGCTGATGTCCTTCAACATCGAGAACGATAATTTCGCAAACGGCCCTGCAATTGCCGACATGGTCATCGCCTCGGGCGCTGACGTCGTCAATATCCTCGAGGCCGAGCCGCTGCTGTCCGAACTGCCGCGGCTCCTGAAGACCTACCCCTATTACGTCGGCTGCGGCATCGGCATGGAGCAATGCGATACGCTCGTCCTGTCGAAGCGCCCGCTCATCGAGCCCCGCATCCGTAACCTCGGCCTCCTCTGGCGCAACCGGCTGACGATTTCGACCATCGATTTCGACGGCCGGAAGGTCAATTTCCTCGCCGCGCACCTGACCAAGCCCTATTACGACGAATTCCACGGCCTGGAAATTGCAGATCTTGCGGAGGTTATTCCCTCCCTGCCGGGACCGCTCGTGCTCGCCGGTGATTTTAACACTTCGATCCTGGCGCCTGACGTGCAGTCTCTTATGCGCAGCCAGGGCCTGGGCACGGTGTCGCTGGAACCCGCGACATGGCCGATCGCAGCAGGCCCCTTCGGCATTCCGATCGACCACATCTTCAGCAAAGCGCCCCTGCGGCTGAAATCGGTCCGCCGCATCGCCGACAGCTATGGATCAAACCATTTTGGCCTCATGGCGGAATTCGCCATCGACCCCTGAGCCGAGATCCTCGTCCGCCGCGAGGAAGCCGCCGGACTGCCGCGCCCAAAGTTCGGCATAGAGCCCGCCCTGGCGCAGCAGTTCGTCGTGGCTGCCCTCCTCGATGATCCGGCCGAGATCGACGACGATCAGCCGGTCGAGCGCAGCGATCGTCGACAGCCGGTGGGCGATCGCAAGGACGGTCTTGCCCTCCATGATCCGATGCAGATTGGACTGGATCGCTTCTTCCACTTCCGAATCGAGCGCCGACGTCGCTTCGTCGAGAACCAGGATCGGCGCGTCCTTCAGCATCACCCGGGCAATGGCGATGCGCTGCCGCTGGCCGCCCGACAATTTGACGCCGCGCTCGCCGACATGTGCATCGAAGCCTCTGCGGCCCTGCTGGTCCTGCAGGCGGGCGATGAAATCGATGGCTTCGGCGCGCCGCGCCGCCTCGATCAGCCGCTCCTCGCCGGCGTCCGGCCGTCCGAACAAGATATTGTCGCGCACTGAACGATGCAGCAGCGAAGTATCCTGGCTGACAACGCCGATCTGCATCCGCAGCGTTTCCTGGGTTACGGCCGATATGTCCTGGCCATCGACGAGGATGCGGCCCTCCTGGAGGTCGTAGAGCCGTAGCAGCAGGTTCATCAACGTCGATTTTCCCGCGCCCGAACGGCCGACAATCCCGACTTTTTCGCCCGGGCGGATGGTCAGGGAGAAGTTCTCGACGACCGGCTGCTGATCCTTGCCATAGCGGAAGGAGACATTCTCGAACCGAATGCCGGGCTGGCGGATCACCAAGCTTTTCGCATCGGCGCGGTCGACGAGCCCGAGTGGCTGGGAGATCAACTCGGCGGCATTCTGGATGGTGCCGAGATTGCGCATGATGCCGTTGAACTGCGTCATCAGCCGTCCGAGCAGGAAATTCAGCCTCAGCACCAGTGCCAGCGAGAATGCCACCGCACCGGAACTGACCATGCCGCGCAGCCAGAGATCTACGCTCAAGCCTGCCATCGTCACGATCATCAGGCCGGAGAGCAGCGCCATCGAGGCCCTGACCCCGGTGATGAACCGCGTGAAGCGCAGCACCGTATCCTGATAGATATCGAAGCCCTGGCGCATGTAGCGGTCGCTCTCTTCGTCGCGGGCAAACAGCTTCAGCGTCTGCATATTGCTGTAGGAATCGACCATCCTGCCGTTCAGCATCGATCCGGCTTCCGCCGTCTCGCGGGAATGATGGCGAATCCGCGGGACGAAGTGGCGGGCAAGCAGGCTGAAGGCGCAAAGCCAGAACAGCACGACGGCGGCAAGGGAAAAGTCCAGCCGGGCGACCAGCACCAGCGTCGTGACCGCATATATTCCGACAAACCAGACGCTTTCCATCAGCGAGGTGACGAGATCGCCGGTTGCCTGGCCGGCCGACCAGACCTTGGTGACGATGCGCCCGGAAAAATCGCTCTGAAAGAACGACAATGATTGCCTTGAGACGTGGAGATAAGATTGCCAACGTGCTAGATTGTAGAAGCCCGGGGTGATCACCTGCTGATCGACGAGGGCAATCAGAAAGGCGACGACGAAGCGCACCAGCCCGATCAGGGCGAGCATGCCGAACAGTTCGCCGCCATGGGCCGCGAGAAGACCGCTCCAGCCGGCACCGGGCGTAATACTGGCGAGAATATCGACGAGGCGTCCGACGAACCAGAAAAGTGCGGCTTCGATTGCCGCCGATGCGCCGCCAAGTATGAGCATGGCGATGAACGGCATCCTCGTCTGGCCGATATAGAACCAGATGAAGCCGAGCGTTGCCTGCGGCGGCTGAAGATTGGCGCGCGGGCGGAACGGATCGATCCAGGTCTCGAACAGGCGGAAGATGGGTCGCAGAAACATGGAAGCGATATAGGCGGAATGGGCAGAGCGGCAAAGGGAATGATAAGGGGTCGCAATCTTATATTTTTGTAATGATCGGTAACATCGGCGGCATCGCCATTGATTGCTCGCCAACCGGTCACAATCTGACGATAGGATCGCGCTTCAACGGAGGGAAGGCCATGGAAACGAAAATGCTCGATGCGCATATTCCGCTTCCGCTCGCAGCAAGGTTGGATGCCCTGGCCGCCGACCTGGCGCTGCCGCGCGATCTGATCGTCGCCGAGGCCATCGCCGCCTGGCTCGACACCGAGGAACGCCGCCGCATCAGCACGCTGCGCACGCTCGCGGCCGCCAACACCATTGTGGTCGTCGAACATGACCGGGTGATTGACTGGGCTGACAGTCTTTGAACAGGGGAAACGGCGCCCTGTTCCCCATTGGCAAGTAGAAAACAGTTTAACAACTCAAAAGGCCCTCCCTGCTCTCCCAGGGAGGGCCTTTTGATCATTCCGCCGCCTCTTCCGCCTCTTCCGCATGATCGGAGAGGAAGCCGCCGGACTGACGGTTCCAGAGATCGGCGTAGATGCCGCCATTTTCGATCAGTTCGGTATGCGAGCCGGCTTCGATGATCCGGCCCTTGTCGAGCACGATCAACCGGTCCATCTCGGTCAGCGTCGACAGCCGGTGGGCGATCGCAATCACCGTCTTGCCTTCCATCAGCGCGAAGAGGTTTTCCTGGATCGCTGCCTCGACTTCAGAATCGAGCGCCGAGGTCGCCTCGTCGAGCACCAGGATCGGCGCATCCTTCAGGAAGACGCGAGCGATCGCGATGCGCTGCCGCTGGCCCCCGGACAGCTTGACGCCACGTTCGCCGACCTGCGCGTCGAGCCCTTGGCGCCCCTGCATGTCGACGAGCCCTTCGATGAACTCCCAAGCATTGGCGCGCTTGGCGGCCTCGATCACTTCGGCGTCCGTCGCCTCCGGTCGGCCGTAGGCGATGTTGTCGCGGATCGAGCGATGCAGTAGCGAGGTATCCTGCGTTACTACCCCGATCAGCGAGCGCAGGCTTTCCTGTGAGACGCCGGATATATCCTGGCCATCGATGGTGATGCGGCCGCCCTCCAGGTCGTAGAAGCGCAGCAGCAGGTTCATCAGCGTCGTCTTGCCGGCACCGGAGCGCCCGACGAGACCAACCTTCTCGCCCGCCTTGATGTCGAGCGACAGGTTGTCGATGATGCCCTTGCTCTTGCCGTAGTGGAAGCGGATGCGTTCGTAGTGGATTGCGCCCTTCTTCGCCGTCATGGCAGGCGCACCCGGCTTGTCGACGATGTCGTGCTGCTTGCTCATCATCTCCATGCCGTCGTAGACCGTGCCGATATTCTCGAACAGGGCCGAGACTTCCCACATGATCCATTGCGACATGCCATTGACGCGCATGGCAAGACCGATGGAGATGGCGATCGCACCGACCGAAATCGCACCGTTCAGCCAGAACCAGATCGACAGGCCCGAGACGACAAAGAGCGCGACGCAGTTGTTCACGTAGACGCTGATGTGGAAGAGCGTCACCTTGCGCATCTGCCTGTGCACGGTCTGCAGGAACTCGTCCATGCCCTGCTTGGCATAAACCTCCTCGCGGCCCGCATGCGAAAACAGCTTGACGGTGGCGATGTTCGTGTAGCTGTCGACCACGCGTCCCGTCATCATCGAACGTGCATCCGCCTGCTGCGCCGAGATCTTGCGAAGCTGCGGCACGAAATAAGAGACGATGCTGATATAGATGGCGAGCCAAACGAGGATCGGGATCATCAGTCGCCAGTCGGCGGCCGCAATGACGATGATCATCGTCAGGAAATAGCTGACGACGTAAACGAAGACGTCGAGGACCTTCATCACCGTTTCGCGCACGGCAAGCGAGGTCTGCATCACCTTTGTCGCGACACGCCCGGCAAACTCATTGGCGAAGAACGTCATGCTGTGGCGCAGCAGGAAGCGGTGCATCTGCCAGCGCGCCATCATCGGGTAATTGCCGAGCAGCATCTGGTGCATGATGAGGGAATCCAGGCCGGCCGCCAGCGGCAGGCCGACCAACACCAGCACCGCCATCCAGAACAACTTGTGGCCTTCCGTCTGCAGGAAGGTGGCGCGGTCGGCATTGGTCAGCCAGTCGACGATGTCGCCAAGAAATTGAAAGAGCGCCACTTCGCCGACGGCGATCGACGCCGTCAGCAACGCCATCAGGCCGAGCCAGGGTGCTGCCGGCTTGCTGTAGTGCCAGCAAAAGGCAAAAAGACCTTTGGGCGGAGCGACAGGCTCCTCGCTCGGAAAGGGATTGAGTCGCTGTTCGAACCAGCCAAACATGAAATTGCTCCGAAACATCAGCGTCTCGGCTCCCGGCTTCGCGCCACCTGAGCGCACTGCAAGCACATATGGGAACCGAACGTTCAAGGGGCGAGGCTGAAACAGCCGCACAATGGATCAAAAGGGGATTTCAGGAAGAAACGCGCACTAGCGGCGCCATGTCGCCTTGATCGGCATCACGGCGGGAAAGCGCATAATGAGCAAAATATTCATGTCGGCCCTCCCTGCTGGCGATTGAAGACGTGCATCGATAACGCGAAAATCGCGAAATTTCCAGCCCCTTAATGGCGTAAATTGACCGTATCTGGGCCAAAATGCGCCCTGTTGCAGCAGAATGCCGGTTGCTTTAGGTGTCTCGCATCCCGACGAAACAAACGGCGCATCATGACCGACCTCAGACTGGCACTCTACCAGCCGGATATAGCAGGCAATACCGGCACGATCCTGCGTCTTGCCGCCTGCCTCGGCTTCGCGGTCGATCTGATCGAGCCCGCCGGCTTCGACGTTTCCGATCGCAACCTGAAACGATCGGGAATGGATTATATCGCCGCCGCCGCGCTGACCCGCCATGTCAGTTGGGATCGCTTCGAAGCATGGCGCGCCACGACCAGCCGCCGCCTGATCCTCGCTTCGACCAAGGCAGCGGATCGCTACTCCGATTTCACCTTCCGTTCAGACGACATCCTGCTTCTCGGCCGGGAAAGCGCCGGCGTCCCGGACCATGTGCATGAAAGGGCCGATGCCCGTATCCTGATCCCTATGGTCGAAGGCCAGCGCTCCATAAACGTCGCCGTCTCGGCCGCGATGATCGTCGGCGAAGCGATGCGCCAGACCGTCTGGACTTGAGCGCGGCCAGCGCGGAATGGGCCCAAGCCCCGGAATGCGTCGGAAATTGACATTGCCAATCCGCCGGATCGGCCTATATTTATTAGCCGGGCAATCAAAAAATATCGCAGGACGGCTGCGATTTCAGCGGCTTGGAGAGGCGTCACTCAAGCCTGGTCT
The DNA here is from genome assembly GCF_003013335.1 of Rhizobium sp. H4. NCBI lineage: Bacteria > Pseudomonadati > Pseudomonadota > Alphaproteobacteria > Hyphomicrobiales > Rhizobiaceae > Rhizobium > Rhizobium sp. H4. The sequence goes on from NZ_PSOW01000002.1 coordinate 282,902, forward strand.
CGCCAACAGATGAAGGAAGAATAAAAACTAAAAATGGATTCCACGGTCATCATGATCAACCTGCTCGGCGCCGTCGCTTTGCTGCTGTTCGGCCTTGCGCAGGTCAAGGAAGGCGTAACCAGGGCCTTCGGCGCCCGGCTCAGAACAGGACTTGCGACCGGCACGCGCGGTGGTTTTCGGTCCTTTATATCAGGCCTAGTCGCAACCGTCGCTCTACAGAGCTCGACGGCAACGGCATTGATGACTGCCTCTTTCGTAGAGCGTGATCTGATCAGGCCGCGCATGGCGCAGATCGTCCTGCTCGGCGCCAATGTCGGCACCGCCATCACTGCCTGGATTGTCGCCACGGGGATTGAATGGCTCTCTCCTCTGCTAATCCTTGTAGGCATTGTTCTTTGCCGCAGCCGTTCCGGCACGAGCAGCGGCGGCGGTATCGCGCTTGTCGGGATCGGGCTGATGTTATTGTCGTTGCATCTGCTCGGCCTTGCGACGGAGCCGATGCGCACCTCTCCGGCTCTTGCCGCTTTCATCGGCCTGTTGGACGGCGCACTGCCCGTCGCGCTGCTGTTTTCGGCGGCACTTGCGTTCGTGTCGTCGTCGAGCCTCGCGGTCGTGGTCCTCATCCTGTCGCTCGCCTCCGCCGGCCTCATCTCCGCCGAGCTCGTCATCGTGCTGGTGCTCGGCGCCAATCTCGGCGGCGCAATCCCGCCCGTCGTCGCGACCTTGGGCGGCCCGGTTTCGGCCCGGCGCGTGACACTCGGCAATCTCGCCGTCCGCACGCTCGGCTGCCTGATCGCCTTGCCGCTGGCCGGCTATGGCGCCGACCTCATCCAGATGCTGCCCTTCGGCCCGGCTAAGCTGCCGGTCGACGCGCATCTCGCCTTCAATCTTCTGCTGGCCGCTCTCGCCTGGCCCTTCTCGAGACCGCTCTCCACTCTGATGACCCGGCTGGTGCCGGATCAGGCCGAGCCGGACACCGCCCCAAAATATCTGGATGCCCATGAACTTTCGACGCCTGTCATTGCTCTGACCAGCGCCACCCGCGAGGTGCTCGGCATCGGGGACCTCATTGAACGCATGCTGATGCGGGTCTCCGAGGCGTTTGAAGACAACGATTCATCCAAGCTTTCGGAAATTGCGGCCCTCGAAGAGCGTGTCGACAAGCTGCAGCAGGCGGTGAAGGTGTATCTCTCCAAGCTCGGTCGCGACGGCCTCAGCGACGAAAACGCCCGCCGCTCGATCGTCGTCATCGATTATGCGATCAATCTCGAACATATGGGCGACATCATCGAGAAGGGCCTGGCGGAACAGGTGGCGAAGAAGATTTCGCTCGCCCTGAAATTTTCCGAGGACGGCCACCAGGAACTAAGGAAGCTGTTCGATCTGACAATCGACAATCTGCGTGTCGCCCAGACCATCTTCGTCACCCGCGACTTCAATCTCGCGCGTCGGATGATGGAGACGAAGGTCGAGGTGCGCCGGATGGAAAAGCAGTCGGCCGAACATCATCTCGAACGCCTGCGCGACGGCCGTGCCGACAGCCTGCAGACGAGCTCGCTGCATCTCGACATGCTGCGCGACTTGAAGCGGATCAACGCCCATATCGTTTCGGTAGCGCATCCGATCATGGATGAAAGCGGCCTACTGATCGAAAGCCGCGTGCGGCCGGCAGCCGAGTGAGGGTCAATCGGCCGAAGGCAGGCGGCGCATCGTGAACTCGATCCGGTCGCCGTCGAGCTGGCGCCAGCTCTCCACCTCGGTCCAATAGGCCGCTTTCGGATATTCGTCGAACCATTCGCGCGCTTTGGCGCGTGCGTCGATCAAGCCGAGGCAATATGTCTGACGCACGAAATGGTCTTTCTTGCGGGTCGGATTTTCCGCCCGGTGTTTCGCCATTCTGCGCTTCAGGCCGTCGAAGGACGGAGGTCCTGGAATTTTCGCCATCAAACCTACCTCTGCAGAGGAAAGGTAGTATCGAAATCGCTGATTTGCGAGTCGAATCTTGGCTGCCATGCCCGTGCCCGCCGGCTTGGCGAGATGCGGCACCACCTGCTAAACCGGAGGTGCAATCAAGAATGAGCGAGTCGTTTCCCTAGCGGAGGTCGGCCGCTGGAGGCGCAAATGGAAAGACCGGAACTGCCGATCGGCTTGCCCGACGATATCGAGGAGAAGAAGGAGGCCGCCCGCAAGTGGTTCGAAGGGCTGCGCGATACGATCTGCGCCTCCTTCGAGGCTCTTGAAGACGCATTGGAAGGTCCGCTCTCCGATCAGGAGCCCGGCCGCTTCGTCGCCAAGGATTGGTCGCGCGAAAACGGCGCCGACGGCGGCGGCCGGATGTCGATGATGGAAGGGCGCGTCTTCGAGAAGGTCGGCGTCCACACCTCCACGGTGTACGGCGAATTCTCGCCGGAATTCCGTGCGCAGATACCCGGCGCCAAGGACGATCCGCGTTTCTGGGCCTCCGGCATCTCGCTGATCGCCCATCCCGTCAACCCCAATGTCCCGGCCGTGCATATGAACACCCGCATGGTGGTCACCACAAGCCGCTGGTTCGGCGGCGGCGCCGACCTGACGCCGGTGCTGTCGCGCCGCCGCACCCAGGAGGACGAGGACAGCCAGCTCTTCCACAAGGCGATGGAGATCGCCTGCCGCAATCACGCCGTCGCCGACTACCATGCCTACAAGGCCTGGTGCGACGACTATTTCTTCCTGAAGCACCGCAACGAGCCCCGCGGCATCGGCGGCATCTTCTATGACTGGCTGCATTCGAGCGAGGAAACCGGCGGCTGGGACGCTGATTTCGCCTTCACCCGCGATGTCGGCCGGGCCTTCGCCATGGTCTATCCGAAGATCGTTCGTTCCAACTTCAACAAGCTGTGGACGGAAGCCGATCGTGACGAACAATTGATCCGTCGCGGCCGATACGTCGAATTCAATTTGCTGTATGATCGCGGCACGATCTTCGGCCTGAAGACCGGCGGCAACGTCGAGTCCATTCTCTCCTCGCTGCCACCCGTCGTACGCTGGCCGTGAGACTGTGAGATCTCATCGATAAATTCGAACCGAGGGACCTTCATAAAAATTCAGTGAGTCCTAACTTTATATGTACGTGCGTAACAATCGGAGGAGGATTGTCATGACGACACAAAGCGGCTCGCCTGCGTCGACGGATGTCCAGGAAACATTCCGTGCCATCGACACACCCGAGTTCCTGATACGCATCGCCGAGAAGCTGCGGGCCAAGAGCGGCTCGGATCTGCCCCTGTCCTGCTTCATCGAGCAGGTCAAGTTACAGCTGGCCGGCGGAAAGTCGCCAGAGGAACTGCAGAACGACGCGGCCAACAGCAACACGCCCAGCCATCTCTCGGATTGCTACAAAGCCTGGGCGATGCCCGACTGAAAGACCTTCTCCGGTCGTCACCATCGCGCCGGCCGGAACCTTCCCTTCCTCCGTACATTTCATCAATCGCGCGCAAACGCGATGGCCGTTGTGTTTCAGACAGAGGAGAAGACCATGCGACTTTTCGAATGCGGAACGCTTGTTCCCGGCTGCGCTTGGCACACCCGGGCGGATAATGACGCGGAAGTGGTCCGCCGCGCCGTCGAGCACCTGAAGACCGCTCACGGCGAAACCACGATACGCGAAAACATGGTTGACAACATCAAGGCCCGCATCCGCGACGAAGCCACCGCCGCCTGACGGCCGGTGGCCGAGTCCTGGCACCAACGACGATAGCAGCGCCGCGTCCGCCGGACGCGACGACGGGTCATCTATTGCAAGCGTTCCCGCAACCTCGCGAGCAGTGCTGCTCGATCGGAAGCGAAATTCTCATCCACCCACTGATTTTCCAAGCTGCCAAGCAGTTCGCCAACGCGCGGGCCCGATGGGATGCCCGCCGCGATCACGTCTGCGCCATTCACCGGAAACTGCGGCTTTTTCCATTTCATGGCCCGATCTAGGAGCTTGCCGAGCCGCGCCGAGCGCGCCATCTCGCCGAGATCGCCCTCGGCCTTCCCCCGTGCGACGCCAAGCGCCAGCTTCAGGCGCGTCATGATGCCTTCCGCACCGTTGCGGTAAAGCAGCTGCTCGAAGGCGGCCGACGACATTTCGTCGTTGACCGGTGCCGTCATCGCCCAGGCCTTGAGAGTGGCAGCTTCAGCATTCGAGAGCTTCAGCCGGGCCGCAAGCGCCTCCAGCCGCGCCGCGTCGGGCGGCACGATCGCGGCAAGCCGCAGCAGCGGATCGGGCGCCCAGCCGAGCGCCTTTTCGGTAGCGACCAGCGAAGGGATTGCATCGATCCCCCATCGTTCCGATTCCGGCAGGATCTCCGTCAGCACCGCCACCTGCCGCATCCAGAGCAGCGCTCGGCCGGGATCGGCGGCGCCAAGCAGTTTTCTGAGCTCCGACCAGACGCGTTCGGCCGACAGCGTCTTCAGTTTCGAACGCGCCGCCGCGCAGGCCCTCAGACCTTCGGCATCCGGGCGCCCGGAACCGTAATAGGCAAAGAAACGGAAGAAGCGCAGAATGCGCAGATGGTCCTCGGCGATACGCTTTGCCGCATCGCCGATGAAGCGGATGTTGCGCGTTTCTATATCTGCAAGCCCGCCGACGAGATCGACCACCTCGCCTCTCGCATCGGCATAGAGCGCGTTGATCGTCAGATCCCGCCGCTCGGCATCGGCCTTCCAGTCGGTGCTGAAAGCGACTTTGGCATGGCGCCCATCGGTCTCGACGTCGGTTCGAAGCGTCGTCACCTCGAAGGGCTTGCCGTCGATGACAAGCGTCACCGTGCCGTGCTGCAGGCCGGTCGGCACCGCCTTGATACCGGCCGCCATTGCCCGCTCGATCACGATCTCGGGCGTCAGCGTCGTGGCGATATCGATATCGCTGACCGGCAGGCCCATCAGGCTGTTGCGCACCGCCCCGCCCACAACCCGAGCTTCCCCGTTATCGGCCCCATCATCGTCGTTGAGAAGCGCAAGGATCCGGCCGAGCGCCGGGTCGCGGAACCATGCTTGGTCGGCAAGGCCGGTCATGCATAAAGCCTTTCATAGAGCGTGCGGACGATGCCGGCGGTGATGCCCCAGATCATCCTGGTTTCAAAGGGCATGCGGTAGAAATGCCGGTCGATGCCGTCGATGACCCGCTTGTCGCGGCTGTGATTGGCAGGGTTCATCAGAAAGGAAAGCGGCACTTCGAACACATCGTCCACCTCCGCCGGATTCAGCGTCAAATCGAAGCCCGGTGTCACGACACCGAGCACCGGCGTGATGCGGAAGCCCGTGGAGGCCAGATAGTTCGGCAGCCGCCCGACGGTTTCCACGAAGGAGCCGGGAAGGCCGATCTCCTCCTCCGTCTCACGCACCGCCGCCATTTCGGGCGAGATATCGGCGGGATCGATCGAGCCGCCGGGAAAGGCGATCTGTCCGGAATGTTTGCGCAGTGTCGCCGTGCGTTTGGTGAAGATCACCTGCGCCTCCTCGCCGTCGTCGACGACGGGCACGAGCACTGCAGCATCGCGCAGCTTGAAGGTCTCGACCTCGGCGACAATATCGGGGTTGAGGACATGGTCTCCATGATCGCGCCAGGCATGGTCGACCGGTCCGCCATTCTGATTGAGCGCACGGCGGCGGAATTCAGCTGCGGAAAACAGCGGATAACGGTGGGTGATCGCATCGTTCATCGGGAAAGCGCATCCAGTTCGTCGGCCGGCATCACCGGGAAGACCTCGCCGGCGGAGCGGATCGCAAACATCGCCCGCCCCCTCACGTCGAGGATCTCACCGAGTGCGACCAGTTCATACATCACTGCACGCGACACAAGCGCCTCCAGCCGCCCGCGCACATGCAGATAGGGTTTCAGTTCGGCATTGCCGCCTGCAATGGCGAAACGCAGCCGATGCTCTCCTCCCGCCTCCACGACATCGCCGACATTGGTGCGAAATGTCAGCACCTGTTTGCCTTGCCCCTCCGTCACGCTCATCTCCACAGCGATGAACGGCGCGTCGACGACCCTTATCCCGACCTTTTCCACAGGCGTTACGAGATAGGTCTTTTGGTCCTCGTCCTTCCTCAAGACCGTCGAAAACAGCCGCACCAAGGCTGGCCGGCCGATCGGCGTGCCCATGTAGAACCAAGTGCCGTCGGCCCTGATCTCCATGTCGATATCGCCGCAGAAAGGCGGATTCCACCGGTCGACCGGCGCAAGTCCACGTTTTTTACCGCTGTGTTCCTCGGACGCGCGCGAAATCAGTGCGGCAAGTCCCGCCGCATCCGTCTGTCCGCTGATTTCCTCGGCTGCCATTCTTCCGTCCCGGTTTGTCCTTAACGAAGTGAAGTCACGAGATAGTCATTCGCAACGAACTTGTCAGCCCGTCGCATCTCCATAACTCTATCGAGTATGAGGCAGATGTATAAGTCCGCCGATTCGCTGCCGAATGAATTCAGCCGTTGGAGATGCCCATGGGTATGATGAAGACCGAAGCCAGCCTCGATGAAAAGGCGACCGTCGCCGCCGCCGAGAAGGCGCTCTCCGATATCGCCGCCATCCGCACAGAAGTCTCTAAGGTGATCTTCGGTCAGGAAAGCGTCGTCGAGAACACCATTCTCGCCGTGCTCTCCGGCGGTCATGCCCTACTCGTCGGGGTGCCCGGCCTTGCCAAGACGAGGCTGGTGACGACGCTCGGCGAAGTGCTCGGCCTTGCCGCCAACCGCATCCAGTTCACGCCCGACCTTATGCCTTCCGATATTCTCGGCTCCGAAGTCATGGACCAGGACGACAGCGGCCGCCGCTCCTTTCGTTTCGTCAAGGGCCCGGTCTTCGCCCAGCTCCTGATGGCCGACGAGATCAACCGCGCATCGCCGCGTACCCAGTCGGCGCTCCTGCAAGCGATGCAGGAATATCATATCACGATTGCCGGCCAGCGCTATGACCTGCCGGCGCCCTTCCATGTGCTCGCCACCCAGAACCCGCTGGAGCAGGAAGGCACCTATCCCCTGCCCGAAGCCCAGCTCGACCGTTTCCTGCTGCAGGTCGACGTCAACTATCCCGAGCTCGCCGCCGAGCGCCAGATCCTGCTCGAGACGACAGGCCTCGGCGAAACCCGGCCGCAGGCGATCATCGATGCGCAGCGGCTGATCGAAATCCAGACCCTGGTGCGCCAGATGCCGGTTGGCGAGACGGTCGTCGACGCCATCCTTTCGCTGGTCCGCTCTGCTCGCCCCGGACAGGGCAATGCGTCTACGGACAAGAACGTCGCCTGGGGTCCGGGCCCTCGCGCCGGCCAGGCGATGATGCTTTGCGCGCGCGCCCGGGCGCTTTACGAAGGCCGTCTCGCCCCATCTCTCGACGATGTCTTGGCGCTGGCCGAACCCATTCTCCAGCACCGCATGGCGCTGACTTTCGCCGCCCGCGCCGAAGGCATGTCGGTGCGCGACGTCATCGCCGGACTGGTGAAGCAGGCAAAGGGATAAGGAAGCCGGACGCGTGGCATCTATCGGACAGATCGTCAACCCGACGTCAGGCAGCGATGCCCTTTCCCGCGCCAGGCAGCGGGCCGCGCTGATGCCGGACTGCCTGGTGGAAGCCAAGCGCATCGCCAACACGGTGATCGCCGGCTGGCATGGCCGCCGCAAGCGTGGTATCGGCGAGAATTTCTGGCAGTTCCGTCCCTATGCCGAGGGTGAGAGCCTGTCGCGCATCGACTGGCGCCGTTCCGCCCGCGACGACCATACCTATGTGCGCGAGCGCGAATGGGAGGCAGCGCATACGATCTGGCTCTGGTGCGACATGTCGCCTTCGATGATGTACAAGTCGAGCTACGGCAGCGCCTCCAAGGAAAGCCGGGCGCTGGTCGTCATGCTGGCGCTGGCCGAAATCCTGTCTCGCTCCGGCGAACGCATCGGCTGCCCCGGCATCATGGAACCCGCCTCCACCCGCAATGCAGCAGAACGCCTCGCCTCCGCGCTGATGCACGCGCCGCTGACCGGCGGCCTGCCGGAAACGGGGATGATCCGCGGCTGGAGCGACCTCGTCCTCATCGGCGATTTCCTCGACGACGCGCCGGCGATCATGGAGCGGCTCGGCCCGCTTGCCCGCCGCGGCCTGCGCGGCCACGTGGTCGAGATATCGGACCCCGCCGAGGAAATCTTTCCCTATAGCGGCCGCACCGAATTCACCGATCCCGAGACCGGCGCCAAGCTGATCTCCGGTCGCGCCGAACATATCCGCGAGGCCTATCGCAACGCTTACCTCGCCCGCAGGGAGAGCCTCGGCCAGTCGCTGCGCCATCTCGGCTGGACCTTCACGACCCATCGCACAGATCACCTCGCCTCCGAAGCGCTGGTCGCGGTGCACATGTATTTGTCCGGCATGCCGGCCAAGGCGACGCATGGAGGGCAGCTATGAACGCCCTTCCCTTCGCTTTCGCCTATCCCGCCATTCTCGGCGCCCTCATCGCCCTGCCGGTGATCTGGTGGCTGCTCAGGCTGACGCCGCCACATCCGAAGAGCGAGATCTTTCCGCCGCTGAAGATCCTTGCATCGGTGCTGAAGCGCGAAGAGACGCCGGCCCAGAGCCCCTGGTGGCTGACGCTGCTGCGCATGCTGCTCGCCGCCACCATCATCTTCGCGATCGCCGATCCGGTCTTCAATCCGCGCACCGGTTCGCTCGCATCGGGCGGCCCGCTCGTCCTCTTCGTCGACAACAGCTGGGCCGCCGCACCCGATTGGGAGCGCCGCGTCCAGACCGCCGACGCGCTGATAGACGATGCCGAATCCGCCGGCATGCCGGTGTCGATCGCATTTACCGCCGATCCGACCAACGACGCCGTGCCCGGCACCGCCGCGGCCGCCCGCGACAAGCTGCGCGCCGCCGAGCCGCGGCCGCTGGTGCCGGACCGCGAGCGCGCCTTCCAGGCGCTGCGCTCCGCCCTGAACGGCATCAAGCCTGGCACCCTCGCCTTTCTGACCGACGGCGCCGCCGCCAAGGCCGACGACGCCACGGTACGTCAGCTAGCCGAACTCCAGCCCACTGATCTGCGCCTGATCGAGGGGGACGCCGCGCGGACGATTGCGATCACCTCGGCCAACAATACGGCCGATGCCATGACCGTCAAAGTCACGCGCCTCAACCCTTCGCATGCCGCATCCGTAGCGCTGAACGCCGTCGATAGCCAGGGCCGCTCGATCGCCAACGGCAGGGTGGACTTCCGTCCGGGCCAAAGCGTGGCAACGAGTTCGATCACCGCCCCCTTCGAGATGCGCAACGATTTCGCGCGCATCAGCGTCGACAATGGCGCGACGTCAGGCGCGGTCCATCTTCTCGACGACGCATTCAAGCGCCGCCGTGTGGTGCTGCTGTCGGGAGCAAGCGGGGATGAGTTCCAGCCGCTGCTGTCGCCGCTCTATTATATCCAGCGGGCGCTGCAGCCCTATGCGGATCTGATCCAGCCCGGCGATTCCGATCTTTCGGTCGCCATCCCGAAACTTCTCGCCAGCAATCCCTCGATCATCATCATGGCCGATATCGGTCGGCTGCCGGAGGACACCTACGAACCTCTGACGCACTGGATATCGAATGGCGGCATGCTCTTGCGCTTCGCCGGTCCGCGCATGGCGGCAGCACCTGCCGACGACCCGCTCATTCCCGTCATTCTGCGGCAGGGAGAACGGGCGCTCGGCGGCACATTGTCCTGGAGCGAGCCGCAGTCGCTGGCCGAATTTCCAAATTTCGGGCCTTTCTCGGGCATAGCGCGTCCTGCCGACGTCGTCGTCAAGCGGCAGGTGCTTGCCGAACCCACGCCCGATCTTGCCGAACGCACCTGGGCGAGCCTCGCCGACGGCACCCCGCTCGTGACGATGAAGCAGCTCGCATCCGGCCAGATCGTTCTGTTTCACGTCACTGCCGAAGCGACATGGTCGGATCTGCCGATTTCGGGTACTTTTGTCGACATGTTGCGTCATCTCCTCCAGATATCGCGCTCGGGCGGCGTGACCCCGGAGGCCCGCGGCAATGCGCGTGTGGCCGAGACTCTGCCACCGTTCCGCATGCTGACGGCCAAGGGCACCCTCGTCTCCGAGACAGGTTCAGCGCGGCCGCTCACTCCAAAGGCCGGAACGGTGCCGACGGCAAATTTCGACAATCCGCCCGGGCTTTATGGTTCAGAAGAAGGTTTCACCTCGTTGAACGTGCTGCCGGAGGAGGCCGAACTGAAGCCGCTCGACACGGCAGGGACGACTGCCGTGCGCGAAGGCTTGATCGGCGGCGAAAGCTGGTCGGCAAAACCCGCGCTCTTTCTCGCCGCCTTTCTGCTGCTGCTGGCCGACAGCCTGATCGTCCTCTTCATGAACGGCGCCTTCTCGCGCTTGCGCCCGGCTGTCCGCACCATGAGCGTGATCGCAATCGCGCTCGGCGCTGGCTTCCTGCTGCAGCCCGGCACGCTGCACGCCAACGACTCTCAACCCGGCGACGACCTCATCTTGCAGCGGCTCGACAACACCCACCTCGCCTATGTCGTCACCGGCGAACAGGAGGTGGACAATATATCCGAGCGCGGCCTCGAGGGCCTCACCCAGTTCCTGACCTTCCGCACGACGCTGGAGCCGGCGCCGCCCGTAGGCATCGACCTCACCAAGGACGAACTCGCCTTCTATCCGATCATCTACTGGCCGGTTTCGGCAACGGCGCCAATGCCGTCATCGGCGGCGATCAGCCGCATCGACGCCTATATGCGCAACGGCGGCACCGTGCTTTTCGATACGCGCGATCAGATCAGCGCATTGGACAATGGCGGCAACGTCAGCGCCAACGGCCAGAGGCTGCAGGCGATCCTCGCCAATCTCGACATTCCGCCACTCGAGCCGGTGCCATCAGATCACGTGCTGACGAAATCCTTCTACCTCCTGTCGAGCTTTCCCGGCCGTTACGCCGGCAGCCCTCTATGGATCGAGGCCCGGCAGGGCGGCGGCCGTGAAGCGACCGAAAAATCGGCAGCGACGGCCGACGGCGTTTCGCCGATCCTGATCACCGGCAATGATTTTGCCGGTGCCTGGGCGGTCGACGACAACGGCGTGCCGATGCTGCCGACCGTGCCTTCCGACGAAGGGCAGCGCGAATATGCCTATCGTTCCGGCGTCAACATCATGATGTATATGCTGACCGGCAACTACAAGACCGACCAGGTTCATGTTCCCGACCTCCTTGAACGGTTAGGACAATGAGATGACCTTCGACTTTTCACCTTTTCTGCCCTGGCCGGTTCTGGCCGCGCTGGCCGCCATCGGCGCGATCATCGCCGTCTTCGCGATCTGGCGTGGCATCCGCGGCGCCTGGATCAGGACGCTGGCGGCACTCGCCCTGCTGACCGCGCTCGCCAATCCGGTGCTGCTGCAGGAGGACCGGGATCAGTTGTCGACGATTGTCCCCGTTCTCGTCGACCGGAGCCAGAGCCAGCAGACGCCTGACCGGGTCAAGATGACCGACGATGCGCTGGCAGCCCTGAAGGGCCAGCTCGCCCGCTTTCCTCAGATTGAGCCTCGCTTCATCGATGTCGAAGGCGACGTGAATTCCGACGTGCCGTCGACGCGCCTGTTCGAGGCGATGGCGGCCAACATCGCCGATGTCCCGCCGTCGCGCATCGGCGGCGCCATCATGTTGACCGACGGCGAAGTCCATGATGTTCCGGCCGCCAATCAGGCGCTGGGATTCGACGCGCCAATCCATGGCCTCATCACCGGCAAGGCCAACGAATTCGATCGCCGCATCGAAGTCATCAAGGGGCCACGCTTCGGCATCGTCAATGAGGAGCAGCAGGTCGTGCTGCGCGTCTTCGACGACGGCCCGAGCCCCGGCGGCACCGCCGACGTCACGGTGAAGCTCAACGGTGATGAAATCGCCACCCTGCAGGCGACACCCGGCCAGGATACGCCCTTCTCCTTCAAGGTGCCGGGCGGCGGCAGCAATGTGCTCGAATTCTCGGTCGCAGCACTACCCGGCGAAGTCACCACCGCCAACAACCGCGCCGTCCACGTCATCGACGGCATCCGCCAAAATCTGCGCGTCCTGCTGGTCTCCGGCGAGCCGCATGCCGGCGAACGCGCCTGGCGGAACCTCTTGAAATCCGACGCCTCGGTCGATCTCGTCCATTTCACCATTCTGCGCCCGCCGGAAAAGCAGGATGGCACGCCGATCAACGAGCTGTCGCTGATCGCTTTCCCGACACGCGAGCTCTTCATCGATAAGATCAAGGATTTCGACCTGATCATCTTCGACCGCTATCAGGACCGGGCGAATGTGCTGCCGATGCTCTACTACGACAACATCGCCCAATATGTGGAGAACGGCGGAGCGCTGCTGATCGCCGCCGGTCCGGAACATGCAAGCCCGGAATCGATTGCGATGACGCCGCTCGCCTCCGTGCTGCCTGCAGAGCCGACGGGCCGGATGATCGAGAAAGCTTTTTACCCCCGCCTCTCCGAGGAAGGCCGCAAGCATCCCGTCACCCGCGGCCTGGACGGCTCGGGTGAGGACCCGCCGCATTGGGGGCGCTGGTTCCGCAGCGTCGACGTCGAGCGGCCGCAGGGCGAGACGATCATGCTCGGCGCCGACAACCACCCGCTATTGGTGCTGAACCGCGCCGGCCAGGGCCGCGTCGCCATGCTGCTCTCGGATCAGGGCTGGCTCTGGGCCCGCGGCTTCGAAGGTGGCGGTCCGAACGTCTCGCTCTATCGCCGCGTTGCCCATTGGCTGATGAAGGAGCCGGCGCTCGAGGAAGAAGCGCTGACAGCGCGCGCCTCCGGCCGGACCCTTGAAATCACGCGCCAGACGATCGGCGACAATCCGGGCAACGCCACCGTTCGCTATCCCTCCGGCAAGACCGAAACCTTGCCGCTGACCCAATCCGAACCGGGCCTCTATAAGGCAGAGAAGCGGATGGACGAGATCGGCCTCTTCGAAATCCACAATGGCAAACTGTCGACCCTTGTCCATATCGGCGCCGTCGACGCGCCGGAATTCAAGGCGATGATCTCGACGACCGATGTGCTGAAGCCGGTCGTCGACAGGAGCAAGGGCCTGGTGACCCGCGTAGCCAGTGGAAAGGGCGCAATCAGCGTGCCGCCGATCCTACCGGTCCGCGGCCAGGTTCGCGTCTCCGACAATGATCGCATGATGATCCGCATGACCAGCGAGACGGTCTTGAAGGGCATCAATACGCTGCCGCTCTTTGCCGGTTTTGCCGGCGTCGGCATACTGCTGCTCGCCTTTGGCGCCATGTGGTGGCGCGAGGGGCGCTAATCGCATGCGAGAATTCGAGTTCACCGCTGCGCCTTCGCCGGAGGAGCTTGCGGCGATCACAGATGCGCTTTCGGCCTTCAACAAGGCCGATGTCGGTCCCGCGGACCGGCGGCCGCTTGCCATCCTGATCCGCGATACGGGCGGCCTATCCGGCTTTACCGCCTGGGGCTGGCTTTTCACCCAGATGCTCTACATCCCCGACACGTTGCGCGGCACTGGCATTGCGGGCAGGATCCTTGCACAGGCGGAGCAGGAGGCGAGAGCCCGGGGGTGCCGCGGCGCCTGGATCGACACGTTCAGCCCGCAGGCGCTGCGCGCCTATCTGCGCCAGGGTTATGAAGTCTTCGGGGAACTCGAGGATTTTCCCAAAGGCCGCACGCGCAGCTTTCTCCGGAAGATGCTCTGATCACCCGCGCCAGGCGATCACGCCCTTCAGCCGTTCATGCGCGCCCTCGGCGATCGGAACGACGAGCACACGACCGGGATCGACGGGGCCCGGGAAGGTAAGCGCATTATAGGCGACCTTCTCGAAGCCGAGCGGGCCATAATAGGGCGGATCGCCGACAAGGATGACGGCTTCCGAACCCTTGCGCCGCGCCGCTTCCACCGCAATCCGCACCAGTTCCCGGCCGATTCCCATATTCTTGTGCGAGGGGCGCACGGCAAGCGGGCCGAGAAGATGGCCTTTCACCGCGCCGGCCAGAACCGGCGTCATCCGCACGGAGGCGATCGTTTCACCGTCGTCGGCGCAGATGAAGGAAAGCGACAGGTCATGCGGTCCCTGCTCGCGAATGCGTGCGGCCGCCCGCGTGAAGCGGCCGGGGCCGAAGGCTTCTTCGTTGATGTGTTCGATGGCGGCGTCATGGGACGCGTCTTCAGTGAGGTAGACGAGATCGTGCTTGTACATGATGACAGAAACCGGATGGACAGATTGATGGGTCTCGAAAACGCCTTCGGCGTTCGGGAGCATCAGCGTCGTCGCGGGTTTCTGGAAATGAACATCAGTCAGAGATCCTAAAATCGTGAAAAGGCCGATAGCAGGAAAAATTTCCGTCGTCCAACGCAAAATGCACACCTGCAGCGCTCTGAATGATGCTGCGCGCGAACGGCGTGACGCACTGTTCAACCTTTATCACCTGCAAAGCCCCGCTATCTCAGGTAACTTCGGCTCCGACACGCAATCAAAGGAATGAAAATCATGGGAATGCTGGTGGACGGCGTCTGGCATGATGTCTGGTACGACATGAAGGAGAGCAATGGCCAATTCAAACGCCAGCCCTCACAGTTCCGCAATTGGGTGACGGCAGACGGCGCGGCCGGCCCCACCGGCAGCGGCGGCTTCCAGGCCGAGCCCGGCCGTTATCATCTCTACGTTTCGCTTGCCTGCCCCTGGGCGCACCGCACGCTGATCTTCCGCAAGCTGAAGAAGCTGGAGGAGCTGATTTCGGTTTCGGTCGTCGATCCGCTGATGGTCGAAAACGGCTGGGAGTTCAAGATCGGCGACGGCGCCACCGGCGATCACCTCTTCGGCGCGGCGACACTATGGCAGATCTACGTCAAGGCGAATCCACACTATTCCGGCCGCGCGACGGTGCCAGTCCTGTGGGACAAAAAAACCGGCACAATCGTCAACAACGAATCCGCCGAGATCATCCGCATGTTCAACAACGCCTTCAACGGATTGACCGGCTCGGAGGCAGATTTCTATCCGGAGGATCTGCGCGCCGACATCGATGCGATGAATGCCATGATCTACGACACCGTCAACAACGGCGTCTACAAGGCGGGCTTTGCCACCGCCCAGGAAGCCTATGCAGAGAATGTCGGTCAGTTGTTCGAAACACTCGACAGCCTCGACGAGCGCCTCGGCAAGGGCCGCTACCTCTTCGGCGACAGGCAGACCGAAGCGGACTGGCGTCTGTTCACGACGCTGGTGCGTTTCGACGCAGTCTATGTCGGCCATTTCAAGTGCAATATCCGTCGGATCGCCGACTACCGGCACCTGCCAGGCTACATGAGAGATCTCTACCAGACGGCAGGCGTCGCCGAGACGGTGAACCTGAATCACATTAAGCAGCACTATTACCGCAGCCACAAGACGATCAATCCGACCGGCATTGTCCCCGTCGGTCCGGCGCTCGATCTCGAGAGCCCGCATGGTCGTGCAAAGCCCGACGCGGCCTGAGGCCTTTCACCAACGATGGTCGGGCTGCTGCTCGCCGCGAAGTTCGGCGAGGCGGCGATATGTCGCCTCGGTCGTACCCTCGGGCAGGCTGTCGAGGGAAAAGAAGCCGCTATCGGAAATCTCCCAGTCTGGCGGACGCGGTGCCGTCTGCTCGACGGTTGCCCGGTAGAACACGACATGGTCGCGCCGGGTGGTTGTCGTGTTGAAATAGACCTGGATCAGCTGCGGCTTGCCGATGATCCTGAGGTTGCCCTCCTCGCGCAACTCCTTGGCCAGCGCTTCCTCGACCGTCTCGTTGCGTTCCAGCCCGCCGCCCGGCATATGCCAGCCGCCGACATAGCTGTGGCGGACCAGAAAAATCCGCCCCTCCGCATCGAAGCAGGCGGCTCTGACACCCATCGTCATGCCCCGGGCGAAGGAGAAATAGACATGCAGGAGGCGCAGGGCCGTCCTGATGTGAAGGGGCCGGTTTTCTTTATCCACCATCGCTCCGTTTCAGCTCTTCATCGCGCCGGATGTGTTTGATTTGTCAATAAGCTGGTCTATGTCTCGTAGCATGTTCAAGCTCGCCCATATTTCCGACGTCCATCTTGGGCCGTTGCCCCGTCTTTCCATTCAAGAGCTGTTTTCAAAACGCATAACGGGCTTTGTGAACTGGCATCGAAATCGGCGCAAGCACCTTTTCGGCAGCACGCTCGATCTGCTGCTCGATGACATCCGTGCCCATCAGGCCGATCATCTGGCCGTCACCGGCGACCTTGTCAATCTGGCGAGCGGCATCGAAATCCGGGCCGCGGCCGCCTGGCTGCGCGCGCTCGGCGATCCCGCCGAAACATCGGTCGTTCCCGGCAATCACGACGCCTATGTGCCGGGCGCCTATGAGAAATCGATGCGGGCCTGGTACGACTATGTCCGTGGCGATCTCGCCCCGGCGCAATGGCAGGAAGACCGGCATATCTTTCCCTATCTGCGCGTCCGCGACAAAGTCGCGATCGTAGGCTGCTCGACGGCGGTCGCCACCCCTCCCTTTGCCGCCTCCGGCTTCTTCGGCGCCCGCCAAGCCCGCGATACGGTGAACATGCTGCGCGCGGCCGGCGAAGCCGGTCTCTTCCGCGTCGTCATGATCCATCATCCGCCGATCCGCGGCGCCACGACCTTCTACAAGCGGATGATCGGCATCCGCCGCTTCGCCGCGGTGATTTCCACCGGCGGCGCCGAACTTGTACTGCATGGCCACACACACCTGAACACGCTGCACTGGCTGCGCGGCCAAGTGCAGCCGGTGCCCGTCGTCGGCATCGCATCGGCCTCGCAGGGACCCGGCAGCATCAAGCCGGCCGCAGCCTACAACCTCTTCTCGATCGACGGCTCTCCCGGTGCCTGGCAGCTAAGCGGCGAGCGCTTCAGCCTGAACCGGGCCGGCGACGCGGTGATTCCGGAAAGCGTTGATATTTTCGCGCCTTAGCGACTGATCCGGACTCCTTTTATTCAGCACTTGAATCGATCTGCGAAGACATCGGATCATCGTCGCAACATTTGCCATAGAGGTTTCTTACCCTCTTGGTATTTTCGGCGGTAAGCGTACAATCCGCGCAACTGCATCGCCAAACGGAGCCCGCTCATGATCTCCTCCTTCCATCGCCTTGGCAGAATCTCGCTGGCCGCCGGCTTCGCTTTCGGCATCGCCACGGCGGCCTTCGCGGTCGGCGGCGGCAACGACGACACCAACCCGCCGCCGAAGACCGAGACGACCAAGACCTGCACCGGCGGCAAGGTCTGGGACAAGACCAAGAAGGAATGCGTCACGCCGAAAAAGAACAGCTTCAACGACGACGATCTCTACAATTTCGCTCGCGAATTTGCCTATGCCGGCCAGTATGAGAACGCCATCACCGTGCTCAATCTCGCCCGCAACCAAAACGACCCGCGCATCCTGAACTATCTCGGCTATTCCAACCGCAAAGCCGGCCGCATGGAGCTAGGCATGTCCTATTACCGCAAGGCGCTTCAGGCCGATGAGAACTACATCCTCGCCCGCTCCTACATGGGCATGGCGCTGGCCGAGCAGGGAGACATCCAGGGCGCCCGCGTCCAGCTCGTTGAAATCCGCGATCGCGGCGGCGAAGACACCTGGGCCTATCGCGCTCTGCTGCGAAGCTTGAACGGCTATAAGACATATTGACGCAAGCTTTGCGGGCTAGATTACGAAAATTCCCTGGGAAAGGGGACTGCAAACGGCCGGTTGCTTGCGAAGTGGAGGAGAGTTGTTCCATAAAGCGCATGCATTACCGGCGACAATAAAGCCGGATTCGCGTCCGATCGCGGAAGCGTCGCCCGAGAAAACACTGTGAGTGCTCCTGGATAGACAATGCGTCAGCCCGCAACGACCATCGACCTCCGCCGCGATCTAGTCGGCCTTCTGCCGCGCCTTCGCCGCTTCGCAATCACGCTCGCGGGCGAGGCGACTGCGGCCGACGAACTTGTCCAGGCCGTCTGTCAGCGGGCTATCTCAAAGGGTCATCAGTGGAGCGGCGAAGGCCGGCTGGAAAGCTGGATGTATACGCTTGCCCGTCAGCAATGGGGCGACGACAGCCGCAAACGCAAGCCTAAGGCTTCCGTCCGCGGCAATGTCACAGATTTTAGAGAGGCCGCGCGCGAACGCTCGGCCTCGGTCGATCCCGACGCCATTCATCGCATGATCGCCGATATGCCGGACGGCGTCTCCTCGATCTTCCTGCTCGTCGACGTTGAAGGCCATAGCTACCAGCAGGCGGCCGACATCATGGGCATCCCGGCGGCAACCGTCGCCTCGCAGCTCGCCACCGCAAGGCTGCATTTCGCCGGCCTTGCCGGCACCCACCCGATCCACAGGTACTGAATTGCTCGATCTCAGGAAAATGTCGCTCGAAGCCCAGCTCACCGCCCTCCTCGATGGCGAAGTCTCGCCCGAACAGCGCCACGAACTGGAGCAGCGCCTGGCAAATGACGAGAATGCGCGCCGGCTGCA
Source organism: Rhizobium sp. H4 (assembly GCF_003013335.1). Taxonomy (NCBI): domain Bacteria; kingdom Pseudomonadati; phylum Pseudomonadota; class Alphaproteobacteria; order Hyphomicrobiales; family Rhizobiaceae; genus Rhizobium; species Rhizobium sp. H4. Next base: position 301,388 of record NZ_PSOW01000002.1, read on the forward strand.
TGAAAAACTGCGCCACGGCGCCGACTTCGGACGCCGCCGCCTCGACGACGTCCTGAAGGAGCCGGTGCCGCTCGCCCTCGTCCGCTCGATCAAGAGCACGCAGCCGCCGAAGACGCCGATCGCCCAGCGCGCCACGCGCCCGCAGGTGAAGCTGGCGCCGAGCGGCCCGCAGGCGCTGGCCGCCGCCCTCATCCTCTTCGTCCTCGGCTGCGGCATCGGCTACTTTGCAGGCACCGCCCCGGACGCAGACGAAATCGCAACCACGACCTCAACCTCAGCGCCGGCCAATACCAGCGACTGGCTCAGCGATGTCACCGCCTATCAACGCCTGCTGATCCGCCAGCCCCGTCACCTCGTCGAAGTGCCCGCCTCGCAGGCAGAGGAAATCTCCAGCTGGCTGACGACGGCCATCGGCGTGCCCTTCCGTGTGCCGGATCTCAGCGCCAAGGCATGGACCTTCCAGGGCGCCCGCGTCATTCTCGGCGACAACCGCCCTGTCGGCCAGCTCGTCTACTCCAATACCGACGGCGACATCATCTCCATCTGCTTCCGCAAGGACGCGCAGCCGCCCGAGACCGACGACTTCAAGGAAACGATCAAGGACGAGATCGGCCTCGTGACCTGGCACAATGCCGGCACCTCCTACGTGCTCGCTGGCCCCTCCGCCGAAGCGACCCTCGGCCAGCTCGCCATGGAAATCGCCACGGCGATCTGATGCGAGCTGTCTTCTGTGGCGAATGGTTACCGCTGGCGGAGATGAGGTGACACCATGGCAAAATCGACCATCAGTATCAGCCTCGCCACGTCTTTCAGGCTCCTCCGAGGTCGAATTATCTTGTGTGACGATAAGGCTTGCCCCCTCTTCTCCCCAGCGAGCGGGGAGAAGGTGGCCCGAAGGGTCGGATGAGGGGGCCGCACGGCACACCAGTCATTGCCCTTCGCTTGCGCTCAGCGCATTCGCTCCTGTCGTCGCTCCCCCCTCATCTGCCTGCCGGCATCTTCTCCCCGCCGGGGAGAAGCAGACTCGTGGCGACGTTTCGCCCCTCTGACACTTCGGTTGTCGTGTCGGAATGAGCCGACAGGATCGCCGACTGCATCCTCAGGCCGCGCCGTACCGAGACGATCGCGGCCTGAAGCCTATTTGATCAGGCCTTGCCGGCCTTCACCTCGAGCACCCGGTTGGCGGCCGAGACGATCGCCTCCAGCGAGGCCGCGACGATGTTGGTATTGATGCCGGCACCGAAGAGCTTGCCTCCTGGATACGAGGTCTCGACGTAAGAGATCGCCGCCGCGTTCGAGCCGTGCTGCAGCGAGTGCTCGGAATAGTCCTCGACCGACATTTCGATACCGAGGTAATGCGACAATGCATTGATGAAGCCGTCGATCGGGCCGTTGCCGCGCCCTTCGATACGCTTGATCTCGCCATTGTCCGATATCTCAGCCGCGACGACCCGCTGTCCCTTGCGCTCCGTATCAGGATAGGTGTGATGGTCGACGAACTTGAGACGAGCTTCGGGCTGCGTCACGTATCGCTCGATGAAGCGCTCGTAGATGCGCCTTGAGGGAAGCTCCTTGCCCTCGACGTCGGTGATGCGCTGGATGTCCTCTCGGAACTCGACCTGCAGATTGCGCGGCAGGTTGAGCCCATAATCCTGCTGCAGGATATAAGCGATGCCGCCCTTGCCGGACTGCGAGTTGATGCGGATGATCGCCTCGTAGGAGCGACCGACATCGCGCGGATCGATCGGCAGGTAAGGCACTTCCCAGACCGGATCGTTGGCGACCTGTGCAGCCTTCATGCCCTTGTTGATCGCATCCTGATGCGAACCGGAGAAGGCCGTATAGACCAGCTCGCCGACATAGGGGTGGCGCTCGGAGATCGCCATCTGGTTCGAATATTCGAACACCTCCTTGATGTGCTCGATGTTCGAGCAGTCGATGCCGGGATCGACGCCCTGCGTGAACATGTTCAGCGCCATGGTCACCACGTCGACATTGCCGGTGCGCTCGCCATTGCCGAACAGCGTGCCTTCGACGCGGTCGGCGCCCGCGAGCAACGCCAGCTCGGCAGCGGCAATGCCGGTGCCGCGGTCGTTGTGCGGATGCAGCGAGACGATCAGGTTCTCGCGGTTGTCGAGGTTGCGGCACATCCATTCGATCTGGTCAGCATAGACGTTCGGCGTCGCCATCTCGACGGTTGACGGCAGGTTTATGATGAGCTTGTTGTCGGGCGTCGGCTTCACCACCTCGATGACGGCGTTGCAGATCTCCAGCGCCACTTCGAGCTCAGTGCCGGTAAAGCTCTCGGGAGAATATTCGAACCGGTAGCCGCCGCCCGCCTTGGCGGCCATATCGGTGATCATCTTGGCGGCGTCGACGGCGATCTGCTTGATGCCCTGGACATCCTTGGCGAAAACGACGCGGCGCTGCAACTCGCTGGTCGAATTATAGAAATGCACGATCGGCTGGTTTGCCCCTTCCAGCGCTTCGAAGGTGCGGGTGATGAGTTCAGGCCGGCACTGCACCAGCACCTGCAACGAAACGTCTGCGGGAACATTGCCCTCCTCGACGCACCAGCGGGCGAAGTCGAAATCGGTCTGCGAAGCCGAGGGGAAACCGATCTCGATTTCCTTGAAACCCATCTCCAGCAGCAGATGGAACATGCGCGCCTTGCGGTCGTGGCCCATCGGATCGACGAGCGCCTGATTGCCGTCGCGCAGGTCGACCGAGCACCAGACAGGCGCCTTGGTGATTGTTTTCGTCGGCCAGGTGCGGTCGGGAATGCTTACCTGCGGATAGGGCCGGTATTTCAGCGCGGCATCGGGCATGCCCTTGGCACCTGCGGAGGATCGGCTGGTGGTGTTGTCCATTGTCTTGTCTCCTCGTCCCGGCATTTGTCCCGCCTCTTAGCCGATCGCATCGGGCTTGGCGATAAACAAATGCGGACCTTCGTCGGTCGTTAGGTCAGTTGTGAAAGTGAGTCGCGAGGAGCGATGGCCGGGCGGGCTTTCGGCCGCCGGGCGCTCCTCAAAGGACCCGGCAACCGCGCGTAAGGCCGAGGAGAAGAAGCGAGGTCAGGGCGCGCGAGACGTCACGCAGGGCGATTCGGCCGCGTGCAATCGTGTCGGAAATCTTGGCGCCAGAGCTCTTCATGGCCGCGCTTATAACCTCGGCCAGCAAAGCTGGCAAGCCCTCGCGACTCGCCGGCTTCCTCTACCCCTGCTGAGATCGATCTTTTGATATCTTCACCAGCCGCGACAGGGCGAGCATCAACCCGCCGGCGATCAATCCCCAGAAGGCGCCTGAGATGCCGCCGAAGGAGACGCCGGATGCCGTGACGAGAAAGGTGATCGCCGCCGCCTCGCGCGATTCGGGCGCCTGGAAGGCCGACATTGCCGAGGACGAGAAGGCGCCGACAAGCGCCAGCCCCGCCACCGCCTCGATCAGAACAGGAGGCGCCAAGGCAACGAAGGCCGTCACCGCGCCGGCAAGCAGCCCGAGGACGATGTAACCGACGCCGGCGATCAGCGACGCCCAATAGCGCCGCTTCGGATCCGCATGGGCGTCCTGCCCGGCGCACATGGCAGCTGTGATCGCAGCCAGATTGACCGCGTGGCCGCCGAACGGCGCCGAAAGCAACGAGAAGAAGCCGGTGACGGCAAAGAGCGGACCGGGCTTCGGATCGTAATGATTGACCTTCAGTACCGCGATGCCGGGAATATTCTGCGAGGCCATTGTGACGATGAAGAGCGGCAGCGCGATCGAGATGAAAGCGGCGAGGCTGAACACCGGCCGGACGAATTCCCCAGCCGGAACCAATGACTGTTGCAGCGAACTGAATGGACCGTCGGGAATATCGACACCGAAGGCTAGCACCAGCACGAATGCTGCGAGTGCCGCCGGCACTGCCCAGAGCCGCTTGAAGGCGCCGACGACGATCCAGGCGAGAACGATCGGCAGGCCGAACAGCGGATTGAAGCCGATTGCCTTCACCGGCGCAAAGCAGAGGCCGATCAACACGCCTGATAGCATCGCGTTGGCAAGCGGCGCCGGAATGGCGGCGACTGCCCGGCCAAGCGGCTTGAACAGCCCGGCGATGACGATCAGCACGGCGCAGATCAGGAATGCTCCGACCGCGGCATTGAAGCCGCCCTCAACCGACCCGGTACTTGCCAGCAACGCCGCACCCGGCGTTGACCAGGCGATGCTGATCGGCAAACGCGTCGCGGCGCTCAGCACGATCGCACAGACGCCCATGGAGATCGACAGTGCCATCAGTCCCGAGGCCGCCTGAACCTCTGTCGCGCCGACGGCCTGCAACCCATGCAGCACGACGGCGAAGGAGCTGGCGGAACCGACAAAAGCGGTGAGCAGGCCCATGAAAAGGGCCTGGACAGAAAAATCTTTGAGCATGCCGGACTCGCGAGCTGCGGGAATGGCGCATGGAGCATGATGGTTGCGCCACGCGCAAGTCCGGATTCGGGCCTTTCCGTCCAGCGGCTAGTCTTCGAGGGCCACCAGTCTTGCCTTGCCCGAAAAACAAACCGCCCTCGCCTGCGATCACAGGCAAGGGCGGCTCTCAATAGCTTCGACTCGGAAAACTTAGATATCGGCCTGCGACGTCACGATCCGCGAAACGAGGCCATAGTCCTTCGCCTCTTCGGCCGACAGCCAATAGTCGCGGTCGGTATCCTTGGCGATCTTGTCGAGCGGCTGGCCGGTGGCTTCAGCCATGATCTTGTTCAGACGCTCGTTCATCTTGATGATCTCGCGTGCCTGGATCTCGATGTCGGACGCCATGCCGCGCGTCCCGCCCGACGGTTGGTGCAGCAGGAAGCGCGTGTTCGGCAGGCAGAGGCGCTGCTCCTTCGGAGCGGCGACATAGATTAGCGCGCCGGCGGAGGCGACCCAGCCCGTGCCGATCATCCATACCTTCGGCTTGATGAACTTGACCATGTCATGGATGGAATCGCCGGATTCGACATGGCCGCCGGGCGAATTGACATAGATGCGGATGTCGTCGTCGCTGGCTGCGGCAAGCGCCACGAGCTGCGAGCAGACTTTCTGCGCCAGTTCCTGATTGATCGGTCCATAGATGAAGATCGAACGCGACTTGAAAAGATTCGCCTCCGTTTCCTTGCCGAGCGGCAGTTCCTTCGTCTTGTCGTCCTGTTCTTCGTCGTTCATTCGAACCTCTCGGAGATGAATTCGGGTTCCTCGCACATAGTGCGACTCAATGCCTAAAACAATGCGGGAAAAACACAAGGCACCGAAGCGGTGGAGATATCCTTAAGAAGCCGCGCGCCGTTCCGCAAGCCTTACTGAAATGTAACGGTGGAAGGCTTTGAAAAGCCTGAATCGCTTCCTACCTCACCCCTCACGCGGCAGAGCCGTACGAAATAACAGGAGACAAGACATGTCACCCGAAGAACGTCAACTGCTGACCGCCCTGTTCGACCGCGTGCGCACCGCTGCGGCCACGCCGCGCGACAGCGAGGCCGAGGCCCTGATCGACCAGGCGACGCGGCAACAGCCCTCCGCCACCTATTATCTGGCTCAGGCCGTGATCGTTCAGGAAAAAGGGCTGGAGGCGGCCGCCAACCATATCAAGGAACTCGAGGAACACGTCCGCCAGCTGGAAGCCGCCAGCAGTGAACACCGCCAGGCCGAACAGGGCGGCGGTTTCCTGAGCTCGATCTTCGGCAACACCCAGACGCAGCAGCCCGCCCCGGTTCCGTCCAGTCCTGCCAATCCCGGTCCCTGGGGCCAGCCCTCCCGCGGCTATGACGAACCCCGCGGTTATGACAGCAGCGCTCGCCAGCAGCAGCCGACCGGCCCCTGGAGCCAGCAGGCCTATGCGCCGTCGGCCGGCGGCAGCTTCCTGCGCGGCGCGCTCGGCACGGCAGCGGGCGTTGCCGGCGGCATGCTGCTCGCCAACTCGCTGAGCGGCATCTTCGGCAACCACATGTCCTCGCTCGGCTGGGGCTCGCCCTTCGGCGCCAATCCTTTCGGCAACGCCAGCGCGCCCACTGAGGAAACCGTCATCAACAATTATTTCGGCAATGACGACACCCGCCAGGCATCCGACAATGCCGGCAATAACAACGACGACGACAATCTGCAGCAGGCGGATTACGACAATGGCGACGACTACAGCGATGACTCGTCCGGGGATGATGTCACCGATGTTTGAGAACGAGCGCTGAAGCGTTAACGGCCAGCGGTCAGACAAGGACAGCGGCTGCCGCACCCTCGCCCGGCCCTTCGCTTGGGCTCAGGGCGTTCGTCGCTGCAATCGATTCACTGGATCGATTGCTCGGGCTTTGCCCGACCGCAGCTCACCCACGGCCACGATAGGTGGCAACACCCTGCTCCGGTAGCCACACGCCTTCCGGCGGCTGGCCCGTCTGCCAGAAGACGTCGATCGGGATGCCGCCGCGCGGATACCAGTAGGCACCGATCCTCAGCCACTTGGGATCGAGCAGCTCGACGATGCGCTTGGCGATATAGATCGAGCAGTCCTCGTGGAAGGCGCCGTGGTTGCGGAAGGAATGCAGGAACAGCTTCAGCGACTTCGATTCCACCAGCCATTCGCCCGGGATATAATCGATGACGATATGGGCGAAATCCGGCTGACCGGTCATCGGGCAGAGCGAGGTGAACTCAGGCGCCGTGAAGCGCACCACGTAGTCGGTGCCTGCATGGTTGGACGGTACTTTTTCAAGCACTGCCTCTTCCGGCGATTTCGCGGTTTCGGTCTGCTGGCCCAGCATCGACAGGCTGGAAACATCTGTATTCGGCATCATGCCTCCTTGACGACTTTGACGCGGATGCCATGGGCCTTTTCGCCCTCCGGCTCCACATGAATGGCTATTTTGGCGCCCTCATGCACTCTCCTAATGGCATCCTCAAGGCGGTCGCATATATCATGCGCCTGCCGCACGGACATTCCCTCGGGCACCACCATGTGAAAATCGATAAAAGTAACGGTACCCGCCCGCCTGGTTTTCAGATCATGCACGCCGATCGAGCCCGCCGCATGGGTGGCGATCGCCTGCTTGATCGCCTCCTCCTCCTGCGGCTCGACCGCCTGGTCCATAAGCCCGCCGATCGATTGCGAGATCACCTTCCAGCCCTGATAGAGAATGTTGACGGCAACAAGGATGGCAAGCACCGGGTCGAAGATCGCATAGCCGGTCGCCAGCGCCAGCAGCAGGCCGACGAGCACGCCGACGGAAGTGACCACATCGGACATGATATGCTGCCCGTCCGCGGCGAGTGCCGCCGAGCGATGTTTGCGGCCCGCCCGGATCAGCAGCCGCGCCCAGACAGCGTTGATAAGGCCGGCTGCCAGATTGATCGCCAGACCGAGCACCGGCGCGTCGAGCATGCGCGGCTCGGAGAGATAGCCAATCGCCTCGTTGACGATCAGCAGGGCGGCGACGACGATCAGCACGCCCTCCGTGACGGCAGACAGATACTCGGCCTTGTGATGGCCGAAGGGATGGTCGTGATCGGCCGGCTTCTGCGCATAGCGGATGACGAAGAAGGCGAGGAAGGCCGCGACGACGTTGACCGTCGATTCGAGCCCGTCCGACAGCAGCGCCACCGAGCCCGTCACCCACCAGGCCGCCATCTTCAGCCCCATGACGCCGAGCGACAGCGGGATCCCCCACATCGCCAGCTTCCGAACCGTAAGATTGCCGTCGTCGCTCATAACGTCCTCCTGCGGTTGCGAATGAATTGCAGGGTCTAAGCCATTGAAACGCAAAACCGCCCACGCGATGTCGCGCAGGCGGCCCAGTTGAGGGTGATATGGGCGATGATGAAGGATTTGTCAAAGAGAATGACGCATCCTTCACAGCTGTTACCGCCCGGCCTAGAACGCAGCTACAGCAAACTATACGGGATCAGAAGCGGGATCGGCGACAGGCTGCGGCCAGCGCAAGAGGGCGGCCTGGCCTGCCGGCGTCAGGGTGTAGATGCCCTTTTCGATGCGCTCGAACCATCCGTAGACGTTGTCGCGCAGGATTGAGCCGGCATTGGCCGCAAGCGCCTTCATCTCCCGCGGCCGCTGGAGCCCCTGCTCGAGAGCCGAGGCGCAGAGCAACGCTTGCTGGCGATAGGCGGTCATGATCGGTGCGCGCGAACCGCCGCCGACGGCCGGATCGCCACGGCGGCGTTGGTGCTCCCTGACAAGGCGCGAGCGCCGCTTCGGATTGGTGCGTGGCATCGGCGAGACCGAACTGACGATGATGCTGACCTCACCGCCATCGGAGACGCCGAGCATGCCGATGCCGAGGCGCCGGCAGAGGTCACGGTAGCGCCGGTCGGTCTCCCGCCCTCGGCCTTTGGCGGAGACGCGGGCCGCGATCCAGACTTCGTCGCTCATCGACGCCCGGTCGACCACCTGAAGCAGCAGTTCGAGATTGAAGGAGAGCTTGAGTTCGCACACGACCACGACCGGCGGCTCGCTGTCGCTTAAACCCACGAGATCGCATCCGCCGACCTCACCCTTGACCACGTAACCGGCCGCCTCCAGGAAGGCTTTGACCGGCAGGTAGAGCGAGGTTTCCATCAGAAAATCACGCCTCAGGCGGCGTTGAGGTCGGCAATTTCGCCATGGCGTGCAAGCAATCGCGGCGAGGTCATGTCGCCGGTCTCCTCATCCACGATCACGGCATAGGCCGCGACGCCGACGAAACGCTCGGCCATCGCCGAGGCGATCTTTTCCGCGCTGACGGCATTCGATGCCTGGCGCATTTCGCCGGGCACGAGATTGCCGCGGTTCTTGCGGTAAGGGAGCACGATAAACTTCTCGGCATTGGCCACAGCGATAATTCCCGGTTGATCGTTCCGGAAATGTTCTGATTTGCCCGATAAAGTCAACCGCCCTTCCCGCTGGCAGGAAGGGCGGACAGAATGGCCGTCAGGCAGCCTTGGTCTTCACCTTGCGCGCCAGATGCGCCACGACATTCTCGATCATCCGCATGCCGGCATCGCCGCCGAGCGTCATGATCGACTCCGGATGGAACTGCACCGCGGCGATTGGCTCCTTGGCATGCTCGATGCCCATGATCGTGCCGTCCTCGCTCTCTGCCGTGATGATGAACTCGGCCGGCAGCGTCGAGGGATCGGCGAAGATCGAGTGATAGCGGCCGACCGTCACCTCCCTGGCAAGGCCGGAGAAGACGATGCCCGGCTCCAGCACGCGGATTCGCGAGGGCTTGCCGTGCATCGGCAGCGCCAGATGACGCAGTTCCCCGCCATAGGCTTCGGCGAGCGCCTGCAAACCGAGGCAGACGCCGAAGATCGGCAGGTTGCGCGCCCGCGCCTTCTTGATCGTCGCTTTGCAGTCGAAATCCTTCGGCGTACCGGGCCCGGGCGACAGCACGACCAGATCCGGGTTCAACCGGTCGAAAATCTCCTCCGGCACCGGCGTGCGCACGGTCGAAACCGTTGCCCCGGTCTGGCGGAAATAATTGGCGAGCGTGTGGACGAAGCTGTCCTCATGGTCGATGAGCAGGATGCTGACGCCCTTGCCGACGCTTGCGACGTCGCGCTGGATCTTGCCGGAATTGCCGGTCTTGGCGTCTCGGATGGCGGAAAGCATGGCAGAGGCCTTCAATTCGGTTTCGGCTTCCTCTTCCTCGGGAATGGAATCGTTGAGCAGCGTCGCGCCGGCGCGCACCTCGGCGATGCCGTCCTTGATGCGCACGGTGCGCAGCGTCAGGCCGGTGTTCATGTCGCCATTGAAGCCGACCATGCCGATCGCTCCGCCATACCATGCACGCGGGCTCTTTTCATGGCTCTCGATGAAGCGCATCGCCCAGAGCTTTGGCGCGCCGGTGACGGTCACCGCCCAGGCGTGGCTCAGGAAACCGTCAAAGGCGTCCATGTCGTCGCGTAGCCGCCCCTCGATATGGTCGACCGTATGGATGAGGCGCGAATACATCTCGATCTGCCGGCGGCCGATCACCTTGACGGAACCCGGTTCGCACACACGGCTCTTGTCGTTGCGGTCGACGTCCGAGCACATGGTCAGCTCGGACTCGTCCTTCTTCGAATTCAAAAGCTTCAGGATCTGCTCGCTGTCGGCGATCGGATCGTCGCCGCGCTTGATCGTGCCAGAGATCGGGCAGGTCTCGATGCGGCGGCCGGAGACGCGCACGAACATCTCGGGCGAGGCACCGACCAGATATTCCTGATTGCCGAGATTGATGAAGAAGGAATAGGGCGACGGATTGATCGCCTTCAGCCGCTTCGAAATGTCGGAAGGCTTGCTTTCGCAGCGCTCCATGAACTTTTGCCCCGGCACGACCTCGAACAGATCGCCCTTGCGGAAACTCTCCTTGGCCTTGGTGACGAGTTCGGCATATTCGCCGGGCCGATGGTCGCTCTTCGGCGGAATGGCAACCGTATGCTGGAAAGGCTCCGGCGCGATCTGCTCGGCCTTGCCCTCGGTTGTCACGCCGCCTTTCTCGAAATCATAGCGGTCGATCCAGGCTTTCGCGGCATAGTTATCGACGACCAGGATCTCGTCCGGCAGGTAGAGCACCATGTCGCGCTGGTCGGAGGGCCGCGTCAGCTTCAGATCGATCGCGTCGAACTGGAAGGCGATGTCGTAGCCGAAGGCGCCGTAGAGCCCGAGGCTCGCATCCGCCTGCGAATAGAAGAGGTCGGTGACGGCACGCAGCACCGTGAAGACCGTCGGCATCTTCGAGCGCTCCTCCTCGGTAAACACCCGGTCCGGCGTCTTGACGGAAAGGTCGAGGCGGCGGGCGGAGGAAGCGCCGAGCACGAGGTCGGGTACCGCCTTCAGCCGCTCGGTCACGAAGCCAAGAAGCACCTCGCCGCGTTCGTTGTAGGCTTCGATCCAGACGTCACGCCCGAAGGAAGAGATGCCGAGCGGCGGATCGACGACGGCGGTATCCCAGCGCGTATAGCGGCCCGGATATTCGTAGTTCGACGAAAACACCGCGCCGCGACGCTCATCGAGCTTGTCGACATAGGAAGAGACCGCGTCACTGTAGGGGATCGCCCGCCGCTGCCGCGTGACTGTTATCCCGCCCTTGGTCTCGTAGATTTCCGCACCATCATCCCGCAGGATCGTTACCATAGTTCCACTCCGTTATCGGGCCCGGACGACAGGCGGCGATAAAACAAAAAAGCCGCCTCGAAGTTTCGGGCGGCTCACTCGTCGTCGTCTTTGGACACGATTGGTCGAGGCCGCCTCAGCGAGCCCACCACCAAACAGCAATGTTCAAAGACTTGATCATGGAAAATTGTTAGCCTGAGATCAGCCGCCGCGCAAGAGGCGATCGCACGAATGAAAAGGGCGGCCCGAAAGCCGCCCCTCCCCCAGCCTTGAAGGACATAACTGGCTCAAAAGGTCTTGGTGAGCGAGACCTTGAATGTGCGGCCCGGCTCGGAATACCACTCCCGCGGCTGCGACGCCGTCGCCGAGCTGAGATTGACGTCGCGCACGGCGAGCGCGTTATAGTGCTCCTGGTCGAAGATGTTGTAGACACCCGCTTGAACGCGCAGGCCCGGCAGCTGTTCCGGCGTCCACCAGCCGGTCAGATCCACAATCGCATAGCCGGGCGCATCGAAGGTCGAGTCGGCGGTGTTGCTGACGGGTGTATTGAGGTGGTCGGTCAGCATGCCGGCCGAAAGCGTCGAGGAAAGGTCGAAGCCGAAGGTCTCATTGCTCCAGCCGCCGCCGACGATCGCCTTGAACGGCGCCACCGAGCGCAGGCGCTGCGTGGTCTCCTCGTTCCTGCCATAGGCATAGGCAAGCGACGCATGCAGATTGATGCCGTTGTTGAACGTCTTGACGGCGCTGGCTTCGATACCCGAGATCGTCGCCGCTGCCACGTTCGTGTAATTGAACTCCGTGAAGCCGGTCGCGTCGACGCTCGTCACCGTCTCGATAAAATTCTGGTAGCGTGTGTGGAAAAGCGCGACCCTTCCGGTAACATCGCCCGTGTCAAAATTGGCGCCGACTTCGATGCCGCGGCCGATCTCCGGCTCCAGATCAGGGTTTCCGAGCTGGGCGTACCGGCCAGTGGGGTTGTAGAAGCGGCTGTAGAGTTCGTCGACGGTGGGCGCACGGAAGCCGACCGCCAATTGCATGTAGAGCTTTACATCAGGCGTCAGGTCATATGTCGCAAGGATCTTCGGCGACAGGGCGGCTTCCGTTCGGTCGCGAAGATCGCCGAAACGAGTAAGGCCGGTATTGTTGGAAAAGCCGCCGCCGGTCGAGGGATCGTAGTTGAACCAGTCGAAGCGGAAGCCGGGTGTCAGCGCAAAGCCGGTATTGCCGATTTCGATCTGGTCTTCGACAACTAGCCCAAGGTTCCGGCTGTCCACATTGGGCACTTCCGCCTGATTGTTCAGCGATGGGCAAGTCGTCGACGTGGGGCACAGAGCCCAGCTATATTGGCTCCAGCTGGAGACGCCGACATCGAGGCCAACACGAACGGAGTGGCTGAGGCCGGAATATTCGAAATCCTTCGTCGCCGTGCCGCTGAAGCCCCAGGTTTCGTTTTCGACCTCGTTGTTGCGGCCATAGGCAACATTGGCGGTCGTACGGCCCCCGCTGCCCGCCTCCTTCTTCAAATCCTGCCAATAAAGCGTGGCGCGCGCACTGCTGAAGAACGCGTCGGAAGACTGCGCTTCATAATCGTAGTCGAGCGATACGCGATCGCGGTCACGCTGTTCGCGACCGTCGTAATTGTCGATCATGAAATTGCGAGGGCTGGTTCCTCCCTGAAGGTGGCGCAGGTCGGTTTCCAGGTCGCGGCGGAAGCGTTCCGCCGTCAAGCCGATGCGATGACCGCCTTCCAGCTCCTGACGCAGCTTGAAGAGCAGATTGTTCTGATCGAAATCGGCAGGATTCGCCTCGGTGCGAAGAGCACCGTAAACGTCATTGTTGCCCATGTTCGCCCGCTCATGGCCCTTGCGGTAGCCGCCCTGAAACAGGATCGAGGTGCCGCCGATCTTCTTGGCAGCGGCAGCCGAGCCGGAAAAACTCCTGTCTTCGCTATCATAGGTCGACTTGACGATCGCACCCCAGTCGCGGCCCTCAGGGATCAGATCCTCCGGTTCCAGCGTATTGAGCACTATGGCGCCGCCGAGCATGCCCGAACCGCCCTTGCTCGAATCCGCGCCGCGCACGATATCGAGCGAAGAAAGCGAATCGAAATCGAAAGTGTCGCCGCCGCCATTGGCGTTGGCAGGCGCAAAAGCACCCTGACGCGAGCTGTTCGAAATATAAGGGATTGGAATACCGTCGACCGTGGTCAGGATGCGAGCACCGGAAAGTCCGCGCAGGTTGAAGCCCGCATCAGCGCGCGAATAGTTCACGCCCGCATCGACGCTGCGGCCGATATCGTCGAAATTGGTGACCTGCTTCTGTTCCAGCTGCTTGGCAGTGACCTCGGTCGCGAGCGGCGTATCGGCAACGCTGCCCGGCGCCACGCGTTTGCCCTTGACGACGATCTTCTGCAGCACGGTGCTGTCATCCGACGTGGCTTCCGGCGTCGTGACCGGAGCGCTTTGCGCGAAAGACTGCGAAACAGGAAGAACAGCTGCAACTGCCGTGCAGACCAATAGAACCGAGCGCCAATGCCGGACGATCATAACCTACCCTCTAAAAATGATTACCGGGCTGGCTGGTCGTGGCGCGTCGAACGCTCGATGGGCTGGCTGGGCTATTGCGGATAAGACGGAGCAGAAATCCGCCTTCTTTTTGCCGCATAAAAAACATGAGTCAACATAATCGACCAATTTATGTTGAAGATCATTTTCAAGTTTTAATGATTTTCCAGGACGTTGCGCAATTGCAACGAAACCCGCCATAATGCGTTATCCCTTCCGCTATCGACACCAGGGAATCGGATGCGTTGAGAAAACTTTCGATACTGGCGATCCTTCTCGCCGCTACCGCCTTTCTTGCTGGCGCCCGCCTGCCCCCGCATGGTCCCTTACCCCAACCTCGACCCGACACCGGGGCTGCAACCAGTCCTACTCCGCTTCCCGACAACACTGAACCACCCGCGCCGGCGGATGTGCCCGCGCCGCAGCCGAAGCCCGATGTGAAGGAGCCGGAGACACCGGCGGCTGACCAGCCATCGGCGCCCCAAACCGAACCAGGAAAGCCGGAGCCGGCAGAACCGATGCAAGGCCCGCCGCTGCCGCCGGGCGGGCTTAAAAGCCCGCAGACGCCGGCGGAGGAGAACAAGCCGCCTGCCGAGCAGACGCTCGAAGAGCAGCATCTGACGATCGAACCCGAAAGCGACACCGAACACGCAGTATGCACGGCCGAACTCCGAGCCTTGGGCGTCGTCTTCAAGGACACGCCGCGCATCGACGACGGCAACGGCTGTGGCATCGACAAACCGATCATCGTCTCCGAAGTCCTGCCCGGCATTGCGCTCAAGCCGGAGGCGACGATCCGCTGCCCGGCGGCACTCGCTCTCGCCCGCTGGCTGAAAGATAGCGTCATCCCGGCCGCCTCCGCCGCCCTGCCGGAACAGGGGCGCCTCACGACCGTCAACCAGGCAACGTCCTATATGTGCCGTCTGCGCAACGGCGCTGAAACCGGCAAGATCTCCGAGCATGCCCGCGGCAATGCCATCGATATTGCAAGCTTCCATTTCGAGAAAGGCGAAGACGTCGCCGTCCGCTCCCGCCGGGAGGACCCGACGCTGACCGGCGCCTTCCAGCGCACCGTCAGCGCCGCCGGCTGCATCTATTTCACCACCGTGCTGGACCCCGAAAGCGACGCCGCCCACGAGACCCATTTCCATCTCGATGTGATGGAAAGGAAGGGCGGCTATCGCTACTGCCATTGATCATTCAAGCGTCTGCGATTCCGCTTGAATCAGGTCGTCCAGTCACTAAACTTCAGCATGAAGAACCGGCGGAGTGCCTATCATGACCTTGTTGAGCTTCCAGATGAACGATTCAACGGTTTCCCGTCTGGATCGCCTTGCCGAGAAGCGAAAGCTTTCGCCGGCCCAGGTGGCGGCCATGGCGATCGAGGAATTCATCGAGCGCGAGGAGTGGCAGCTTGCGGAAATCGAAGCCGCAGTTCGCGAAGCCGATCAAGGTGACTTCGCCTCCGATGAGGAGGTCGCCGCCGTTCTGTCCAAATATGCTAGCAACCCTTCCAGAAAATGAGCCTGCGCATCAAATGGACCCACAGGGCGCTCGCCCGGCTTGATCATATCGGCGCGTACATCGCCCGTCACGATCCTGGCGCAGCGAGCAGGGTGATCATCCGTATCCGATCCATCGTGGAAAGCCTGCCGGATCATCCATTGATGGGAAAAGCTGGCCGCGTGCGGGCACACGGGAGATGGTGCTAAGCGATATCCCTATATTGTCGCTTATCGGGCGACAAAAAAAGAAATCGAAATTCTGACAATCCTGCACACATCTCAGCGATGGCCGAAGAGCTTCTGAACGCTATTTCACATATTGGGCCAAGCTCCGAACGAGCCCTCCACGGATCAGAACAACCCCTCGATATAGCCCTGGTCGTTCAGGAAAATCCGCTCCGCCGATGGTGATTTCGGCAGGCCGGGCATCGTCATGATTTCGCCGGTAATGGCGACGACGAAACCGGCGCCGGCCGAAAGCCGCACCTCGCGCACTGGAACGATATGTCCTTCCGGCGCGCCGCGCAGGTTTGGATCGGTGGAGAAGGAATATTGCGTCTTCGCCATGCAGACCGGCAGCTTGCCGTAGCCCTGTTCCTCCCATGTCTGCAGCTGATCGCGCACCGCCTTGTCGGCGGTCACCTCGCCGGCATGGTAGATCTTCGAGGCGACGATCTCGATCTTCTCGAACAGCGAAATGTCGTCGCCATAGAGCGGCTGGAATTTCGCCTGTCCGGATTCGGCGAGTTCCACTACCTTATGCGCCAGTTCCTCGATGCCGGCCGAACCTTTCGCCCAGTGCTGGCAGAGGATCGCCTCGGCGCCGAGCCGTGAGACAAATTCCTTCAGCGCCGCGATCTCGGCCTCGGTGTCCGAGACGAAATGGTTGATCGCGACGACTACGGGCACGCCGAAACGGCGCACATTGGCGACGTGCCGGCCGAGATTGGCGCAGCCCTTCTTCAGCGCCGCGACATCTTCCGTGGCGAGCTCCTCTTTTTTCACCCCGCCATTCATCTTCAGCGCCCTGACGGTGGCGACGATGACCGCCGCATCCGGCTTCAGCCCGGCCTTGCGGCATTTGATGTCGAAGAATTTCTCGGCGCCGAGATCCGCCCCGAAACCTGCTTCCGTCACGACGTAGTCGGCAAGCTTCAGCGCCGTCATCGTCGCCGTCACCGAATTGCAGCCATGGGCAATATTGGCGAAAGGGCCACCATGCACGAAGGCGGGATTGTTCTCCAGCGTCTGCACCAGGTTCGGCTGCATCGCATCCTTGAGCAGCACCGCCATGGCGCCGTCGGCCTTCAGGTCGCGCGCATGCACCGGCGTCCTGTCGAAGCGATAGCCGATGATGATATCGCCGAGCCGCCGCTCCAGATCTTTCAGGTCGGTGGCGAGACAGAGGATCGCCATCACCTCGGAGGCGACGGTGATGTCGAACCCGCCTTGGCGCGGGAAGCCGTTGGCGACGCCGCCGAGCGAGGAGACCATGCTTCTCAGCGCCCTGTCGTTCATGTCCATGACTCGCCGCCAGGCGATGCGGCGGATGTCGATATTCTCTTCGTTACCCCAATAGATGTGATTGTCGATCATCGCCGCCAGCAGATTGTGCGCCGAGGTGATCGCATGGAAATCGCCGGTGAAATGCAGATTGATGTCCTCCATCGGCACGACCTGCGCATAACCGCCGCCGGCCGCCCCGCCCTTGACGCCGAAGCAGGGACCGAGCGAAGCCTCGCGTATGCAGATGATGGCCTTCTTGCCGATCCGGTTCAGCCCGTCGCCGAGCCCGACGGTCGTGGTCGTCTTACCCTCGCCTGCCGGCGTCGGGTTGATCGCCGTGACGAGGATCAGCTTGCCATCTTTCTTGCCCGCCTGCGCCGCGATGAACTCGGCGCTGACCTTGGCCTTGTCGTGACCGTAAGGCGCGAGTTGCTCGACCGGTATGCCGAGTTTCGCCCCGATCTCGAAGATCGGCTTCTTGGCCGCCGCACGCGCGATTTCGATATCGGATTTGATTGACGGCATGGATGCTCCCCTCCCGAGCTCCGCGGCAGCGGAGCCGACATTTCCTCTTCATCGGGATAGCGAAATATCGGCAGGGTGTGAATAGCGCCGCGCCTTGCGGCTGCCACGCTCGGTGTTTATCTCGCGCATAACGATTGCCGTTCACAGGGTGAAAATATGAAGTCACTGGAACTCATCATCGAGCGCGTCATCCTGTCGAGCCGTTGGCTCCTCGTCGTCTTCTATATCGGTTTGGTGCTGGCTCTCGCCGTCTATGCCGTTTCCTTCGGCTATAAGTTCCTGAAGATCGCCTCCGGCGTCTTCGACCTCGACGAGGCCGAGATGATTCTTGCCATGCTCGGACTGATCGATGCAGCCCTCGTCGCCAGCCTGATCGTCATGGTGATGATCTCGGGCTACGAGAATTTCGTAAGCCGCTTCGATGAAGCAGGCGAGGCCGACAACGAGGTCTCCTTTCTCGGCAAGCTCGATTCCGGCAGCCTGAAGATCAAGGTCGCCTCCTCGATCGTCGCCATCTCCTCGATCCACCTGCTGCAGGTCTTCCTCAACGCCGACAAATATGCCGACGGCAAGATCATGTGGCTGACCCTGATGCACCTCGCCTTCGTCGCCTCCGCCGTCATGCTCGGTTTCCTCGAGAAGCTGATGAGCGTGACGTCGAAGAATGACCTGAAGGACAAGGGTTAGCCGCCCGAGGGGGCCGCCGCGGGCGCCTGGGCTGGCGGATGGCCATGGCAGACAGCCTCGGCCGGTGCATCCGGCGCGCAAAGCGGCATGCCGGGCCATTCGTTGTAAGCCAGCATGTCCGTCATCAGCCTCATGCGCAGTGCTTCCGCAGGCGGTACGATCTTGATGCTGTCGGGTGTGGCGCTCATCATTTGATCAATCACGTCGTCGTCAACGCCCATTTCCTTCAAATAGGCCGTCAAGGCAGCGCTGCTCTTCTTTCCGAGCTTGGTGGAACTGGTCTGCCCCGCCACCTTGCGTCCTACCTCTTTGCGAGAGATTTCCTTCTTCTTGCCGTTCACGATCTTGTATTCGATGCGGTAGGAAATGCGCATCCTGTTATAGATCGTCGTAATCTGGTGAACGCCGATCAAAGCCCATTGCGATGAGACGCGCGAGGTGCCACCGGCAAAGGCCAGCGGACAGGCGGAAAAGCAGTATGCACCGGCCGAATAGGTGTAACCGATCGAGCTGCCGTCCTTTGCGATAGCAGCGTCGCAGCGCGGATCAGCAGTTGGGCAACCTTTCAGCCGCGTGCCGCCGACCGCCGTTTCCAATCCGGCCTTGCGGATCATTCGGCCCATTGCATAGGCGGCATCGACATCGCCGCCCTCCGAACGGAAGACGACCGGCAGTTTTCGTCCGCTCGCCGCCTTTGAGAATCTTCTTCAGTCGAGCCGGCGTATCGGAGGTTATTCGTCCCTCCGCCGATATCCATTCCGGACAGTTTTCCTGGCAAAGAAGACTGCGCACAATGACGAAGCGCATGGGCGGCTGCACAGCCTGCTTCTGTTGCTCGGCGGCCTGCGACGTTGCGGCCGCAGCCGGCAAGATCACAAGAAGAAAAGCAAGTAACGGCAGGAAAGACAGATATTTCAGACAAAAGCTATTCGCAAAGCGCACGATTAAACCGTCCCGGCTATACATGGTAATAGACTTAGCAACTGCATTGATCGGCAGCAAGGCGGATTTCGGCGCCCCTCACCGCCCAGGCCTTTCGGCATGATTCTCTACCTGTCCGGCGTCGCAGATATCTACAGCTGTCCCGCATCAGTAGAAGTCAAAAATACCACAGCGCTACTAGCACAAGCGGCAGCTCAACCGACGCGCGCGGGATTGTGACTATTTCTTCACAATTTGAGTTAATCGGCCTGCGCAAGCGCGATAAGGACTAGCATCCGCCGGCATTTTTGTATTTGATAGCGTTAACATTGCGGCTGCCGGAGGCGTACAAATGTCTTACATGACCATCTCTGAAAGACAGTCGTTGCTTTCGGCGGAGCTTACGGTAGCAGGAACGCGTGGCCTTTTTGCCCAGGCGCTCGGCAGGGTAGCTACGGCCTTCGGATTGTCTCATGCGACGCTGATGCACGCCCCCTCCCCGGAAGACCTCCTGCTGAAGCCGCTGTTGATCGAGAGTTCGCTTCCCGCCGCCTATGTCCGCGATTTCGACCGCGCCAATATGATGCGTGGTTGCCCTTTCGGCTTGCGGCTGAGGGAATCGGCCGTGCCGCTGGCCTGGCACCTCAACGATGCCGTCAATGGTCAGGCCTTTCCCGCCGAACTGCGCGCCCTGATGCTGCACCATGCGATACCGGCGGGCGTTGCCATGCCGACCATTGCAGTCGACGGCCGCCGCCTGGTCTTCTGGTTTTGCGGCGAACGCGCCGCACTCGGCCAGAGCGAGGTCAACGAGCTGGCGATCATCATCCTCCACGCCCTCGACGCATATAACACCGTCAGACGCAACGAGGAAAGCGCCCATAATGCGCTGTCGGCGCGTGAACTCGAAGTCGTGCGCTGGACCGCACAGGGCAAGACCTCAATCGAAATCGGCCAGATCCTGGCGCTGTCGGACCATACGGTGAATGCCTACATGACGAATGCGATCAAGAAACTCGATTGCGTCAACCGCACCCAATTGGTAGCAAAAGCAATTCGATTGAAGCTGATCAACTGAGGATCAAACGAGAGTCAGCACGTCGTCCGCCCATATCGGCGTCACCGATGCGGATTCGTTCGGATGCTCGGTGCCTATCGCCTTTCAGTTTCCGGCCGCCTAACGATCGAGCACCGAACGGATTTCCACCAGGTTCGAGCGCACCCTCAAGATGTAGAAGCCCATGGTGGCGAGATGGCTCGGCATGATCCACCCATCCTCGCGCCCGTTCGAGATGATCGCCGGCTGGACGCGCAGCGCCGCCTGGAACTGCCGCATCGTGCCGCCCCAGACTGCGCCGAGATTGCGCTCCTGCACCACCTGCGAGAAATCCGACTGTGCGGCGGCAAGAATGGCGTAATAGGCGTAGAGCTGACCGTAGGCGAACCAGAACCGGTCGTCGGCGCGCGTATCGAACCAGCCGCGATTATGGTTCTCCGAGCGCTCGGCTAGCATATCTGAGGTGCCGCCGAGATCGTTGGCGACACGGTCGATGAACTGCATGAGATTGTCGGCGCGACCGTCGAAAATGACGTTGCAGGCGGAAAGATCGGTGTTGAATTTGCGCAGGCTGCCGATTGCCGAGCGGTAATAAGAGGGCGTCGGAGTCTTTGGCCCGAAAGGATTGAACCCGAAATACCAGCTATGTTCGTCGAACTGCAGATTGCCGCGCGCGCTCTGCAGATCATTGTTGATGCCCGACGTCCCACGCACGCGCCCGAGCGTATCGACGAGTTCCGCCGAGGTTCGCCGGACTGCCTGGTTGATGCCGCGCTGGAACGACGCCTTGTTGTCGAGGAAGGGCGTGTGATCCCAGTCGATCCCGAAGAAGCCCATCTTGTAGAGCAGCATGGAGGAGATCCATGCATTCTGATTGACGTTGAAATCGGTAAGATCCGCTGTGACGTCGACGATGGCAGAGCGCTGGCAGGTCTTGGCGGCGACCGCCACACTGCCCTCGGCGGACGGCAGTTCCTGCCCGGCGGCAACCTTGCGTTCGGAAAGCCGGTACTGATCGACGAAAGCGGTGTTGAAATTCGACCAGACCTGCGTCTGCCAGAAGAAATAGCCGTAGAGCACGACGAAGAGCGCGACGAACGCGATGATCGGCAACCGGATCAACCAACTCCGGCGCTGATACCAGCCATGCGCGGCGAGGAAGGGCCAGAAGGCCCAGGCAAAAAACAGGCGGGCCCAACGGCCGATCGTCTGGCCGATCAGCCTGAAAAAACCGGCTATCCGGTCAAGCATCGTCGTCTCCTGTCAGGCGAGGCGAACACTACAGCGCCGCGCGTCTTTTCAGACGCGCTAAGGACGCTGTAGCACTTTGAGTTGCTGCATAATTCCTTAAATCGATCCCGATTTAAGGAATTATGCAGTAGGACATCGCCGCCCCGTTGCATCCACATATGCGCTCGATGGGCCGAGCACAACACGAGCCCGTCGATTTTTACGAATGAAAGCAGCGCGAACCCCGCGCTTCACGGCTCAGGAGCGCAGAAAAGGCAGGCTGAAGCGAAAGGGCCGGCGGACCGTATCGATCAATGGCGCCCCTGGTGCTTCGGGCGATGGTTCGGCATAGGCGGGAAGCCGTCTCGCGACTTCGAGAGCGGCGCGGCCCTTGCGCCGCTCCAGATCCTGGGCGACCAGCATGCCCTTCTCGAACAAGCGGATCGGCGCGGCGATATCCGGAAAGAACTCCGGCTTGATCCTGGCCTTCATGCCCGGCCTGTCGGTATCGACCTGCGCCTGATAGATGATCAGCCGCTCTTCGACATCGATCATCAGCTTGTACAAAAGCACGTTGCAGACGGCGATCTGGCTGTTCATCGCATCGACGAAGGCCTGAAACAGGCTGATAAAGCGCTCCCGCCGCTGGCTGTCGTCGCGCATCTCGTGCTCCTCGGTGGAGATACGCTCGGCCTCCGCCTTCAGCGCCCGCCGCTCCGCCTCCATCTGCTCCCAATGCGCTCTGTTGCCGTAGACGCCGATGCGACCCTGCGTCGTCAGCGCCTTGGCGTTGAGCTCTTTCATCCTGAGACGGGCGATATCGATGGAATCGACCAGCCGGCGGCGGTGCTCAACGACGCTGACGAGATTATGTTCGGCCGCCTTGTGGCGTTCGACGAGCGCGGAGCGCTGTGTGGTGATCAGCCTTGCAAGCGCGTCCGATTTCACCAAAAGATCGAGCAGCCGCTCGATGACGGGCGCCTCGCGCACACGTTCGGTATACATCCGCCACATCCGCTGGCGCGACGTCCAGCCGGCCATTTTCTCGCGCATCGTCAATCCCCGGAAACTGTCGAGGTCTGCCGACACTTCCGCCGTCAGCCGGTCGAGGGAGAAGACGAGCTCGGCCAGCAGAGCGTCCAGCGCGGCGCCATCTGCGATATGCTCTTGAAAGCGCACATTCTGTTCGAGGAAGACCTCATCGGCCGAATGTTTTTCGTCGCTGTCAAAGGCACGGATGCAGGCTGCGCAATAGGCTCCATCGGCCGCGATCTTTTCGGCGAAGCCGCCCGCGGTTTCATAACGGCTGTCGAATGACGGGGCTTTGCGCACCTGATTTCTCCAGGGAATCTGCTGTCTGCAGGCTAGAGCATTTCCTGGCTAGATTGAAGCATTCTGCCGGAGCAGGTTTTCGTCAGGGCAGAGGCGATTGGCGATGGGCATACCCCAAGGTACGTCCGAGCCGATCGCCTCTGATCCTGGCGGAAAGATGCCCGGCCTTTCAGGTTGGCTGAAACGGGCCGGCTGATCGACCGGCCGGCTTGGCCGTAGAGCTGGGCTACGACGCGCGCCGGCCGGTCGACCATCCGACTCCGTGTGAGCCAACAGACTGCTTCAATCTAACCAGGAAATGCTCTAGTCGCTTATGGCGACAAAGAAAACAGGCTCCCCCTCAGACCGGCTCCGCGATCCAGGCGCCGTTCATTTCGTCGTCCCAGTGCCTGCGGCAGAGCGAGACATATTTCTCGTTACCGCCGACATCGATCTGCGCGCCCTCGTGCAGCACCTTGCCGTGGGCGTCGAGCCGCACAACCATCGTCGCCTTACGGCCGCAATGGCAGATCGTGCGCACTTCGCGCATCTCGTCAGCGATCGCCAGCAACTCCTGCGAAGCCGGAAACAGTTTGCCCTGGAAGTCGGTCCGGAGCCCATAGACCATGACAGGGATGCCGAGCCGATCGACGACACGGGCAAGCTGCCAGACATGGACGGCCGTCATGAAATGCGCCTCGTCGACGAAGACGCAGGAAATCGGCGCCCCGTCGCCGCACAGTCCGGCGATGAGCTTGAACAGATCTTCGTGCGGCTCGAAGGGGATGGCGCTCGCTTCCAGCCCGATCCTCGAGCCGATGACGCCCCGGCCGGCGCGCTCGTCGAAGGCCGCAATCAGCTGCACCGTACGCATGCCGCGCTCCTGATAATTGTAGGAGGCCTGCAGCAGCAGCGTCGACTTGCCGGCGTTCATCGTCGAATAGTTGAAATAGAGTTTTGCCATCCGATGTCTCCTTGCTCAGCTTATTGAAAGCTCACAACGGCAAAGAAAAGCCCCGTGACGGCGCTAATCACAGGAATCCATGCAAAAACACCCCTGAAAGTCACCAAAACGCGGCGCTGCGAAAAAATCGCCGACGTCGCAATCACATAGGTCGATACGCCGCAAACGCACTGAGGTCGCTTGTCAAACTGGGTTATTGGTGATTGGCTTGGGGACCTAAAGACTGGGAGTCTAAAATGAAAACAACAAGCACATTCAAACTCGTCACCGCGACCGCCGTCGCCGCCCTCTCCGTTGCGACCGCCGCCTTCGCCGCCGACCCTGACAGTTGCTCCACCGTCCGCTTCTCGGACGTCGGCTGGACTGACATCACCGCCACCACCGCCACCGCATCCGTCGTCCTGAAGAGCATCGGCTACCAGACCGACGTCAAGGTTCTCTCGGTGCCGGTCACCTATACCTCGCTGAAGAACAAGGACATCGACGTCTTCCTCGGCAACTGGATGGAAACCCAGGAAAAGGACGTCCGTCCCTATCTCGACGACAAGTCGGTCGAATCCTTCGGCCCGAACCTCGTCGGCGCCAAGTATACGCTCGCCACCAACGCCAAGGGTGCGGAACTCGGCATCAAGGACTTCAAGGATATTGCCGCCCATAAAGAAGATCTCGACGGCAAGATCTATGGCATCGAGCCGGGCAATGACGGCAACCGCCTGATCATGGACATGATCGAAAAGGACACTTTCGGCATGAAGGGTATGGAGGTGGTCGAATCCTCCGAACAGGGCATGCTCGCCCAGGTCGCCCGCGCCGACAAGGCAGGCAAGCCCGTGGTTTTCCTCGGCTGGGAACCCCACCCGATGAACACCAACTTCAAGCTGACCTACCTGAGCGGCGGTGACGACATCTTTGGCCCCGACTTCGGCGGCGCCAAGGTCTTCACCAACGTTCGCGCTGGCTATCTCGAAGAATGCCCGAATGTCGGCACCATGCTGAAGAACCTGAAGTTCTCCCTCGACATGGAGAACCAGATCATGGGCAAGATCCTGAACGATGGCGAAGAGCCTGAAGCAGCCGCTTCCGCATGGCTGAAGGCCAATCCCTCCGCGCTCGAGCCCTGGCTCGCGGGCGTCAAGACCCGCGACGGCCAAGGCGATGCGCTCGCAGCCGCCAAGGCCGGTCTCGGCCTTTGATGATATGAATGGGGCGGCTTTCCGCCCCGTTTCATTTTGTCCGATTGTTGATTTTTTCTGGATAGGCGCGAACCTTGAATTGGATCACCGACTTTAAGATTCCCATCGGCCCCGGGGCCAAATCCTTCGTGGACTGGTTGACCTCGAATGGCGAGTGGTTCTTCAACCAGCTGGCATTCCTGCTGTCGAGCGCCATAGACGGCCTGCTCTTCCTGCTGCAGAAGCCTCACCCGCTGATCGTCATCGCTGCCATCACCGGCATAGCCTTCTGGCTGCGCCGGTCGATCGCGGTTGCGGTCTTCACCTGTTTTGGGCTGCTGCTCATCGTGAACCAGGACTATTGGAAGGAGACGACGGAGACGCTCGCCCTGGTGCTCGCCGCCACCTTCGTCTGTATGGTGATCGGTATCCCGCTCGGCATTGCCGCCGCCCGCCGCCCCTGGGTCTATGCCGCCATGCGCCCGGTGCTCGATCTCATGCAGACGATCCCGACATTCGTCTATCTGATCCCGGCGCTGATCCTCTTCGGCCTCGGCATGGTGCCGGGCCTGATCGCAACCGTCATTTTCGCAATTCCCGCCCCCATCCGGCTGACGCGCCTCGGCATCATCTCGACGCCGCCATCCCTCGTTGAAGCCGCTGTCGCCTTCGGTGCGCGGCCGATGCAGGTGCTGCGCAAGGTCGAGCTTCCCTTTGCCGCGCCGCAGATTATGGCGGGCCTCACCCAGACCATCATGCTGTCGCTGTCGATGGTGGTCATTGCCGCGCTTGTCGGCGCTCCCGGACTTGGCGTGCCTGTCGTGCGTGCGCTGAACACCGTCAATATCGCGAAAGGCTTCGACGCCGGCTTCTGCATCGTCATCCTGGCGATCATTCTCGACCGCATATTCCGCGCAGGGGACGAAGGAGACGGCGCATGACGGCGATAGACTTTAAGAATGTCAGCATCATCTTCGGCGACCGGCCGGAAACGGCGCTTGCCATGGCCGACCAGGGCAAAACGCGCGATGAGATCGGCGCCGCAACCGGCCTCGTGCTCGGCGTCGCCAATGCCTCACTGACTATCGAGGAAGGCGAGATCCTCGTGCTGATGGGCCTCTCCGGCTCCGGCAAGTCGACGCTGCTGCGCGCCGTCAACGGACTTGCGCCCGTGGTGCGCGGCGATGTTTCGGTCTCGACCTCCACCGGCCCCGTCAACCCTTACCGATGCAATGCCAAGGCGCTGCGTGGCCTGCGCACCCACACCGTCTCCATGGTGTTCCAGCAGTTTGCCCTTCTGCCCTGGCGCACCGTCGCCGAAAATGTCGGCTTCGGCCTTGAACTTGCCGGCATGCCGGAGGCCGAACGCAAGCAGCGTGTCGGCGAGCAGCTCGAACTCGTCAACCTGACGAAATGGGCCGACCGTAAGGTCAACGAACTCTCAGGCGGCATGCAGCAGCGTGTCGGTCTTGCCCGCGCCTTTGCCACCGGCGCGCCGATCCTGCTCATGGACGAGCCTTTCTCGGCGCTCGACCCATTGATCCGCACTCGACTGCAGGATGAGCTCCTGGAGTTCCAGCGGCGGCTGAAGAAGACAATCCTGTTCGTCAGCCACGATCTCGACGAGGCCTTCCGCATCGGCAACCGCATCGCCATCATGGAGGGCGGCCGCATCATCCAGTGCGGAACGCCGCATGACATCGTCAGGAACCCCGCCGACCAGTATGTCGCCGATTTCGTACAGAACCTCAATCCGATCAACATGCTAACTGCCGCCGACGTCATGCAGCCTGGCCTCGGCCAGACGGCCGCCGGCATGAGCGTCAGCGCCACGGCCCGCGCAGCGACCCCGCTCGTCGATGTTCTTGATGCGCTTGCCCGCCAACCGGGCAGTATCGGCATCGTCGAGAACGGCGCCATCGTCGGCACCGTCTCGGCTCAGGATATCGTCGCCGGCCTCACCCGCCATCGCCGCAAGCAGGACGCTTGATGTTTTCAATCCGCTTTGCCACATAGCGGATATGAAAGATCAGCCCTCGCCCATACGCGAAACCGACGATGAAGCCCGCAAGCTTGCCCGCGTGCTGTTGCGCTCCGCACGGCACGCGGCCATCGCCGTTCTCGATCCCGAGACCGGTTTTCCCTTCGCCAGCCGCGTCTTGCTCGCCACCGATATCGACGGAGTCCCGGTCATCCTCGTTTCGAGGCTTTCGGCACATACGAAGGCGCTGGCAAAGGACCCACGCGCCTCGTTGCTCACCGGCGAGCCGGGCAAGGGCGACCCCCTCGCCTATGGTCGGCTGACGACCCAATGCATGGCGGAGCCGGTCGAGAATGGTCATCCGTTCCACGAGCGCATCCGCACGCGCTTTCTCGATCGCCATCCCAAGGCAAAACTTTATATCGATTTTCCCGACTTCCTCTTCTTCCGTCTCAAACCGGAGCGGGCGAGCCTCAACGGCGGCTTCGGCCGCGCCTACCATCTCGACGGACGAGACCTCATCATCCAATCGCCGGCAAACGAGGAGATCGCCGCCAAAGCGGCCGAAACAGTGCGAGATTTAGTAGAGCGCCATCCCGACGTGGCAGCGATGCTTGCAGTGCGCCTAAATGCCCCGGAATCGGCTTCTTGGCGCATCTGCGGCATCGATCCGGCGGGTTTCGAGATCATTTCCGGGGACTTATTGGTGCGATACGAATTCGAAACTCTCGCTGTGGATTCCGATCACATTTGTTCAAACATATCTAAAATAGCATACTCGATACCTTAAATTTAGGTATATACAATCTTCGAGCCCAATTGCTAGTTTTGGCCGCCAGCTCGGCAGACGGCCTGTCCCCGACAGATGATGTACGTTTTGCATTAGGAAGATAACAATATGGAAACCCTTGATTTGGCTGACCACACGAATGTGGCGGCAGCGCTATTGTCAGCTATGGCCAACCCTAAAAGATTGCTGATCCTGTGCAGCCTGGTAAAGGGCGAAGTCGCGGTCGGCGTGCTTGCCGCACAAGTCGGCCTCAGCCAGTCGGCTCTTTCACAGCACCTTTCGAAACTGCGCGCGCAGAAGCTGGTCAAGACCCGCCGCGACGCCCAGACTATCTATTACTCAAGCACATCTGAGCCGGTTATGAAGATCCTGGCGACGCTGGAAGACATCTACCTCGTTCCGAGCAGAAGCAGATCCGCGGCCTGATGATAGCGCTGACATGACCATCGGCTACGCCGGTGGCGCACGGGAAGCCTCCCGGAAGCCACGGCAACGATATTTCAGCACGTGAACCTTAACGGCACGACCGGCAAATCTCGCGATTTGCCGGTCGTTCCTTTTGGCGAGTTCTTTCTGAGCTGAAGCATGTGAGGTGTTGACGCGTTGAGATGCCCTGATAATTTGACCGGGCAGTAAAAATTCGGGCGACAAGCCCCTTCGGGAACGGCCGACGACGGCCAGGAGAACAGCATGTCCAACCGCCTCAATGCACCGAACGATCTTCGCGCCTTCTGGATGCCGTTTACGGCAAATCGCCAGTTCAAGAAGGAGCCGCGGCTGTTCGTCGGCGCCAAGGACATGTATTATACCACCCATGACGGCCGCCAGGTATTGGACGGCACCGCCGGCCTCTGGTGCGTCAACGCCGGCCACTGCCGTCCGAAGATCACCGAGGCGATCCGCGAGCAGGCGGGCGAACTCGATTACGCCCCTGCCTTCCAGCTCGGCCATCCCAAGGCCTTCGAATTGGCGAACCGTCTGGTCGACATCGCCCCGGAAGGCATGAACCATGTCCTCTACACCAATTCCGGCTCCGAATCCGTCGAGACCGCGCTCAAGGTGGCCCTTGCCTATCACCGCGTAAAGGGCAACGGTTCGCGCTTCCGCCTGATCGGCCGCGAGCGCGGCTATCACGGCGTCAATTTCGGCGGCATTTCCGTCGGCGGCATTGTCGCCAACCGCAAGATGTTCGGCACGCTGCTCACCGGTGTCGATCACATGCCGCACACCCACCAGCCCGGCAAAAACAACTTCACTCGTGGCGAGCCCGAGCATGGCGGCGATATCGCCACCGAGCTGGAGCGTATCGTCACACTGCATGACGCCTCGACGGTCGCCGCCGTCATCGTCGAGCCGGTGGCCGGCTCCACCGGCGTCCTCATCCCGCCGAAGGGTTACCTGCAGAAGCTGCGCGAGATCTGCACCAAGCACGGCATCCTGCTGATCTTCGACGAAGTCATCACCGGTTTTGGCCGCCTCGGCGCCCCCTTCGCCGCGCAATACTACGACGTCAAGCCCGACATGATCACCACCGCCAAAGGACTGACCAATGGGGTCATCCCGATGGGCGCCGTGTTCGTCACCTCCGAGATTCATGACGCCTTCATGAATGGCCCCGAGCACATGATCGAGTTCTTCCACGGCTACACCTATTCCGGCAACCCCATCGCGTCTGCCGCAGCCCTCGCCACGCTCGACACCTACAAGGAAGAGGGCTTGCTCACGCGTGCCGCCGAACTTTCCGACTATTGGGCAGACGCGCTGCATTCGCTGAAGGACTGCCCCAACGTCATCGATATCAGGAACACCGGCCTGATCGGCGCAATTGAACTCGACCCGATCGGCGGCGAGCCCACCAAGCGCGCCTTCACGGCTTTCCTGAAGGCCTATGAGAGCGGACTGCTGATCCGCACCACCGGCGACATTATCGCGCTCTCCCCGCCGCTGATTATCGAAAAGCACCATATCGACGAGCTGTTCGGTAAGCTCAGGACGATCCTTCAGAACAACATCTGAAGACCCGCCGGAAGGTCCGCCCAAGGCCCGCGGACAATACTCTCGCGGGTCTTTTCGCCTG
Organism: Rhizobium sp. H4; assembly: GCF_003013335.1. NCBI lineage: Bacteria > Pseudomonadati > Pseudomonadota > Alphaproteobacteria > Hyphomicrobiales > Rhizobiaceae > Rhizobium > Rhizobium sp. H4. The sequence continues at coordinate 330,776 of NZ_PSOW01000002.1, forward strand.
AAGATGCAAAGCCTCAGCTTACAGAGGCGACGGAAAGGCAGATCGCGAATTTTTTCAAGAGCTGGCGATCGAAATGCCCTTCAGCGCCGAGCATCCATTTCAGTGCCTCGCTGGCGCTCCATGGCGCCTTATACGGCCGCACCGAAGTGATGGCGTCATAGACATCGCAGATCGTGGCAATCCGCGAATGAAGGCTCACCTCGCTGCCGGACAAGCTGCGCGGATAACCTTTGCCATCGATGCGCTCGTGATGATTGAGGCAAACGTCGAGAACGATCTCCGACATGCCCTCCTGCCGCGACAGGATCGCATGCCCTTTCTCCGGATGGCCCCGGAGCAAGCTGATCTCATCCCTTTCCAGCGGCCCTGCCTTGTTGAGGACTTCAAGCGGAATTTCAAGCTTTCCGACGTCGTGCAGCAAACCCGCGGTGCCGAGCATCTGGATTGTATGTTCATCGAGCGCGAGATGGCGGCTGAAAAGGATCATCAGCGCGCTCACCGAAATGGAATGCAGGAAGGTCACTTCGTCTTTTGATTTCAGGCGGGTGACGCTGAGGAAAACCGAAGGGTTCTCATCCATCGACTTGGAGACCGAAGAAATCACCGGCGTCAGGTGATCGACGCTCACTCCGTCGCCGTTGCGCAGCCGCCCGAAAGCCTCTTCCAGCAACTGGACGGATTTCTGGACGGTCTCGCGCGCCGCCTGGATGTCGATCTCGATGTCACGGGCCGGCAGCCCGTTGGTGTCGAGCCCCTTGCTCGTATTGATGACGACGCTGACGGTGCCGCATTTACGAATTTTTGCGGCATCGACTTCGCGCCGCAGGGAAAATCTGCGCTTGGACAAAAGCGGATCCTGCCACAGGCCCTCGACAGCCTCTACAAACATTCCGATACGCACCTGACCGGCATCGATACGCTTGAGCATCCAGATCTCTATTTCCCGATATATCTATGTAATTTTTATGCAGTCTCTTTTATGCGCCGTATTTGAGTATCGTGCGATCCTACTGTCATTGGCCAAACTAACGGTTAATGGGAAAGCTAAAGACAACCTTATGGAGGTGGTTTCGTTCGGCGAAGGCCCTGGCCTTTGGCGACCTCGACTCTGAAAAATCCCTGAAAATGTTGGAAATGATCCGATCAAGCCGCGTTTTCGGTCGGATAGACCGTATTTTCCGTCCATATTGTTATGAACTTGCGCAATCTCATCAAAATTCCTAGAAATCTCGCTATGAGCTTTCCTCGAGTCAAACATGGCCGGCGGGCTCGCTGATCGCGCCGTTACCGTTCGTCCTTGGCACGGCCCCGAAGGGCCGTTGAATGATCGGGTAAACCGGCGCGGCGCCTCATCGTGGGTCGAAGACCCCATCCAAGGAGACAGACAATGACTCTCAAGACATTGACGGCGACCCTCGTCGCGTCACTCGCCTTTGCACCGCTTGCGCATGCCGATATCACGATCGGGCTGATCGCGCCGCTGACCGGTCCGGTCGCCGCCTATGGCGATCAGGTGAAGAACGGCGCTCAGACCGCCGTCGACGAGATCAACAAGAAGGGCGGGATTCTCGGCGAGAAGGTCGTCCTCGAACTGGCCGACGATGCCGGCGAACCGAAGCAGGGCGTTTCCGCCGCCAACAAGGTCGTCGGCGACGGCATCCGCTTCGTCGTCGGCCCGGTGACATCCGGTGTCGCTATCCCGGTATCGGACGTCTTGGCTGAAAATGGCGTCTTGATGGTCACCCCGACGGCAACCGCCCCCGACCTGACCAAGCGGGGCCTCACCAATGTGCTGCGCACTTGCGGTCGCGACGACCAGCAGGCGGAAGTCGCCGCCAAATACGTGCTGCAGAACTTCAAGGACAAGCGCATCGCCATCGTCAACGACAAGGGCGCCTATGGCAAAGGCCTCGCCGATGCCTTCAAGGCGACGCTGAACGCCGGCGGCGTTACCGAAGTCGTCAATGACGCGATCACGCCCGGCGACAAGGATTTCAGCGCGCTCACCACCCGGATCAAGTCCGAGAAGGTCGATATCGTCTATTTCGGCGGCTATCACCCGGAAGGCGGCCTGCTCGCCCGCCAGTTGCATGATCTCTCCGCCAACGCGATGATCATCGGCGGCGACGGCCTCTCCAACACCGAATTCTGGGCGATCGGCACGGATGCGGCGGGGGGCACGCTGTTCACCAATGCGTCGGACGCCACGAAGAGTCCAGACTCCAAGACGGCTGCCGATGCGCTCGCCGCCAAGAACATTCCGGCCGAGGCCTTCACGCTGAACGCCTACGCTGCCGTCGAAGTGCTGAAGGCCGGAATCGAGAAGGCCGGCAGCGCCGAGGATGCCGCAGCCGTCGCCGCCGCCCTGAAAGACGGCAAGGAGATCCCGACCGCCATCGGCAAGGTCACCTACGGCGAAGCCGGCGACCTGACCTCGCAGAGCTTCTCGCTCTACAAGTGGGAAAGCGGCAAGATCGTCGCGGCCGAATAAGCCACGACATGAAAGACTGCGATCGGGCGCCATTCGGCGCCCGGTTTCGTTTGTAGGCATCGCATGTCGCGGCAGATCGGTTATAAGTTTCGGAATCGGTTGCAATGTGAGCGGTGCCATGACCAGCAGACTCGAACGTCTCATCGACCAGGGTGTAGGCCGCGTGCCCGCCGACATCGTGCTGAAGGGCGGCAGCTTCTTCGATCTCGTCACCGGCGAAGTCGTCCGCTCCGACATCGCCATCGGCGCCGACCGCATTGTCGGCACATCAGGCACTTATGTGGGTGAAACCGAGATCGACATATCCGGCCGAACGGTCGTTCCCGGCTTCATCGACACGCATCTGCACATCGAATCCTCGCTCGTCACACCGCATGAATTCGACCGCTGCGTCCTGCCTTATGGCGTTACCACGGCGATCTGCGATCCGCACGAGATCGCCAATGTGCTCGGCACCGCCGGCATCGAATTCTTTCTGCAATCCGCGCTCGAGACGATCATGGACATCCGCGTCCAGCTCTCTTCCTGCGTGCCGGCGACCCATCTCGAAACGGCAGGCGCCGACCTGCCGATCGAACGCCTCCTGCCCTTCCGCCATCACCCGAAGGTCATCGGCCTTGCGGAATTCATGAATTTCCCCGGGGTGATCCACAAGGATCCGGTTTGCATGGCCAAGCTCGATGCCTTCCAAGGCGGCCATATCGACGGTCATGCACCGCTTCTTTCCGGCAACGACCTCAACGGTTATCTCGCAGCCGGCATCCGCACCGAGCACGAATGCACGACCGCCACTGAGGCGCTGGAAAAGATCCGCAAGGGCATGCATATCCTCGTGCGCGAGGGCTCCGTGTCGAAGGATCTCGCCGCACTGATTCCCATCATCACCGAGCGGCTTTCACCCTATCTCGCGCTCTGCACCGACGACCGCAATCCGCTCGACATCGCCGAACAAGGCCATCTCGACCACATGATCCGCACGGCGATCGCCAACGGCGTCGAACCCCTGGCGATCTATCGCGCCGCCTCGATCTCCGCCGCCCGCGCCTTCGGCCTGCGGGATCGCGGCTTGGTGGCGCCGGGCTGGCGCGCTGATCTCGTGGTTCTCGACAGTCTGGAAGGTTGCCGCGCCGACATGGTCTTCTCGGCCGGCCGCCGCGTCAGCGACGCGCTCTTTTCCACGCGCAAGCCGGTCGCCCCGATCGGCCTCGACAGCGTCAAGGCCCGCCCGGTCAACGCCGCCCATTTCGGTGTACCGGTCGCCGAAGGCGAGACGCCGGTGATCGGCGTCACGCCTGGCAAGATCATCACCGAGCATCGCCGCTACCGGCTGCCCGTCAAAGGCAACGAGACGGCGGTCGACCTTGCCAACGACATCATCAAGGTCGCCGTCATCGAACGCCACGGCAAGAACGGCAACCACGCCAACGGCTTCGTCCAGGGCTTCGGCCTGAAGAAGGGCGCGATCGCCTCTACTGTCGGCCATGACAGCCACAATATCTGCGTCGTCGGCGTCAGCGAGGATGACATGGCGCGCGCCGCAAACCGCCTCGGCGAAATCCAGGGCGGCTTTGTCGTCGTGGAGGATGGCAAGGTCACCGGCGAAATCGCCCTGCCCATTGCCGGCCTGATGAGCCTCGAGCCTTACGAAAAGGTCCGCGATACGCTGCATGATCTGCGCAAGGCCGCCTTCGCACTCGGCGCAACGCTGGAAGAACCTTTCCTCCAGTTGGCCTTCCTGCCGCTGCCCGTCATTCCGCATCTGAAGATATCCGACCGCGGCATGGTCGATGTGGACAAATTCGCGCTGATCGGGTGAGAGTATATTGGCAAATTCCGCAGCAGCGCCTATTTTTCGGTATTTCTGGAGCTGATCATGACAAAGCTGGAACAGATTGAAAAATCCGTGACCGAACTCGACAAGCATGAGCTCGAGGCCTTTTCCGCTTGGTTTGAAGCCCTTCAGGCTGAACGCTGGGATCGGCAGATGGAAACAGACGCAGCAAGCGGCAAGCTCGATCATTTCGCGGAGAAGGCCTTGGCCGATTTTCGTGCCGGAAAGACAAGACCGCTTTGAAACACCAGGCAACTCCCTCCTTCTGGGAGGCCTATGACGGCTTGCCTGAGCAGGTGCGGCAGCTGGCCGACGAAAATTTCGATCTGCTCAAACAAGATCCCAGACATCCATCCCTGCATTTCAAGCGCGTCGGCCGCTTCTGGTGGGCACGCGTCGGCACGTCCTGGAGAGCTTTAGCCGTCAGGGATGGCGACCACGTCGTCTGGTTTTGGATCGGCTCTCATGCCGATTACGACAAGCTTCTGAAGTAACCCGTCAAACCCGCGCACAGAACCCGTCCAGCGCCACAAGCTTCACCGTGCCCGCGCCTCCCATCGCTTCAAAGCCCGGCATCTCGAGCGATTGCCTGACCAGCATACCCTCAGGCAGGCGAAATTCCGCCGGTTCGCGCGTCAGGTTGAAAACGAACAGCAGTTTTTCCCCGCCCTTTTCGCGGGTGAAGGCGAGCAGGTCCTGGTTGGTGCCGACAAAAGTCATTTCGCCGTCGATCAGCGCTGGGTGGCTCTTCCGGAAGGCGAGCGTCCTGCGGTAGTGGTGCAGCACCGAGTCGTAGCTGTCCTCCTGCGTATCCACGGAAAGCGCAGCCTGCTCATAAGGCACCGGCAACCAGCTCTTTTCCGCCGAGGTGAAGCCCGCATGCGCCTTGCCGGCTTCCCAGGGCATCGGCGTGCGGCATCCGTCGCGGCCCTTGAACGCCGGCCAGAAGCGGATGCCGTAGGGGTCGCGCAGATCCTCGAAGGCGAGCTCCGCCTCCGGCAGGCCGAGCTCCTCACCCTGGTAGAGGCAGATCGAACCGCGCAGCGCCGCAAGCACCGAGATGGCCAATTTGGCGATGACGGGCCGCTCATCCGCCGTCAGCGCAAAACGGCTGACATGACGCATGACGTCGTGGTTTGAAAAAGCCCAGCAGACCCAGCCATCGGTCACCACCTCCTGGAACGCTTCGACGCAACCGCGAATATGCTCGGCCGTGAACTCCGGTCCGAGCAGGTCGAATGTGTAGCACATGTGCAGCTTGTCGCCGCCGCTCGTATAGGCGCCAACCGTCTTTAGCGAACGCGCCCCATCGCCGACCTCGCCGACAGTCGTGCGATCCTCGTACTGGTCGAGCAGCGCCCGCAAGCGCTTGAGGAAATCGACATTTTCCGGCTGGGTCTTGTCGTAAAGGTGGTTCTGCATGCCGTAAGGATTGCTGTCTGGGGCATCGAGGCCAGCGTCATCCTCGTCGGGCTCATGCGGTGGATTGCTTCTGAGCTGCTTGTCGCAGAAATAGTAATTCACCGTATCCAGCCGGAAGCCGTCGACGCCGCGGTCGAGCCAGAACTTCACCGTCTCCAGCACCGCATCCTGCACTTCTTCGCTGTGGAAGTTGAGGTCCGGCTGCGAGGTCAGGAAGTTATGCTGGTAATATTGCCGGCGCACGCCATCCCATTCCCAGCCCGGCCCGCCGAAGATCGACAGCCAATTGTTCGGCGCCGTCCCATCCGGCTTCGGATCGGCCCAGACATACCAGTCCCCCTTGGGATTGGACCGGCTCGACCGGCTCTCGACGAACCAGGGATGCCGGTCCGAAGTGTGCGAGATCACCTGGTCGATGACGACCTTGATGCCGAGCCTGTGCGCCTCCGCCATCATCTCGTCGAAATCGGCGAGCGTCCCGAAGATCGGGTCGACGTCGCAATAATCTGACACGTCATAGCCCATGTCGGCCATCGGCGACTTGAAGAAGGGCGAGAGCCAGATCGCATCGACACCGAGACTGGCGATATGCGGCAGCCGGCGGGTAATGCCCTTGAGGTCGCCGAGGCCATCGCTGTTGGTGTCTTGAAACGAGCGCGGGTAGACCTGATAGATCACCGCGCCGCGCCACCAATCTCCATTCCCGCCTGCCTGCAATGCCATCGGCTACATCTCCTGCTTCGTTTGCGCTCGCAACACTAAAGCGGACGGGGCAAAAGACAACCACGTGAAGCCTGGAGCAGCGGCCCAAAACCGTCCGCGACAGTTCGTCGCGATCCGGCAAGAGGAGGGCGCATATAGGCTTGTCCACAACCGGAATCCGGCCTCCGGATTTGGGGTTGCAACGCAAAGCCTTTGCGATAAGGTGCGCACTGACCTGCACGTAAGAGGTCAAATGTCGGGAACAGATGTCTAATAAAGGCGCAAAGCCTAGAAAGGTGGACCCACGATGAACCAGTTCACGAAAAAAATTCTCGCCTCAGCAATGCTTGGCACATTGCTGGCGTTTTCGGCGCATGCGGCCACGCTCAACATTCACAATGGTGGGGATCCGCAGTCGCTCGATCCGCAGAAGCTTTCCGGCGATTGGGAGAATCGTATTGCCGGCGACATTTTCGAAGGCCTCGTCACCGAAGACGCCAAGGACAATCCGATTCCCGGGCAAGCCGAAAGCTGGACCATTTCGCCGGACGGCAAGGTCTACACCTTCAAGCTTCGCGACGGAATCAAGTGGTCCGATGGCCAGCCGGTAACGGCAGGAGACTTCGTCTTCGCCTTCCAGCGCCTCGTCGACCCGAAGAACGCCGCCGATTATGCCTATCTGCAGTTCACCATCAAGAACGCCGAAAAGATCAACAAGGGCGAAATCACCGACCTCAACCAGCTCGGCGTCAAGGCGATCGACGACAAGACGCTCGAAATCACACTGGAAAATCCGACCCCCTATTTCATCAATGCGCTGATGCATTACACGGCTTACCCGTTGCCCAAACACGTCGTCGAGGCCAAGGGCCAGGATTGGGTCAAGATCGGCAACATTGTGACCAACGGCCCCTATAAGCCGACCGAATGGGTTCCTGGTTCGCATGTTACCACCGTCAAGAACGACCAGTGGTACGGCACCAAGGACCTGAAGATCGACGGCGCCAAGTTCTTCGTTCTGGAGGATCAGGAAGCCGCGCTGAAACGTTACCGTGCCGGCGAATTCGATATCCTCACCGATTTCCCGACCGACCAGTACGAATGGATGAAGAAGAACCTGCCGGGCCAGGCGCATGTCGCCCCCTTCTCCGGCCTCTATTATTATGTCGTCAATTCGCAGAAGCCGCCCTTCAGCGACAAGCGCGTCCGCCAGGCGCTGTCGATGGCGATCAACCGTGAAGTGATCGGCCCGCAGATCCTCGGCACCGGCGAACTGCCGGCCTATTCCTGGGTTCCGCCGGGCACCGCCAATTACGGCGAGCCGGCCTATGTCAGCTGGAAGGACCTGCCTTATAAGGACAAGGTCGCCGAAGCCAAGAAGCTGCTCACTGAGGCCGGCTTCGGTCCGGACAAGCCGCTTCGCGCCGTCCTCAGCTACAACACCAACGACAACCACAAGCGCATCGCCGTGGCGATCGCCTCCATGTGGAAGCCGCTGGGCGTCGATGTCGAGCTCGTCAATGCCGAAACCAAGGTGCATTACGACCAGATGCAGCGTGGCCAGGTCGAAATCGGCCGTGCCGGCTGGCTCGCCGATTACAACGATCCGGACAACTTCCTGAACCTCTTGGTAACAGGCGTGCAGATGAATTACGGCCGCTGGAGCAATCCCGACTACGACAAGCTGATCAAGGACGGCAACGCCGAAACCGATCTGAAGAAGCGCGCCGAGATCTTCAAGAAGGCCGAGCAGCTGGCGCTTGATGAGTCCGCCGCCCTGCCGATCTACTACTATGTCTCGAAGAATGTCGTGTCGCCGAAGGTCGAAGGCTTCGTCGACAACATCCAGGACATCCACCGCACCCGCTGGCTGTCGATGAAAGAGTAAGGGAAAACGGTCCTTCCCGCCCCGCGCGGGAAGGACCGGCCCACGACCATGATCAAATACGCCCTCCGTCGCCTGCTATCGACGATCCCCGTCCTGTGGATCGCCGTCACAGCCTGCTTTTTTGTTTTGCGCCTTGCCCCCGGCGGCCCCTTCGATGGCGAAAGGCCATTGCCGCCGGTGATCCTCAAGAACCTTGCCGTTCACTACAATCTCGACAAGCCACTGATCCAGCAGTACCTGATCTATGTCGGCGACCTGCTGCGAGGCGATCTCGGTCCCTCCTTCGCCAGCGAGGATTTCACCGTCGCCCAGCAGATCATGATCGGCCTGCCCTACACCTTCACCATCGGCACCGCCGCCTTTCTGATCGCCATCATCGTCGGCGTGGCCGTCGGCTGTCTTGGCGCGCTCTACCAGAACAAGGCGCCGGATTACATTCTCGGCGCGCTGATCCTGGTTGGCGTCGTGCTGCCGAACTTCCTGATCGCGCCGATCCTGCAATTGATATTCGGCATTCACCTTGCCTGGTTCCCGGTCGGCGGCTGGGGTGACGGCTCGATCAAATACCTGATCCTGCCGATCGTCGTCCTGGCTTTGCCGCATGCCGGCCGCATCTCGCGCATCACCCGCGGCTCGATGATCGAGGTGATGAACCAGAACTTCATCCGCACCGCCAAGGCCAAGGGCATCGGCCCGCGGCTGACCGTCATGCGCCACGCGCTGAAACCCGCCATGATGCCCGTCGTTTCCTATCTGGGCCCGGCGGCAAGCTACCTTCTCACCGGCTCGCTGGTTGTCGAAAGCATCTTCGGATTGCCCGGCATCGGCCGCTATTTCGTGAACGCAGCCCTGAACCGCGATTACGGCATGGTTCTCGGGACGGTCATCTTCTACATGGTGCTGATCGTGTTCCTGAACCTTCTCGTCGACATCGCCTATGCCTGGCTCGATCCGAAAGTGAGAAACCGATGATCCTCAACCCCGCAAAACGCGAGCTGCTCGCCCAGGAGCTTCTCGAAGCAGAAGGGCTGGCGCCCGAAGGCCGCTCTCTCACCAGGGATGCGCTGCGCCGCCTCGGACGCAACAAGGCGGCCGTTCTGTCGATCGCCGTGCTGGCGCTCTTGATCCTCGCGGCCTTCCTCGGCCCCTGGTTCATACCCTTCAATTACGAGGATCCCGACTGGGCCGCCTTTCGCATCCCGCCCTCAATCGAGACCGGCCATTATTTCGGCACCGACCCGAACGGCCGCGACCTTCTGGCCCGCGTCCTTTACGGCACCCGTGTCTCCCTTGCGGTCGCACTGACGGCAACCGTCGTCTCGGTCGTCATCGGCGTGCTTTACGGGGCGATTTCCGGCTATATCGGGGGAAGGCTGGATGCGATCATGATGCGCTTCGTCGATATCATGTATGCGCTTCCCTATATCCTCTTCGTCATCCTGCTGATGGTGATCTTCGGCCGCAACGTCTATCTGCTTTTTGCCGCAATCGGTGCGCTGGAGTGGCTGACAATGGCCCGCATCGTGCGCGGCCAGACGCTGTCGATCAAGCATCGAGAGTTCATCGAGGCGGCCCGTGCCTCGGGACAGCGGCCGTTCAAGATCATCGTCAAGCACATCATTCCGAACCTGGTCGGCCCGGTGGTCATTTTCGCGGCGCTGACCGTGCCTGAAATCATCGCCACCGAAAGCTTCCTTTCCTATCTCGGCTTCGGCGTGCAGGAGCCGCTGACCTCGCTCGGCACGCTGATCGCCGAGGGAACCGACGCCATGGAAAGCATGCCCTGGCTGCTGATTTTCCCCGCTAGCTTCCTCGTGGCCCTGCTGCTCAGCCTGCTCTTCATCGGCGACGGCCTGCGCGACGCGTTCGACCCGAAGGATCGCTAAGAATGCCCCACGAAACACAAAAAGACATCCTGCTCGAACTCAACGACTATTCGATCACCTTCGCGACGCCTGACGGCGAGGTGAAGGCGGTTTCGAATATGAACCTCACCGTCCGGCGCGGCGAGCGCGTCGCGATTGTCGGCGAGTCCGGCTCCGGCAAGAGCCAGACCTTCCTCGGCATCATGGGTCTGCTGGCCAAGAACGGCGCCACGACGGGACAGGCACTGCTCGAAGGCAAGGATGTCCTGTCGCTAAAACCGCGCGAACTCGACCAGATCCGCGGCAAAGACATGGCCATGGTCTTCCAGGATCCGATGACCGCGCTCAATCCGGCGCTGAAGATTTCGAGACAGCTGACGGAACAGCTGGAGGTTCACCGCGGCCTGACGGCACGCGCCGCATCGGACGCAGCGCTGGACATGCTGAAACGCGTCGGCATTCCCGACCCGACCCGGCGCTTCCACCTCTATCCGCACGAACTGTCAGGCGGCATGCGCCAGCGCATCGTCATTGCCATGGCACTGCTCACCAAACCGAAGCTGCTCATCGCCGATGAGCCGACGACGGCGCTCGACGTCACCATCCAGGCGCAGATCCTCGATCTCTTCAACGATCTGACCGCAGAAATGAACACGGCGCTGATCATGATCACCCACGATCTCGGCGTCGTCGCCGGCCTCGCCGACCGCGTCGCCGTCATGTATGCCGGCCGCATCGTCGAGGAGGCGCCGGTCGACGAGCTCTTCGACAACCCGGCCCATCCCTATACGGCGGCGCTGCATGCCTCCATCCCGCGACCGGATCAGGATGTCGACGAGCTCGTCGTCATTCCCGGCCGCCCGCCGAACCTGCAGCACCTGCCGAAGGGCTGCAATTTCTCGCCGCGCTGTTCGCAGGTCCAGAACGATTGCATCGACCGTCCACCGCCGCTCGAGACGCTGGCACCGCGCCACTGCGCCGCCTGTTACCACCCGTTCCCGCGTCGTGAGGAGTTGCTGAACCATGGCTGAGCGATCGCTGCTGAGGGTCGAGAACCTGACGACCCAATTCGAACTGCCGGCAAAAGGCCTGTTCAAGCCGCCGGTCTTCCTCACGGCCGTCAACAATGTCAGCTTCGATCTCGCCGAAGGTCGCACGCTCGGCATCGTCGGCGAATCCGGCTGCGGCAAGTCGACACTCGGCCGCTCCATCCTGCGGTTGTTGAAATCGCAAAAGGGCCGCATCCTCTGGCAGGGCCGCAATCTTCTCGACCTCAGTGAAGAGGAGATGCGCGCCGCACGCCGCGACATGCAGATCATCTTCCAGGATCCGATCGCCTCGCTCGATCCGCGCATGACCGTCGGCGACATCATCGCCGAGCCGCTCACCGTCTTCGAGCCGAAGCTTTCGAAGGCCGAGCGCACCGAACGGGTCCGCCAGATCATGAGCGCCGTCGGCCTGGTGCCGGAGATGATCAATCGCTATCCGCATGAATTTTCCGGCGGCCAGGCGCAGCGCATCGGCATTGCCCGCGCCGTTGTCACCAAGCCGAAGCTGATCGTCTGCGATGAGCCGGTTTCGGCCCTCGACGTCTCGATCCAGGGCCAGGTGATCACGCTTCTGCGCAAGCTGCGCAAGGAGTTCGGCTTGACGCTGATCTTCATCAGCCACGACCTGTCAGTCGTGCGGCTGATCTCCGACGATGTGCTGGTGCTCTACCTCGGCCGTGTGGTGGAGGCGGGCGACTGCGCCACCGTCTTCGACCATCCGGCCCATCCCTATACGCAGGCACTCTTTTCGGCGGCGCCGATCCCGGATCCGAAGCTTGCGCGCCTGCGCACCCGCATCCGCCTGCAGGGCGATCCGCCCTCGCCGCTCAACCCGCCGAAAGGCTGCGTCTTCTCGCCGCGCTGCTGGAAGGCGACCGACATCTGCCGCACTGAAATGCCTGCGATCGAGGAGGTTCGCCCCGGCCAGAAGGCCGCCTGCTACCATATGGACAGGCCATAATGAAGCGATGACCGCATGAAGCGGTCTTCGCTTCGATGACAGATCTCGCCCCTAATACGTCATCCTTTTTGGGAGTGAACTGTTCCGAAAACGGACTTATTTCGGAATCTATAGTCTCCGATAACAAAGATTTAGATGCGGATATGCTATCCCTTCTTCGCCCAATCATGGGCGGGGGAACGCATACATGAAATCGAAAGTCTCTGGATTGATCGCGCTTGCCGCCGCGATCATCGCCGCCTCAGCCGTGCCGTCGCGCGCCGAAGATCTGAAATTCCAGCTCACCAACGGGACCAGTTCCGTCCTGACGCGCTTCTACAGCTCGCCGACCGGCGTCAATAGCTGGGAAGAAGATGTCTTCGGCGAGAATGTCCTCAATCCGGGCGAGACCGTCAACATCACCATCGCCGACGGCCGCACCGTCTGCAAATACGACATGCGCTTCGAGTTCGACGAAAACTCGGACCTCGACACGACCGAAGATACGCAGGACCTTTGCGCGCTCGGCAGCTACACGATCCACGAATAATCAATCTTCGTCGGCACCCGCCTTCGCCTTGTCGGCGAAGGCGGGCTTTTCATTTCCGGCGATACCGGCGCCCACAACATCAATGCTTGTCACTCCGCCCGGCTCCGCGTATCAGCGGATGAAGCGTCAATTCAAAGCGATAGAGCGGCCTGTCGGATCAGTGGCGCTCATGCCGGGAGGACAAGGTGAGCGGAAGACGGTTTCTATCGATCGGTGAATGCATGGTGGAGCTCTCGCAGGCCGGTGACGGACTGTTGCGCAAGGGCTTTGCCGGCGATACTTTCAACACCGCCTGGTATGCCCGCGCCTGCCTTGGCCCCGACTGGTCGGTCGATTATTTCACCGCCCTCGGCGACGACACCATGTCGGACGAGATGGTCGCTTTCATCGACAAATCAGGCATCGGCACGAGCCTGATCCGGCGCATCAGGGGCAGGACGCCCGGCCTCTATATGATCAGTCTGAAGAACGGCGAGCGCTCCTTCAGCTACTGGCGCGACAGCTCGGCCGCCCGCAGCCTTGCCGCCGATCCCGACCGCCTGCGCGAAGCGGTGGAAGGCGCCGACCTCGTCTATTTCTCCGGCATCACCCTAGCCATTCTGCCGCAAGAGGATGCCACGACACTGCTCGCCGAAATCCGCCGCGCCAAGGCTGCCGGCAAGCTTGTGGTATTCGACCCGAACATCCGTCCTCGCCTTTGGTCGAGTTACGACGTGATGCATGCGACGATCAGCGAAGGCGCCCGCTCTTCCGTGCTGGTCATGCCGAGTTTCGACGACGAAGCCGCGCATTTCGGCGACGATTCCATCGAGGCGACGATTCAACGCTATCGCGCCCTAGGCGCTGCCAATGTCGTCGTCAAGAACGGCGCGGACGGCGTTCGCTTGAATTTCGCCGGCGACGAGACCTTCGTTCCGGCCGAGAAAGTGGAGACAGTGGTCGATACCACCAGCGCCGGCGACAGTTTCAACGGCGCCTTTCTCGCCCGCTATCTGGAAACCCGGGACGCGCCGGCCGCCGCCAGCTTCGCCGCGAAAGTGGCGGCCCGCGTCGTCAGTGAGCATGGCGCCTTGGTCGCCAAGGAAAAGCTCGGATTGAGCGGGCGCTAAGCCCGCGCATGACGACCACCATAGGAACGCCATGCGCGGGCGCTCCCCGCGGTATCGGCGTCACCGCCGCAGGTATCAAGCAATCAGGACTTCGTCGGCCGATCGGACTCGCGAACCGCCTCGTCATGATACCAGCAGCTGTCGAGCGCCGCGTCGCAGACATCGGCTGCCTCGCGCTCCATTAGCCGGGCGCGTTCGAACCGGCTGGGGGTCCGCGCCGGCTTGACGGGGAACTGGTAGATCGTTGCGGATTCACGATGGAAACCGGTGGGCATAAGATCGCCTCCATTCCGTTCGGCGCATCAACATTCGACGTCGCGACCTTAGCACGATGCACATAGTTTACGCAAATTGCACAAAATATATGCACGTATATATTGTGATTGATCGATATGCTGTCCCCGCGGCGAGCGTCCGCCTATTTGTTCAACACTTCATCACCTCGGGCTAACGCCGGAATTTTCATCCGGTTCCAAAGCCGAAAATCCGTTTTCGCGCCGAAAGCGGGCATTTCGGTCACAGAGAATGCGCGTCGGGCGGCTGATGTGCATATTTTCTTGTCAAGACAGCCGAACTGGCACGCTACGTGCTTTTAAAGGTGCATCCCCTGGCGGTTGGATGCGCTCATGCGCCGAGATCGTCTCCGGATTTGCTCACCTTCGTAGCATTTGAGAGAGTCACGATGACAAAATATAAGCTCGAGTATATTTGGCTCGATGGGTACACTCCGGTACCGAACCTGCGTGGCAAGACGCAGATCAAGGAATTCGACGCATTCCCGACGCTGGAACAGCTTCCGCTCTGGGGCTTCGACGGTTCGTCGACCATGCAGGCCGAAGGCCGCAGCTCCGATTGTGTGCTGAAGCCCGTCGCCATCTATCCCGACCCCGCCCGCACCAACGGCGTTCTGGTCATGTGCGAAGTCATGATGCCCGATGGCGTCACACCGCACCCGAGCAACGCCCGCGCCACCATCCTTGACGATGAAGATGCGTGGTTCGGCTTTGAGCAGGAATATTTCTTCTACCAGAACGGCCGTCCGCTCGGCTTCCCCGAGCAGGGCTACCCGGCTCCGCAGGGCCCCTACTACACCGGCGTCGGCTATTCGAACGTCGGCGACGTCGCCCGCGAAATCGTCGAAGAACATCTCGACCTTTGCCTGGCTGCCGGCATCAATCACGAAGGCATCAATGCCGAAGTGGCAAAGGGCCAGTGGGAATTCCAGATTTTCGGCAAGGGCTCCAAGAAGGCCGCCGACCAGATCTGGATGGCGCGCTACCTCCTGCAGCGCCTGACCGAAAAATACGGCATTGACATTGAGTATCATTGCAAGCCGCTCGGCGACACCGACTGGAACGGTTCGGGTATGCATTGCAATTTCTCGACCAAGTACATGCGCGAAGTCGGCGGCAAGGCCTATTTCGAAGCGCTGATGGCGCAGTTCGAAAAGAACCTGATGGACCACATCAACGTCTACGGCCCGGACAATGACAAGCGCCTGACCGGCAAGCACGAAACGGCGCCGTGGAACAAGTTCTCCTACGGCGTTGCCGACCGCGGCGCTTCCATCCGCGTCCCGCACTCCTTCATCAAGAACGACTACAAGGGCTATCTGGAAGATCGCCGCCCGAACTCGCAGGGCTGCCCCTACCAGATCGCTTCCCAGGTTCTGAAGACGATCTCGGAAGTTCCTCTCTCCGGCTCGGCTTCCGCTGCAGCTTAACCTCCCAAGCGGCGCCGGTCCCGGACCGGCGCCGTCATTCTTTCTGCCTGAGAAACACGATCGGCCGCTGACATATTCGCGGCGAACGCGCCGCTAAACGCCTGCAAATGCTGGGATGCGGCTGTAATATTTCCATCATGGTCATGCCTCAAAATAGGCAGGCGGGAATCGCCGTTCCGGAACCCCGCTATGGGGCTGAGCGTTGTCATATCACTGCGACGCGGATGGAAATCACGACATGCTGCAACATCCGGCAAACACTTATAGCGGCGAGAGCTGGGCCAATGCCGCGGCCGCCGGAAATCTGCCGGAACGGCTGGTGATCGTCACCGACGCCTGGCACCCGCAGGTCAACGGCGTCGTTCGCTCGATCGAGAACACCAATCGCGAACTGGCGAAGATGGGCGTCGAGGTCTCGATGGTCACGCCGGAGCGCTTCAACAGCATCCCCTGCCCGACCTATCCCGAGATCCGCCTGACGATCGCCAGTTACCGCCGCGTCGCGCGCGAGATCGAAAAGCATCATCCCACCTATGTGCACATCGCCACCGAAGGTCCGCTGGGGCTGACCGCCCGCCGCTGGTGCCTGCGCAAGGGCATGCCCTTCTCCACCAGCTATCACACCCGCTTTCCGGAATATGTTTCCGCCCGCCTGCCGATCCCGCAGAGCTGGCTCTATGCCTTCGTGCGCTGGTTCCACAATGGCGGCGCCGGCTGCATGGTCGCGACACCGAGCCTTGCCCGCGATCTGTCGGCCCGCGGCATCAAGAACCTGATGCCCTGGACCCGCGGCATCGACGCCACGCAATTCCATCCTATGCCGCTCGAACAGGAGCCATTCGGCCTCCCTCGCCCGATCTTCATGACGGTTGGCCGTGTCGCGCTGGAAAAGAACCTGCCGGCCTTTCTCGATCTCGACCTGCCCGGCTCGAAGGTTGTCGTCGGCGATGGCCCGGCACGCGCCGAACTGGAGCAGCGCTATCCGAATGTGCATTTTACCGGCGTAAAATTCGGCGAGGACCTGGCCAAAATCTATGCCCAGGCCGATGTCTTCGTCTTTCCCTCGCTCACCGACACCTTCGGCAACACCATCCTCGAGGCGCTGGCATCGGGCGTACCGGTCGCCGCTTACCCCGTCACCGGTCCGCTCGACATCATCGGCGAAGACAGCGAGGTTGGCGCGCTGGATGCGGACTTGCGCACTGCCTGTCTGGCCGCCCTCTCCGCCTCGCGTGAAAAGGCGCGCGCGCTTGCCATGCAATATTCCTGGGAAGCGGCGACGACGCAGTTCATCAACAATATCCGCGCCGCCAATGGCGTCATCACGCCGAAATGGAAGAAGGCCTGGCAATTTGCCAAGTCGCTTCCGAGAAGCAGAAAGCCCGGCGAAACCGCCGGGCCTTTGCCGTCCGCAGATTGAAGCAATTCCAGCAAATTTGAAGCGGTTTGCTGAAATCGCGTGGAAAGAACGCTGATCGATTTACTTGTGCAAGGCGTTATGCAGCGTGTCGTTCGCGACCTTGATTGCACTGCGGACCGCTGGCGTGTCGGTGATCGCATTCAGCAGTACAAAATCGTGGATCGTACCGTTGTAGCGGATCGAGGTGACCTTGACGCCGGCCTGGCTAAGCTTGCGGCCATAGGCCTCGCCTTCGTCGCGCAACACATCGTTTTCATCGGTGATGATAAGGGCCGGCGGCAGGCCATTGAGCTGCTCGAGCGATGCCTGCAGCGGTGAAGCCGTCGGTTCCTTGCGCTTGGCTTCATCAGGCAGATAGGCGTTCCAGAACCACTTCATCGCTTCCTTGGTCAGCCACGGGCCATTGGCGAACTCATTATAGGAACCATTGTCGAAATTGGCGTCGGTGACGGGATAGAAAAGCACCTGCTGGTCGATAACGGGGCCGCCGCGCTCCTTGGCAAGCAGCGTCACCACGGCCGCCATATTGCCGCCGACGCTGTCGCCTGCGACCGCAAGCCTGCCGGCGTCTACATTGAATTCCTTGGCATGTTCGGCGACATATTTGGTCGCGGCATAGGCCTGTTCGATCGCCACGGGATAGCGGGCCTCCGGCGAGCGATCGTAATCAACGAAGACGACCGCGGCATCGGCGCCATTGGCAATCTCGCGCACCAGCCGGTCATGCGTGCCGGCATCACCCAGCACCCAGCCGCCGCCATGGAAGTAGAGAATAACCGGCAGCGTACCCTTGGCATGTTCCGGGCGGACAATGCGCAGCTTGATGCTGCCGGTCGGGCCTGATTTGATCACCTTGTCTTCTTCCTTGGCCGCCAGCTTCTTGACATCGCCCTTCTGTGCACCCGCCAGTACATTGCGGGCATCGGCCGGTGACCGCGTGTAGATCGGCTGGCCGCCGGCCAGGCTATCGATGAACTTCTGCGTTGTCGGCTCGAGCACCGGGTCGGCCAGCGCGCCGACGGCGGAAGCTGCCAGGAGTGCTGCTGCGGAAACTGCGGTCTTGATACTCGACATTGTCTTGTCCTCTCAGTTTTTGAATGTTCGTCCTGAACACAGCTTTTATATCGTGCACGATCATTTTTTGCGCAATCTAACTTTTGGCATGCCTGCCATGCATAAAGATTGCTTGCGATTATTTACCGCACGATATAATATCAGCGGTTTTGGAGATGCCCCATGCAGGATCCGCTGAAGCTCGACGTTTTCGTCTGCTTTGCCGTCTATACAGCGAGCCACGCGCTGAACCGCGTCTACAAGCCGCTTCTTGACACGCTCGGCCTCACCTATCCGCAATATTTGGCCATGGTCGCGCTGTGGGAACAGGACGGCCAAACGGTCGGCGGCCTCGGTGAAAAGCTATTCCTGGAATCGAGCACGCTGACGCCGCTACTAAAACGCCTGGAAAGCGCCGGCTATATCAGCCGCGAGCGCAGCAGCGCGGACGAACGCGTCGTCGTCATCCGCTTAAGCGAAGCAGGCATTCGCCTGAAGGAAAGGGCGATCGGCATTCCCGGCTGCATCGCGGAAGCGAGCGGCCGTGACGCTGGGGATCTTACTCGGCTCCAGGCCGAGATCGTGGCGCTGCGTGAAGCGCTGACTAAGAGCATAGCTTAGATTCACCACAACCGAGATAGGTCGCGCCTGAGGCACCCCCCTCTGCCCTGCCGGGCATCTCCCCCACAAGGAGGGAGATCGACTCGCGGATGGAATCCACCAGACAATTGATGCTGGAACGAGCGGGTCCGCCCATCCGATCTCCCCCACCTGTGGGGGAGATGCCCGGCAGGGCAGAGGGGGTATCCCGCGCCACAACGCGACCGGATGTTCCCGCAAGCACCAACTGGCGCCCAGCCTCTACGTCCGCTTCTTCTTCGATTCGTACGGATTTTCAGCCGAACGGAAATGGATGCGGATCGGCACGCTCGGCATGTCGAAATCGGCGCGCAGCCCATTGATCAGATAGCGCGTATAGGATTCCGGCAGCGCGTCGGAACGGGTGCAGGAGATCATGAAGGCCGGCGGGCGGGCCTTGACCTGGGTCATGTATTTCAGCTTGATGCGCCGGCCGGACACGGCCGGTGGCGGATGCTGGATCTGCTGCGTTTCCAGCCAGCGGTTGAGCCGTGCCGTCGAGATGCGCTTGTTCCAAACCTTGTCCGTGTCGATGATCGACTGCATCAGCTTGTCCAGTCCCCAGCCGGTCTGGCCGGAGATCGGCACGGCGCGAATGCCGCGCGCCTGCGGCAGCAGACGGTCGGTCTTTTCGCGCAGGTCGGCAAGCACCGCCTGCCGGTCCTCGATCATGTCCCACTTGTTGAAGGCGAGAACGGCGGCGCGCCCCTCGCGCAGCACGAGATCGACGATCTGCAGGTCCTGTTTCTCGAAAGGGATCGTCGCGTCGAAGACGATAACCACCGTCTCGGCAAAACGGATGGCGCGCAGAGCATCGGCGACTGAAAGCTTCTCCAGCTTCTCGGTTACCCGGGCCTTACGGCGCATGCCTGCGGTGTCGAACATCTTGATGGTGCGGCCGCGCCAATCCCATTCGACCGAGATGGAGTCACGGGTGATGCCGGCCTCCGGCCCGGTCAACAGCCGGTCCTCGCCGAGGAAACGGTTGATCAGCGTCGACTTGCCCGCATTCGGCCGGCCGACGATCGCCACCCTGAGCGGCTTGGTGTCGTCATAGATCGGCTCTTCGTCCTCGCCGTCGGTCTCGTTTTCACCCGGCGGAATATCGACATCGGTAACCGCGACATCCTCCTTGGCATAGGCGCGGTCCTTGCCGATCGCCTCGACGATCGCGTCGCGCAGGTCGAGCATGCCCTCTCCGTGCTCGGCCGAAATCGGCGTCGGCTCGCCAAGCCCCAGTGTATAGGCGTCGTAGAAGCCGCTGTCGGAGCCGCGCGCTTCGGATTTATTGGCGACGAGCACCACCGGCTTGCCGCGCCGGCGCAACATTTCGGCAAGAGCGGTATCAACAGGCGTCAGCCCGTTCTTGGCATCGACGACGAAAAGTGAAAGATCGGCCTCATCGATCGCCGCCTCCGTCTGGGCGCGCATCCGGCCCTGCAGACTTTCCTCGTCGGCCTCTTCGAGGCCGGCCGTATCGATGATGGTGAAGTTCAGGCCCATCAGCCGCGCTTCGCCCGGCCGGCGGTCACGGGTCACGCCGGGCGTATCATCGACGAGCGCAAGCTTCTTGCCCACCAGGCGGTTGAAAAGCGTCGACTTGCCGACATTCGGACGACCGACGATGGCGACCGTGAAACTCATTCTTTTTCCTTAAAACTCAGCCCTGCGCGGCGGGCGCCTTGCCGGATGCGGTAATGAGATCAAGCATCATCTGGGCGCGATTGGCAACAGGACGCGGGCTTTCGGCGTCGTCGACAATCGACTGGAACCATTGCCGCGCCTGCGCCATGTTGCCGGCCTTATAGGAGGCCAGACCAAGCGCTTCACGCGCCGAATGGCGGAAGGCATTGCCCGGCACCGCCATTTCCTCAACCGCGGCCGAAACCTGCTCATAGGAGCCGTTCTCGATCAGCAGCCAGCCGGCACGCATCCTGGCGGCGTCGCGCACGGCGGCCGGCACACTATTGTCCTTGCCGATCTCGTTGAAGGCGGTGATCGCCGCGCCGGCGTCGCCCTTCTGCGCCTGGACGGTTGCGGCCCGCATGCGCGCCAGCACCGGATAGGCGCCATGGCCTTCCTTCTCCAGCTTGCCGAGCGCGGCCAGCGCCTCATCGTTCTTGTTCTCGTCGGCAAGCTTCATCGCCGCCAGGAACTGATCGCCGGCGCCGGAGGAGCGGGTATCGTCCCAATATTCAAAGAGAACCTTGCCGGCGGTGCCGACGACGATCAGGACGGCAGCGACGATGATATAGCGGCCGAACCGGCGCCAGACGCCCTTCATCTGGTCGGACCGCAATTCCTCATTGACTTCACGGATGAAGCTGTCGTCGTTGAATGCCATTCTTATCTCCGGCCGCGGCAATACCCATAGGCTGTGCGCTACGCACATGCCGGGCCTTCTACCCCATTTTGCCGCGGTTGTAAGGGGGATATGAAAGATTCGTTACATCACAAGCGGCGAAACGCCGATCAACCATTCGTGCAGCTTCCAGATGATCAGCGCCCAGGCAACGACGCCGATGAAAACACCATAGAGATCGTATTTGGCCGAGACGAAGGGGCGCAGCGTGATCTCGCCTGCGCGCTCGCGCCGCTTCAGGGAGATGCGCAGGATGACGCCCCAGGCGAGAAAAGCGGCAAACAGCAGGACGGACGATGTCTCGCCATTGGCGAGCAGATGCGCCAGCGCCCAGATCTTGACCGACAGAACCATCGGATGTTTCGTTTTGGTGGCAATATGCCCCGCCGGCAGCAGCGAGGCGACGAGACAGATCATCGCGATCAGCATCAGCGTGATCGCGATATGAGCCGTCCAAACCGGCGGATTATAGAGCATGCCCGTCACCTGACGGGCCTGCCCGAATCCGTAGATCAAGAGGATCAGTGTGAGGATGCTTGCGATCGAGTAGCCGGCCCGCCAGCCCCTTTCGCCGAAGCTGGCGATCATCGACTGGCGAAAGCCGGGAGCCACCACCCTCACCAGATGCACGCCGAGGAAAAGTATGATGCCGATGATAAGCAATGTCATTGCGGGTCCCTTCCGTGCAGTTTGTCATGGCTTAGCGGCTGACGGGAAAAAATACCAGTTGAGACCGCAGCTTCGCCGCAATTCTATCCGAGGGAAACCGCGATCAAATTGTCGCGGTGTCCATGTCCCGTCTTCTCCTCTCCACCTGCCTGACGGCTTCGTTCCTCCTCCCTGTTATCGCCGAGGCGGCTGACCGGCCGAAACAGCTCGTCATCATTTCCTTCGATGGCGCCCACGACAATGCGCTCTGGCTGAAAAGCCGCGAGATGGCGGCGAAAAATGGCGCCCATTTCACCTATTTCCTCTCCTGCACCTTCCTGATGAACGAGGCGGCGAAGAAGGCCTACCAGGCGCCCCACCAGAAACGCGGCAAATCCAATGTCGGCTTCGCCCAGAGCGACGACGAGATCCGCGAGCGCCTCGGCAATATCTGGCACGCCCATCTCGAGGGTCACGACATATCCAGCCATGCCTGCGGTCATTTCGACGGCCGCCTCTGGAGCGAGGCCGACTGGTCGGCCGAATATGCGACCTTTCATGCAACTCTGAAAAACGCCTGGAAGAGCGTCGGTCTCGACGAGCCGGCCGGCTGGCAGGACCTTGTCAATCATGGCATCAAGGGTTTTCGCGCCCCCTATCTGTCGGCAACCGCGGGCGCCGATATGATCGCCGCCGAAAAGAAGGCGGGCTTTACTTACGATGCAAGCCTCGTCACCAAAGGCCCGGCGATGCCTGTCGAAGAAGACGGCATCATCCGCTTCGGCCTGCCGCTGATCCCCGAAGGCCCGAACGAAAAGCCGATCATCGGCATGGACTACAATCTCTTCGTGCGGCACTCGAAGGGCGAGGAAGACAGCGCGGATTCGAAGGAATTCGAGGATCGCGCCTATTCAGCCTTCTCCCAGGCCTTCGACCGCCAGTACAACGGCAACCGCATCCCCCTTCAGCTCGGCTTCCACTTCGTTGAAATGAACGGCGGC
Organism: Rhizobium sp. H4; assembly: GCF_003013335.1. Classification (NCBI taxonomy): domain Bacteria; kingdom Pseudomonadati; phylum Pseudomonadota; class Alphaproteobacteria; order Hyphomicrobiales; family Rhizobiaceae; genus Rhizobium; species Rhizobium sp. H4. The sequence goes on from NZ_PSOW01000002.1 coordinate 353,469, forward strand.
GCCTACTGGCGCGCGCTGGACCGTCTGGTCAGCGACGTCTGCCACCGCGCGGACGTTGCCTGCGTCAGCTATTCCGAAGCGATCCCGATGATCGAGGCGCGAGGGAAACTGCAGCAGACGTCGGGTTTGTGACCGACGCGTTTATATTACCGGGACGGCGTTCCCTGCCGTCGCCTCATCCGGCCCTTCGGGCCACCTTCTCCCCGCTCGGGAGAAGAGAAAGGCGTGGCGAGGTCGCGGTTTCCCCTTCTCACCAGCGGGAAGAAGGTGCCCGTTAGGGCGGATGAGGGGGCCGCAGGGCACACCAGGCATTAAAAGCCCCGACCCCACCCGTCCAGCCTCACCCGTCAGCCATCAACATGAACAACGCCAGTTTCCCGCTCCAGATAATGCTGGTCGATCGCCGGCAGAGGTTCGTCGTCGATAGCAGCCTCGAAGGCCTTGAGGCGCTTGTGGATGGAGAGTAGTTCGATGATCGTCGTCCAGGAGTTCACCAGATACTGGAACGAGTTGCTGACCTGGCCGAAGGCGGTCGAGATCTGCTGGAAAATGCCGTAGGTGATCGTGCCAGCAACGATCGTCGGCACCAGCATGAAGACCACGAAAAGCGCGTCAGCCTGAATGTAGAAATAGCGGGCGACGTTGAAATACATGTAGTGGAAATACATGCGGAAATAGTTTCGCCGAACATTGTTGAAGAGCTCCCTGACTGTCAGCGGTTGCGCCCTCTCCGCATGATCCTCGCCGTAGACGAGTTCCTTACGATAGGCGGCTTCGACGCGTTGATTCCGGAAGTTCAGGCCCGGCAGCTTGATACCGGCAACCGCCAGGAGCAGCGTGCCGAATGCCGACCAGAAGAGCGCCAGCCAGAAGAGCGAATTTGCTAGAGGGCCGATGACCGGCAGTTCGGTCACGTAGTGCGAGAGGGCCAGAAGAATCGGAAGAAAGACAACGAGCGTCATCACTGAGTTGATGAGGCTGATGCCGAGACCTTCGAGCGTGCTCGAAAAGCGCATCGTATCTTCCTGAACGCGCTGCGAGGCGCCTTCAATGTGACGCAGCTTTTCCCACTTCGACATGTAGAAGTCGTTCATCGCCGCGCGCCAGCGGAAGATGTAGTGGCTCGTAAAGAAGTCGGTCATGATCGACACGAACATGCTGAGGAATGCGATCTGACAGAAGACCCACATCAGGCTGTAAAAATTATCGACAGAAATGCCCGGCTGCTTCGACAACGCGTTCTGGAGAAGATCGCCGAAGGGCCGGCGCCAGTTGTTGATCACGACCGTGATCTGGACGCCGAAATAGGTAACGAAAATGATGAGCGCCGACCCCCAGATCGACCACAGCTTCCAAGGATGGTTCCGCGCTATCAGATGCCATGCGCCACAGAAGATCACCGCCGAGAGGAAGAAATAGCTGTAGAACCAGACATTCTCGGGCAGAAGGAAGAAGGAAAGGTCAATCGGCTGCTGCTCTTCCGCAACCGCCACAAAGCCCAGCGACGCGCCGAGGCCGGCAGCGAAAAAATACCAGCCGAAGATTGAAATCAGCGTCCACACGACAAGCGAAATGAAGAAAGGTTTCGGCTGGGGAAAAAACGAATGAAACACGGGGAGCTTTGCTTTCCTGAACTGTGAGTCTCGGGAGTGTCGTGGAACACTGATTGTGCCGGAAACTAAGGCAGTTCGAAGGAAGCAGCAATGGCTTCGACCCATTGTTACGCAGATGTAATGGGTTAAGCGATTTTCCTGATGACCGGCATCACCAGCGCCGCACAGACCAGAAGTGCAGCGGCGGCGATCACCGTCGGGACGGTGAAACTGCCTGAGCGTTCGGCGATCCAGCCGGCAACAACAGGCCCGACGATCTGGCCGAGCCCGAAGGCGGCGGTCATCATCGCCAGAATTCGCCGCGGGCTTTCCGGTGAAAGCTTGCGGCCGATCTGCAGCCCGTAAGCGGTGATCGCCAGGAAGGTCGCGCCGAACAGCGCGCCGCCGATCAGTGGTGCGACCGAAGGCGGCAGCGCCACGGTCGCAAGTACACCGGCCGCTTCAATCACAAGCGCCGCGATATAGACGCCGCCAAGCCCGAGTGGCCTCACCAGCGGCTTCCAGGCAAACAGCGCCACCGCCGCCGTCAAGCCGGCGATGAACCAGCAGAGGAATTCAACGAAGGCTCCCGTTGCCGAGAGTCGGGCGATGGTGACGAGGAAGGTCGCCGTGATGACATAGCCGAATCCGAACAGGCCGTAGGACAGGGTCACCAGTACCATAGGCCGGCTCCAGTTGAGCGCCGGCTCCCTGCCTGCGCGCGCCGATTGCGCCGGTGCCGCGGGCAACAGCAGGAAAACGACGACCAGGCTGATTGCACAATAGATTGCCCCGCCGATCCAGTCGGCGCGCCAGCCGCCCGGCCCGTCGTGAAAGCCGAGGCCGACCAAAAGCACCATCACCGAGGACAGCGCGATCCCCGCCCCCGGCCCGCCGAAATGTGCCGCCTGCACATGGTCGTTACCGGCCGCCGCCCCGTGACTGAGCACGATCGACGAGGTGAAAACCATGGCAAAGGCGCTGGCGAGGCCAGCGAGAAAGCGGATGACGGCGAAGACCGCGACGGAATCGGTGGTGGCCATGGCGGCAAGCAGGATTGCGGTGGCAAGCAGCGCCGAGAGCGCCACCAGCCGCTCGCGCCCCGCCGCCCAACCATAGGCCGCAAGCACGGCGCCGACGAGATAACCGACGAAATTCGCCGAAGCGATGAAGCCTGCATCCGCTGCCGAAAGCGGCACGCCGCTCATCATCCCGGGCAAGATCGGCGTGTAGGAGAAGCGCCCGAAGCCCATGGCCGCCGCCATGGCAACAGCGCCGGCAACGGCGGTGGCAACGAGGTTCGGCTGGGAGCGAGGCGGGCGGGAGAGCATGCAGCGCTTATCGCGCCGCAGTCGCTGCACCGCAAACGACTATTTCTGATCGATCGATCAATTTCCGGAAAGCTAAATAAATCGACCGCTTCCCTAGCTCACCGCACTCACTCGATCTCGGCCAGGGGCGAAACTGCTGGTGCATTCAGGACCGTTCCATCCACCGCGAAGTGCGATCCGTGGCATGGACAGTCCCAGCACCGTTCCAGGGAGTTCCAGTGCACGTGGCAGCCGACATGCGTGCATGCGGCAGATCGCCTGTGCAGCGTGCCATCGTCGCTGCGGAACGCTGCGATCTTGGTCATTCCTTTGCGGACGATAGCACCTTCTCCCGGTCGCAGCCGATCGACGGACTCGACTTCGCCGGGCGCGACATACTCGGCGAAATTCTTGATCATTGTCGCGTTCTCGGCAAGGTAATTGCCGACCGCGCTCACCGTCTTCCGGGACGGCTCGTAAAGTTCCCGCCAGGGACTGTCGCCGCCGAGAATGGCCTCGGAGATCAGGAGTGAGGCCACCACGCCGTGGGTCATGCCCTCGCCGGAATCTCCGGTGACCACAAAGAGCCGTTCGTTACCGGGATTGCGGCCGATGAAGGCGGCATAGTCGATTGTCTCCATAACCTGCCCGGACCATCGGTGGGTTTCGGCCCCGAGATCGGGCACCAGTCCTCTGATCCAGGATGTCAAAGCGGCGAAGCGATCGTCAGCGTTGTCGGCGGTGCCCGTCTTGTGGTCCTCGCCGCCGACGATAAGGAAATCGCTCTCGTCATCGCCGGGATGAAGGCGGACATAGTGGTAGGGGTCCTCGGTGTCCCAGTAGAGACCATCCGGTACGATGCCGCGCGCAATCTCGAACGCCATTGCGTAGGTTCGATAGGGTGCCTGCTTCGTATGGAGTGCGACCCTGTCGTTGATTGGCGAGTTGGTCGCCACGATGGCCCACCTGGCGGTCACGGTGAGGCCGGAGTTCGTTCCCACGCGCACCCCGCTGTCGGTTTCCTCGACCTTATCGACGATCGTCTCGCAATAGAGGGTGCCGCCGCGCGCCCGAATTCCAGCCGCCAGACCGCGAAGATATTTGAGCGGATGGAATGTCGCCTGATCCGGATAACGCAGGGCGGGCGTGTCCGCATGGCCGGAAAGCGGCAACCCCGCGACCTCCTCGACGGCGATGCCTATCTTCAGGCCCGCCTCGAGCTCACGCCGGAGATCGGCTTCCGCCCCTCCAGAGGCGGGAAAGAGAAAGCCGTCGAGCCGACGGAAGTCGCAGGCTATGTGTTCCGCGGCCTGGATAGCCTCGATGCGGGCGATCGCCGCCGAGTGGCTCTGAAAATAGAGCCGCGCCAGCTCCTCGCCGCGCAAGCCGATGAGTTCCGAAAAGTAGTCGTCGCATACCGACGCAAGGTGTGCAGTCGTGCGGGCCGTCATGCCGCCGCCGATCCGACCCCGGTCGAGGACCGCAACCTTTTGCCCCGCGGCAGCCAGCTCGTACGCGATCGACATGCCTGCAATTCCAGAGCCCACCACCACGACGTCGAAGTCTTCGTTGCTGGCGAGAGGTGCTGCGTCGGGCGCAACCTCGATGCCTGACCAGAGAGACACGGTCCGTTCGTCGCTCGCATTCATGGCGGATTTTCTCCTAGCCCTATCCGCGGTAAATGGGCGGATGAACCGAATGTTCCGGGCGAAGCCTCAGACCCGGCGGGAGCCAAAGACTCCATCGCTATTTTAGCATGCGAAATATACCGTTGAGCGTTGTTGTCATTGACGTAATTCTAGGTGCGCAGGCCGAATACGTCGGCAGCGTGGAGGGAGTTCTCCCCGAGTTCTCTTCGAAAAGGCGACCTCACCGAGTATTTGAAGTCGCTCCAACCAACTCCATCCGTGACGGCAGTGTGGTTTCCTACGCCCGCCCGTCCGGCAAGGTCAAAATCACCGGTCCGTTCCGCGTCGCTACCACCGTGTGCTCATATTGCACGGTCGGTGCCTTCGGATCGGCATAGAGCGTCCATGCATCGTCGCCGCCCTCGGCCCATGTCGCGCCGAGCGAAAGGAACGGCTCGACCGTAAAAACGAGACCGTCCGTCATGACGCGCTTTTCCGAAGGATCCGGCCAGGTGGAGAGCTCGGCCGGCTCCTCGTGCAGCGAACGGCCGACACCGTGGCTCGCCAGATTGGCAACCAGCGTATAGCGGTTCTTTTGTGCGAAAGCGCCGACGGCGGTGCCGATCTTTGCCAGCGGCTCACCCGATTTCACCTGGTTGAGCCCGACCCAGAGCGCCCGCCTGCCGTCGCGGCACAGCCGCTCGATCTTCGGCTTGACCGGCGGCATTGCAAAGGAAGCGCCGGTATCGGCGAAGAAGCCATCCTTCTCAGCCGAGACGTCGATATTGATCAGGTCGCCGGCCTGGATGACGCGTGGCCCGGGAATACCGTGGGCGATTTCTTCGTTGATGCTGATGCAGGTCGCGCCGGGAAACTGGTAGCAGAACTCCGGCGCCGAGCGCGCGCCGGAATCCTCAAGCACCTTGCGGCCGATCCGATCGAGCTCCAGCGTCGTCATGCCCGGCTCCATCGCTGCCGCCATCACCTGGATGGCGTTGGCGCAGATCCGGCCGATCTCCTTGAGCTTTGTCAGTTCATCGTCGTTTGCGATAACCATTCGTCTCTTCCGGCCTTGCGCGGGAGCGGCGCGGCCGCCTCAAGCCGTGGCTTTCGCCCCTTCGTTTCTTTCAGTCAATGCCTTTCTGACGATCGGCGCGACTTTCGTCCCGTAGAGCTCGATGCCGCGCATGATCTCAGCATGCGGCATCAGGCCGATTGCCATCTGCAGCAGGAAGCGGTCGTTTCTGAAAAGCGTGTGATGGGCAATGATCTTTGCCGCGACCACCTCGGGGTCGCCGACAAAAAGCGCGCCGTTCGGTCCGCGCGACAAATCGAACTGCGCCCGGCTGGTCGGTCCCCAGCCGCGCTCGCGGCCGATGCGGTTCATCACTTCCGCCTGCGGCCCGTAGAACTGGTCGGCGGCGGCCGCGGTCGTATCGGCGATGAAGCCGTGAACATTGATGCTGGTCTTCAGCTTCGCCTGATCCTGGCCTGCCCGGCGCGCCGCCTCGCGGTAGAGATCGAAGAGCGGCGCAAAACGGCGTGGCTCGCCGCCGATGATGGCGAGCGCCACCGGCAGTCCGAGCGCGCCGGCACGCGCCACCGACTGCGGCGTGCCGCCGACCGCGACCCACAACGGCAGCGGGTCCTGCAGCGGCCTCGGATAGACGCCGCGCCCGCGGATCGGCGCGCGAAGCTCGCCCTCCCACTCCACCGTCTCGCCGTCGCGGAGCGCCAGGAGCAAATCGAGCTTCTCTTCAAAAAGCTGGTCGTAATCCTCAAGGTTATAGCCGAACAGCGGGAACGACTCGATGAAGGAGCCACGCCCCGCCATGATCTCGGCCCGGCCGTCCGAAATAAGATCGAGCGTCGAAAACTGCTGGAAGACGCGCACCGGATCATCCGAGGAAAGCACGGTGACGGCGCTGGTCAACCGGATGTTTTTGGTCTTGACGGCCGCAGCCGCCAACGCCACCGCAGGGGCTGACGCCGCATAATCGGGCCGGTGATGCTCGCCCAGCCCAAAGACATCGAGCCCGACCTGATCGGCGAGCTCGATCTCCTCGATAAGATGTTTTAGCCGCTCGGCCCCCTCCGCTCCCTTGCTGCGGGAGGGATTGGGATTGACGTCCGCGAAGGTGTAAAGGCCAAGTTCCATGGTCGCATCCCGTTGTGTTCTGCCTGGAAATAAGGATCGGCGAGCGGCAACGCAAATACAAAGTCTGGAACGGAATGTTCGAGAGTTTCGATAGTGCGGCGTCCGATAGCCGCGTAGGAAAGAGTCTTTGCGCCGTGGACACGGCGCTGCTGGATTCCTGTGACAGGCACAGGAATGAGGGAGCAAGGGGATCAACCTGCGCTCCATATCCTCTATCATTCAAAGCGTAATATGCAGAGCCAGATCAGGGCGAAGAGGGTCGTTTTGGAGCACTGCGGACACCAAGAACTCCCTCATTCCTGTGCCTGTCACAGGAATCCAGCAGTCGCGCGTCCGCGCGACGAGAGAATCTTCACAGACCCAGCAGGTGAAACGAAATCTCCTCCCATTCAGGATTCTCCCGCTCGATCAAATTGAGCTTCCACTGCCGCGGCCATTTCTTGATCGTCTTCGCTCGCGTGATCGCGGTCGTCAACAAATCATGCTCCTCGAACCACACCAATGTCTTTACGCCATACTTCGACGTAAAGCCTGCCGTCAGTTCGTTCTGATGCTCGTATAGCCGACCTGCAAGGTCACGCGTCACGCCGGTATAGAGCGTGCCATTGCGGGCAGATGCGAGGATGTAGACGTAACCCTTCATGCCGGTAGACTGGCACAGGTAACATCCCGCGTCGACAGCAACACGTGCCCACCCGAATCCCTATTCCAATCTGAAATTCAACAACTTCCAAGCCTCAACGGAATCATCTTCCAAGCTGCTTCACATCGCACGCGAAGCATGAGGGCGGCGCGGCCTCCACCACGCCGACCTCGCCGCTTCACATCCTCGCCAGCAGTTCCGCCAGCTGATCGGCAGCCTTGCCCCATCCCTCGTGGAATCCCATCTTCTCGTGCTCTTCCTTGTCCTCGGCGCGCCAGTGCAGCGCCTTGGCCGTATACTTCGTGCGGCCATTGCCGAGATCTTCGAGCAGGATGACGCCGGTGAAGAAAGGTTTTTCAGCGGGCACCCAGGCGCTGGTATAGGCGTCGGTGAAGACGATCTTCTCGTTCTCGACGATCTCGAGATAAACGCCGTGGTTCGGATACTGATTGCCCTCGGGATCTTGCATGATGACGACACTGGAGCCGCCGGGGCGCACGTCGAGCGTCGCTTCTGCAACACCCCAGGGGCTCGGGACGAACCATTGTTTCAGCAGATCGGGATCGGTCCACGCCTTGTAAATCTTCTCGCGCGGGGCGTCGAATTCGCGAACCAGGGTGAGTTCATGTTGCGTGCTTGCGGTCATTTCGACATCTCTCCATTTGAGTGAAACCTGTTTCCTGTCAGGTTGTTACAAGGACGTGTCGAACTTCGCCGTTCCGACAGCGCGCAATTTTTCCTGATTTAATTTGCGATCGGCTGCGTGGGCTCTTCCTGCATCTTGTCGATCTGCCGGCGGATATGAGCCGCCTCGGCCGCCGAATGGGCAAGCGCGATGGCATGGTCGAAGGCCTCGCGCGCCTGGCGGGACAAGCCAAGCTGCTTCAGCAGGCCACCCCGCAGACCGTGATAGTAGAAATAGCCGCCGAGCTTCTCGCCAAGCGGATCGATGAGATCGAGCGCCTGCTGCGGCCCGTGCAGCTTGGAAACAACGACCGCGCGGTTAAGCGTCACGACAGGCGAAGGCTGCACCCGCTCCAGCGCGCGGTAGAGCAGATCGATCTCGACCCAGTCAGTATCCTCGGCACGTTTCGCGCGGGAATGCATGGCGGCAATGGCCGCCTGCAGCTGATACGGGCCGGGCCGGCGGTGCCGCAGCGCCTTGTCGAGCAGCGCCAGGGCCTCGTTGATGAAAGGCTGGTTCCAAAGTGAGCGGTCCTGATCTTCAAGCAGCACGATTTCGCCCTCGGCGCTGAAGCGCGCTGGCCGGCGCGAGATCTGCAGGAGCATGAGCGCAAGCAGCCCCATCAGTTCCGGTTCCGCCGGGAAAATGTGCAGCATCAAGCGCGCCAGCCGGATCGCCTCGTCACTTAAGGTTGCGGCCTCCTGCTTCGGGTCGGCCTGGCTGTAACCCTCGTTGAAGATGAGATAGATCATCGTGCTGACGATCGAGAGACGTTCGGCCCTCTCCTCGGGGCTCGGCGTTTCGAACGGCACCCCTGCCTTGGCGACGCGCGCCTTGGCCCGGGTGATGCGCTGCTCCATCGCGCTTTCCGAAACCAGGAAAGCGCGCGCGATCTGCTGCACGGAAAGGCCGGACACGATGCGCAGCGCCAGCGCGATCTGCTGGGTGGCCGGCAGATCCGGATGGCAGCAGATAAAAAGAAGCCGCAGAATATCGTCGCGATAATTGGAATCGTCCAGCCGCTCGGCGATATCGCTTTCGGCATCCTCGGTATCGGAAATGACATCCTCGTCCGGCAGCGCCTGGAGCTTCGTCCGCTTGCGCACCGCATCGATACCGCTGTTGCGGCCGACGAAGATGAGCCAGGCTGTCGGATCGCGTGGCGGTCCTTTCTCCGGCCATGTCCGGATCGCCCTCAGGCATGCCTCCTGGAACGCCTCTTCCGCGGTATCGAGATCGCGGAAATAGCGCAGCAGCGCGCCAAGCGCCTTCGGGCGCGCCGAGGCAAGCGCAAGGTCGATCCAGGCAATATCGGTCATGACGCAGCATCTCCCGGCCTGAAGACGTAGAACGGCCGAATTTCGTAAGAGGTGGAACCGGGATTGACGGATGAAAGCTGCTTCGAGAAGGCGACGGCCTCGTCGAGGCTTTCGAAGTCAACCACATAGAAGCCGAGAAGCGCCTCCTTCGTTTCCGCAAAAGGCCCGTCGATGACCAAGGGCTCGTCCTTGCCTTTGCGCACGGTAGTCGCCGCCGTCGTCGGCATCAGCCGCCCGACGGGGCCGAGCTTACCGGCTTTTGCCAGCGGCTCCTGCACGGCGTAAAGTCTCTCCATGACGGCAGCCTCTTCCTCCTCGGTCCAGGCGAAGACGGTTTCCTCGTGAGCGTAACAAAGGATTGCATAAAGCATCGGGTCACTCCTCTTTCCGAATGACGAAGGAGTAACCGCTTAGCCGACAGGTCGCATCAAAAAATTATCAAGAAAGAAGCGCTGAGAGCCAGGCCCGACCCGCGCACACAAGGCAGCGCTATCGCGCGGTTCCGATTGCCTCACCCGTCGCTCAGGGTCCGCCGGACCGCATTCTTCCAACCCTTGAGCTTGGCCGCCCGCACCTTCTCATCCATATCGGGCTCGAACCGCCGGTCGCGTTTCCACGTCGCAGAAAAGCCGTCCCTGTCCGGCCAGACCCCTGCCCGGCTGCCGGCGAGCCAGGCGGCACCGAGGGCCGTCGTCTCGAGAATAACCGGGCGGTCGACGGGGGCATCGAGCAGGTCGGCGAGGCGCTGCATCGTCCAGTCCGAGGCAACCATGCCGCCATCGACGCGCAGTACGGTATCGTCGCCGCTGTTCTTCCAATCCTTCTGCATGGCCTCGAGCAGATCGCGGGTCTGGTAGCAGACGGCTTCGAGCGCGGCCCGCGAAAGCTCCGCCGGGCCGCTGTTGCGCGTCAGCCCGAAGATGGCACCGCGCGCCTTGGCGTCCCAATGCGGCGCGCCCAGCCCGGTAAAGGCAGGCACGAGATAGACTTCTTGCGTCGGATCAGCCTTCTCGGCAAGCGCATTGGTCTCGGCGGCGCTGCCGATGATCCCGAGCCCGTCCCGCAGCCATTGCACCGCTGCACCGGCGATGAAGATCGATCCCTCGAGCGCGTAGGTCGTCTCACCGTTCAGCCGATAGGCGATGGTGGTCAGCAGCCGGTTTTTCGAGCGGACCATATCGGCGCCGGTATTGAGCAGCGCGAAACAGCCGGTGCCATAGGTCGATTTCAGCATGCCCGGTGCAAAACAGGCCTGACCGATGGTCGCGGCCTGCTGATCGCCGGCAACCCCGAGAATCGGGATCGCGGCGCCGAAGATATCGGCGTCGGCCGTTCCGAAATCGGCGGCGCAATCCTTGACTTCAGGCAGCATGGCGGCCGGCACCCTGAGAATATCGAGCAGATCCTCGTCCCAGCTATTTTCGGCAATATTGAACATCAGCGTGCGCGAGGCGTTGGTCGCGTCGGTGACGAAGCTCTTGCCGCCGGTCAGGCGCCAGATCAGGAAGGCGTCGATCGTGCCGAAGCAGAGATCGCCTCTGGCGGCGCGCGCCCTGGCGCCCTTGACGTTGGCGAGCATCCACGACAGCTTCGTGCCGGAAAAATAGGGATCGAGAATAAGACCGGTCTTTTTCGTGAACAGCCGCTCCAGATCCTGCCGTTTCAGATTGTCGCAATAGCTCGCCGTGCGGCGGTCCTGCCAGACGATCGCGTTGTGGATCGGCCGGCCGGTCTGGCGCTCCCAGACGACCACCGTTTCGCGCTGGTTGGTGATGCCGAGCGCTGCAACATCCCTCGCCGTAATCCCTGCGTCGCGCAATGCCATGTTGACGGTGGAGACGACCGAATCCCATATCTCCTCGGGATCGTGCTCCACCCAGCCGGAGCGCGGATAGAGTTGGGTGAATTCCTTCTGGCTCTTGCCGGCAACATGCATGTCGCCATCGAAGACGATCGCCCGCGTCGATGTCGTTCCCTGATCGATCGCCAGAACATATCCACTCATCAAACCCCTCCTCAAACATATCATTATCGTTGCAAATCAATAGGACACGGATACGGATGAGAAAAGCCAATAAAGCGGAATTGCCAGCCTGCCGACTTTGGGCATAACCTCGCCGGCGACGCTGCAACGCAGCATCCGCCCCAGGGAGAAAAACATGAGCAGATCAGTCGTCGTCACCGGCTCCACCAGCGGCATCGGTCTCGCGATCGCCACCGCCTTCGCCGAAGCGGGTGACAACATCGTCATCAATGGCTTCGGAAATGCCGATGAAATCAAGGCGATCGTCGAACGGCTTGAATCAGTATCCAAGGGACGGGCGATCTACCATCCGGCCGACATGACCAAGCCCGCTGAGATCGCCGACCTGATCGAAACGGCGGCGAAGAGCTTCGGCACCGTCGATATCCTGGTCAACAATGCCGGAATCCAGCATGTCGAGAAGATCGAGGATTTCCCGATCGAAAAATGGGACCAGATCATCGCCATCAACCTTTCGAGCTCCTTCCACACCATGCGCGCCGCGATCCCGCTGATGAAGGCCAGGAAGCATGGCCGCATCATCAACATCGCCTCGGCGCACGGGCTGGTCGCCTCCCCCTTCAAATCCGCCTATGTCGCGGCAAAACATGGTATATTAGGCCTGACGAAGACGGCGGCGCTGGAGCTTGCCGAATTCGGAGTGACGGTCAACGCCATCTGCCCCGGCTACGTGCTGACGCCGCTGGTCGAAAAGCAGATACCCGATACCGCCCGGGCCCGCGGCATGACCGAGGAGCAGGTGAAGAGCGAGGTCATCCTCAAGGCGCAGCCGACGCGCGAATTCGTCAAGGCCGAAGAGATCGGCGCATTGTCGCTCTACCTCGCCAGCGATGCCGCCCGGCAGGTGACCGGAACGCACATCTCGATTGACGGTGGCTGGACGGCGGCATAACCATTTGGAAAAACAACCGGGAATATCATGAACGACAGCATCCGCTTCATCCTGAACGGCGAGGATATCGCGCTCACCGATGTCGGGCCGACCGAGACGCTTCTCGATTTTCTGCGGTTGAAGCGGCGCCTGACCGGCACCAAGGAAGGATGCGCCGAGGGCGATTGCGGCGCCTGCACCGTGCTCGTCGGGCGGCTCGCCGACGGCAAGCTCGCCTATGAAGCCGTCAACGCCTGCATCCGATTCATGGGCTCGCTACACGCCACCCATGTGGTGACGGTCGAACATCTCGCCGGCCGGGACGGCGCGCTGCATCCGGTGCAGCAGGCGCTCGTCGACTGTCATGGCTCGCAATGCGGCTTCTGCACCCCGGGCTTTGTCATGTCGCTCTATGGACTGTGGCTGACGAAGGAAAATCCCGGCCGCCGCGAGATCGAAAAGGCGCTGCAAGGCAATCTCTGTCGTTGCACGGGTTATGAGCCGATCGTCAAGGCCGCCGAGCAGGTGAGCCTGACGCGGCCGAGCGCGCTCTTCGATCCGCTGCAGCGGACACGATCGGAAATCATCGCGCGGCTCTGGGCTCTGCAGGCGAGCGGCACCATCCGGATTGCCAGTGGCGAAGGCCGGTTGATCGTTCCGGCGTCTGTTCAGGCTCTGGCGGAAGTCCTCTCTGAGGAACCCGAGGCGGCCGTCGTTGCCGGCGCGACCGATGTCGGCCTCTGGGTGACGAAGCAGATGCGCCGGCTGAGCCCGGTCGTTTTCATCAATCATCTGAGCGAGCTGCAGTCGGTCACGGAAAGCGAAGACGGCGTCACCATCGGCGCCGGTGTCAGCTATACCAAGGCCTTCGAAGCGATTGCCCGGAAAATTCCGGCGCTCGGACGGCTGATCGACCGTATCGGCGGCGAGCAGGTCCGCAACATGGGCACGATCGGCGGCAATATCGCCAACGGTTCGCCAATCGGCGACAGCCCGCCGCCCTTGATCGCACTCGGCGCGACGCTGACGCTGCGCTCGCTGGAAGGCCGGCGCAAGATGCCGCTCGAAGATTTCTTCATCGCCTATGGCAAGCAGGACCGCAGGCCCGGCGAATTCGTCGAGAGCGTATTCGTGCCCTATCCCAAGCCCACCAGCCACTTTGCCGCCTACAAGATCACCAAGCGGCGCGACGAAGACATCACCGCCGTGCTCGGCGCCTTCCTGCTGACGCTCGATGAGGCCGACGTGGTCACCGACATCCGCATCGCCTTCGGCGGCATGGCGGCAACGCCGAAACGCGCCCGAACAGTCGAGGCTGAACTGATCGGCAAGCCATGGACGGAAGCGACGATCGACGCCGCCCGCCCCGCCTTCGACAGCGACTACCAGCCGCTGACCGACTGGCGCGCTACGGCCGAATACCGGCAACTGACGGCGAAGAACCTGCTGACGCGGTTCTATCTGGAAACCGTGGGCGCGCCGGCGGAGCTGAAGCGGTTCGAGGAGGTGGCGTGATGGATTGTTTCGCTAGCCAGCCTCCGGCAGTCACCACTTTGCCCCTCACCCTAACCCTCTCCCCGCCTGCGGGGAGAGGGGACGTGCCCTGCGAGAAGTGGCGAGAAACGGAGACGGCGCGGCATGTCCCTTCTCCCCGCAAGCGGGGAGAAGGTGGCGGCAGCCGTATGAGGGGCCACCGTCAAAACGGTGCCGGCAACCAAGGACGCCGCTAATGGACAAGTCCACCTTCGAAGACCCCAAAGTCGTCATCTCCGGCCCCATGCACGGCTCGCTGCGCCATGATTCAGCGCATAAACATGTCACCGGAAGCGCCGATTATATCGACGATATTCCCGAACCCGCCGGCTTGCTGCACGGCGCGCTCGGCCTCTCCGACCGGGCGCATGCCGAAATCATAGGCATCGATCTTTCCGCTGTCGCCGCCTATCCCGGCGTCGTCTGGGTTTTCACCGGCAAGGACGTTCCCGGCGTCAACGACACCAGCTCCAACGGTAGCCATGACGAGCCGCTGCTCGCTGAAACCTTAGTGCAGTTCCACGGTCAGCCGATCTTTGCCGTCATAGCCGAGACGCGCGACGCGGCGCGCCGCGCCGCGCGGCTGGCGAAGATCGACTATCGCGACCTCCCGCACTGGCACGATATCGACGGCGCCCTTGCCAATGGCGGCCCCTTAGTGATCACCCCGATGACGCTCCTCCGCGGCGAGCCGGAAACGGAAATGTTGAATGCCGCCATGCGGCTGAAGGGCCAGATGCGCATCGGCGGACAGGAGCATTTCTATCTCGAAGGCCATATCGCCGTGGCGATTCCCGGCGAGGACGACGAGGTCACCGTCTGGTCCTCGACGCAGCATCCGAGCGAGATCCAGCACATTGTCGGCCACGTGCTCGATATCCCGTCGAACGCGGTCACCGTCAACGTGCGCCGTATGGGCGGCGGCTTCGGCGGCAAGGAAACGCAGGGTAATCAGTTCGCAGCCCTTGCCGCGATCGCCGCCAAGAAGCTCGGCCGTGCGATTAAATTCCGCCCGGACCGCGACGAGGATATGAGCGCCACCGGCAAGCGTCACGATTTTCTGGTCGATTACGACGTGGGCTTCGATGCCGAAGGCCGCATCCACGCCGTCGACGCCACTTACGCGGCCCGCTGCGGCTTCTCCTCGGATCTGTCGGGACCGGTAACCGACCGCGCCCTCTTCCATGCCGATTCCAGCTATTTCTATCCGCATGTGCATCTCCAGTCGAAGCCGCTGAAAACGCACACGGTCTCCAACACCGCCTTCCGCGGCTTCGGCGGCCCGCAGGGCATGCTCGGCGCCGAGCGCCTCATCGAGGAGATCGCTTATGCCCTCGGCAAGGATCCGTTGGATATCCGCAAGCTGAATTTCTACGGCCAGCCGGGCTCCGGACGCACGCTGACGCCCTACCATCAAGAGGTCGAGGACAATATCATTGCCCCCGTCGTCGAAGAGTTGGAGAACACGTCAGACTACCGGGCGCGACGCAACGCCATCATCGGCTTCAACCGCGACAGCCGCTATATCAAGAAGGGCATTGCCCTGACGCCGGTGAAATTCGGCATTTCCTTCACCATGACCGCCTTCAACCAGGCCGGTGCGCTCGTCCACATCTATCAGGACGGCTCGATCCACCTGAACCATGGCGGCACCGAAATGGGCCAGGGCCTCTATACCAAGGTCGCGCAGGTGCTGGCCGACAGCTTCCAGGTCGATATCGACCGGGTGAAGATCACCGCGACGACAACCGCCAAGGTGCCGAACACCTCGGCCACCGCCGCCTCCTCCGGCTCGGATCTGAATGGCATGGCGGCCTATGATGCCGCCCGTCAGATCAAGGAACGTCTGGTCGCCTTTGCCGCCGAGAAATGGGAAGTGGCGCCTTCCGACATTGTCTTCCTGCCCAACCGGGTGCGGGTCGGTGAAATCGAGATCCCCTTCCCCGATTTCATCAAGCAGGCCTATTTCGCCCGCGTCCAGCTGTCTGCCGCCGGCTTCTACAAGACGCCGAAGATCCACTGGGACCGCAAGGCCGGCCGCGGCACGCCTTTCTTTTATTTCGCCTATGGCGCCGCCTGCACCGAAGTCTCGATCGACACGCTGACCGGCGAATATCTGATTGACCGCACCGACATCCTTCACGATGTCGGCCGCTCGCTGAACCCAGCAATCGACCTCGGCCAGGTCGAGGGCGCCTTCGTGCAGGGCCTGGGCTGGCTGACGACGGAAGAACTCTGGTGGGATGACAAGGGACGGCTGCGCACCCATGCGCCGTCCACCTACAAGATCCCGCTCGCCTCCGACCGCCCGAAGATCTTCAACGTGCGCCTCGCCGAATGGTCGGAGAACGCGGAGGCCACCATCGGCCGCTCCAAGGCCGTCGGCGAACCGCCCTTCATGCTGGCGATCTCGGTGCTGGAGGCGCTGTCGATGGCGGTCGCCAGCCTGGCGGATTACAAGGTCTGCCCCAGGCTCGACGCCCCGGCGACGCCGGAACGGGTGCTGATGGCGGTGGAGCGGATGAAGCGGGTGTAGGATGGCGGCGAAATATGTCCGATCCCGAAGACATTAGGAAAAGACGTCCCGGCAAAACTCTGCAAGCTCGCAAATTACGTCAAACCGAAACTGAAGAGGAATATCGGCTTTGGGGCGATCTGCGAAATCCACAGTTGAATGGCTATAAGTTTATGCGACAAGCCCCACTTGGGGCCTACATCGCCGACTTTCTATGCCGCGAAGCGCGACTGATTATCGAAATCGATGGATTTCAACACGCCGACAATATGTCCGACATTACTCGGACCTTGTGGCTAAACCAGGCTGGATATTCAATCCTCCGATTTTGGAATCATGAAATAACCCAGGAGCGAAGAGCAGTCCTCGACACGATCCTTGCCGCACTTGAAAGGCGAATAGTCCAGCGCGATGATATCCTCCGCTTCTATCCTGCGATCATTCGTACCGGGAAATTGAGAACGTAATGCGCTTGAACCAAGCCCCCTCATCCGACCCTTCGGGCCACCTTCTCCCCGCTGGGGAGAAGAGGGAACAAGGCTTTTGCGCATCGCTCAAGCAAACCGCTGAACCTGCAGAAACTACATGTAAAAGCGTAGATGGGATCGACAAAAGCGCGGCATTCTCCCTCTTCTCCCCAGCGGGGAGAAGGTGGCCCGAAGGGTCGGATGAGGGGGTCTTCGCGGCATACTCCATAGGTCACGGAGCGATCCCATGACCGACCTCCCCGTCTTCCTCGCCGCCCACCCCGACGCAATCCTCATCGACATCACCAGCACGCAAGGCTCCACCCCACGCGAGGCCGGGGCCTTCATGCTCGTCTCGCCAACCGCGCTGTGGGGCACGATCGGCGGCGGACAGTTCGAATTCATGGCGATCCACAATGCACGGGAGATGCTGGCGGGAACCGGCGGCGCGACCAGCATGGATATCCCGCTCGGCCCCGAAATCGGCCAGTGCTGCGGTGGGCGTACACAATTGCGGTTCCGCCGGCTGACGCCGACGTTGAAAGACGAGCTCGACGCCACACGTGCCGGCGAGATCGAGCGCCTGCCCGAGGTGCTTCTCTTCGGCGCCGGCCATGTCGGCCGCGCGCTGGCCGCAGCTCTTGCGCCGCTGCCGCTGTCGGTAACGGTGGTCGAAACCAGGCAGGAAGAGCTCGCCAATCTGCCGGCTGCGACGAAGACCCGCCTGGTGCCGATGCCGGAGGCGCTGGTGAAGGATATACCGGCCGGCGGCGCGGTCGTCATCCTGACGCACGACCATGCGCTGGACTTTCTCATCGCCCGTGAAGCGCTGGCGAGGGAGGATCTCGCCTATACCGGCATGATCGGTTCAGCGACCAAACGCGCCACCTTGGCAAGCTGGCTTTCCCGCGAAGGCGGCGAACGCGCCTGGATGGAGCGATTGACGCTGCCGATCGGCGGCTCGGCGGTCAGGGACAAACGCCCCGAGGTGATCGCCGCAATGACCGCCGCCGAAATCCTGACGGCGCTGGCGGCCTATCGCTTGCAGGCGTCCTCGTAGAACGGATCGCGGCCGTCGAGGAAACCAAGATCACGCTTGATGCGATCAGGCGCAGCATCGAGGTCGAGGCGGGGCAGCTGGCCGAAACGGCCGACCAGCAGTCCGGCAACACGCTTGAACACACCCACGCTTGGCTGCGAGCGCTTTTCGTCGATAGCAAAGCAATCCATGACATCACCTCGTCAGTTTGATGGTATGGGTTGCAGTTTGCCGCCAAAAATGCTGCAATTCCAAATCGAACTACCGTCTGCGTGCATCAAGAGAACTTATCCATGAAGCTTTCGAAACAGTTTCCGCTGAATGCGCTGCGCGTCTTCGAGGCCGCCGCCCGGCTCGGTAGTTTCACCAAGGCCGGCGACGAGCTCGGCATGACGCAGACGGCCGTCAGCTACCAGATCAAGCTCTTGGAGGAGAATGTCGGCGAGCCGCTCTTCCTGCGCCGGCCCCGACAGATCGCATTGACGGAGACCGGCGAACGGCTGGCGCCGAAGGTGACCGAAGCCTTCGCCATGCTGCACGACGCGATGGCGACGGCGCGCGACAATGTCGAAGGCACGCTCGCCATCAGCTCTACCCATACGTTCGCGTCAAAATGGCTGGCGCCGCGCCTCGGCTCTTTCCATTTGAAGCATCCGGCGATCGCCGTGCGCTTTCAGGCGAGCTCTGATATCATCGACTTTTCCCGCGAGCAGATCGATGTCGCCATTCGCTGGGGCGACGGCAACTGGCCGGGTCTGACCCTGCACCGGCTGATGGGGCTGGAGTTCACCCCGATGCTCAGTCCGAAGCTGGCGGAATCGGCCGGCGGCATCAGGGAGCCGCGTGATCTCCTGAAGTTCGATCTCTTCGACGCCGGCGACATCTGGTGGAAACAATGGTTCGAGGCAGCCGGCGTTACCGAGACGGATCTCGATCGCCGCCCGCGCAATCAACTCGGCTCCCAGGCGGTGGAAGCCGATGCGGCGATGTCAGGACATGGCGTCGCCATCCTCAACCCGGCCTTCTATGCGGCCGAGATCGCGCTTGGCCGGCTCTATCAGCCCTTCGAGCTAACCCGCAGCGACGGCAAGGCTTACTGGCTTGCCTATCCCGAAAACCGCCGCAACCTGCCGAAGATCAAGGCCTTCCGCAACTGGATTCTCGAAGAGATGAAGGCGGCCGGCCATTAGATCATCACGGTTTGGACCCGGTTCACCAGCCGGGTCCACTGTAGTGATACTCATCTCAAAATCCCATCTCCGGCGCATAAAAACAGCGCGGCGTATCCTCGTTCGGAAACAGACAGAGATGATAGTCGTTGTCGCCGGATTGCATCGCCTTCGTCATCGGCAGCAGGAAGACATGCGCGTGCGTGACCAGCCGGTGGTCGCCCGGCAGCAACGTTACGCGATATCCGCCCGGCGTCACCGCCACGCTTTTCGAAGGGATCATCTGGCAGTCGCCATTATGACTGTCGCCGTTGCAACAATAGGGGTCATAACTCCACCCCGAGGGTGCGTCGTGAGCCGTCGCCAGCGACGCATATGCAATCATCACACACGTCAAAATGCTGCGCATGGCATCTTCTCCGTCGATGAATGCGCCGCCGCTGATCCACTGTTCTTATTTCATTCCGGCGGCCTTAAACATAACTGTAACCGAATTGTCATGGTTTCAAGACCTGCTGCATGAGCAGACCGAGTATAAGCCGGAGATAATGCACAGCCTTCTCGGCATCTTTTAGGCACAGGAGCATATCGACGATGCGGACACGATCGGCAGCTTCGACAAAACCGCCGATGAGTTGATCGCTGTAGAGCGCGGTGATCATATCATTATTGCCCGCGTTCCCCACCGTTGCCGAATTGGCGTCCTGTGCGGCTCTTCAATCTCCTCTTCCCTCCCCGTCAAAATTTCCGCAAAGTCGCGAGTCGGAGGAAGTTAGGGGAATTCGATGTATGAATATGCCATAGCATGGGAATGGCTGGCCTTCGCGGCACGCTGGTTCCATGTCATCACCGCGATCGCCTGGATCGGATCGTCTTTCTATTTCATCGCGCTTGATCTCGGACTGGTGAAACGGCCGCATCTGCCGCCCGGCGCTTATGGCGAGGAATGGCAGGTCCATGGTGGCGGCTTCTATCATATCCAGAAATATCTGGTGGCGCCGGCGCAAATGCCCGAGCACCTGACCTGGTTCAAATACGAAAGCTATTTCACCTGGATCTCCGGCTTTCTGATGCTCTGCATCGTCTATTACGGCGGCGCCGACCTCTTCCTCATCGACCGGCATGTGCTCGACATCAGCCCGCCGGTCGCCATCGCGATCTCGCTGGCATCGCTGGCGTTCGGCTGGCTCGTTTATGACCTCCTCTGCAAATCCCCGCTCGGGCGCAACACCTGGGGGCTGATGGCGGTGCTCTATGTCGTGCTCGTCTTCATGGCCTGGGGCTATACGCAGCTTTTCACCGGCCGCGCCGCCTTCCTGCATCTCGGCGCCTTCACCGCGACGATCATGTCGGCCAATGTCTTCATGATCATCATCCCGAACCAGAAGATCGTCGTCGCCGACCTGATCGCCGGCCGCACGCCCGACCCGAAATACGGCCAGGTCGCCAAGCAGCGATCGCTGCACAACAACTACCTGACCCTGCCCGTCATCTTCTTCATGCTGTCGAACCACTATCCGCTCTCCTTCGGAACACAGTTCAACTGGGTGATCGCCGCGCTGGTCTTCCTGATGGGCGTCACCATCCGCCACTGGTTCAACACCACCCATGCCAGGAAAGGCCGGCCGACCTGGACCTGGATCGTCACCGTCATCCTTTTCATCCTGATCATGTGGCTTTCGACGGTGCCGAAGCTGCTGACCGGCGAAAGGGATACGGCGGCGGTGGCGCCCGCCTTCCAGCAATTCGCAAGCGATCCGCATTTTCCCGCCGTCAAGCAACTGGTCGCGACACGCTGCTCCATGTGCCACGCCGCCGAGCCCGTCTATGAGGGCATCGTGCGAGCACCGAACGGCGTCGAGCTCGAAAACGACGCTGATATCGCCGCCCATGCCCGTGAAATCTATATACAGGCCGGCCGCAGCCATGCCATGCCGCCCGGCAACATCACCGATATCACGCCGGACGAACGCAAGCTGCTCGTCGCCTGGTTCGAAAGCGCAGTCGAAGGCAAGAAACAATGACGACGACACTCCTGCGCGGCCGCCTGCTGTCCTTTCATCGGGCGCCGCTGAGCCTGGCCGACAGCCAGAGCTATCTCTACCAGGAAGATGGCGGCCTGCTGATCGAAGACGGGCTGATCGCGTCGGTCGGCACTTATGCCGACGTGAAGGCGAAGGCAGCCGCTGACGTGGTGGAGATCGACCACCGCCCGCACCTCATCCTGCCCGGCTTCATCGACATGCACCTGCATTTTCCGCAGATGCAGGTGATCGCCTCCTATGCCGCCAACCTGCTCGAATGGCTGAACACCTATACCTTTCCCGAGGAATGCCGTTTCGTCGAAAGCGCACATGCCGAGCGGATCGCCACGCATTTCTACGACGAACTGATCCGCCACGGCACGACGACGGCGGTCGCCTATTGCTCCGTGCACAAGACCTCCGCTGACGCCTTCTTCGCCGAGGCGATGAAACGCAATATGCGCATGGTCGGCGGCAAGGTGATGATGGACCGCAACGCCCCGCAGGGCCTGCTCGACACGCCCGAGATGGGCTATGACGAGACCCGCCAGGTGATTTCGGACTGGCACGGCAAAGGCCGCAACCACGTCGCCATCACCCCGCGCTTCGCGATCACCTCCACGCCGGCGCAGATGGAGGCGACATCAGCCCTTGCCCGCGAATTTCCCGACCTGCACATCCAGACGCATCTTTCGGAAAATCACGACGAAATCAAATTCACCTGCGAGCTCTATCCCCAGGCGATCGACTATACCGACATCTATGCCCGCTACAGCCTGCTCGGCCCGAAAAGCCTCTTCGGCCACGCCATTCACCTCTCCGAACGCGAAGCCGATGTCATGAGTGAGACGGCTTCGGTCGCCGTCCATTGCCCGACTTCGAACCTCTTCCTCGGCTCCGGCCTGTTCCCGCTGAAGGCGCTGGCGCGGCGCGACAAGCCGGTGCGCATCGGTGTGGCGACCGATATCGGCGGCGGCTCCAGCTATTCGATGCTGAAAACCATGGACGAGGCCTATAAGATCCAGCAATTGCTCGGAGAACGGCTGAACCCGCTGGAAAGCTATTACCTGATGACCCGCGGCAATGCCGAGGCGCTGTCGCTGGCCGACCGGGTCGGCACGCTGGACCCCGGCACCGACGCCGATCTCGTCGTCCTCAATGCGGCCGCGACCCCGGCCATGGCGCTGAAGCTGGAAGCGGTGAAAACCCTGCCCGAGGAACTTTTCCTCCTGCAGACGATGGGCGACGACCGGGCGGTCGCCGAAACCTATGTGGCCGGCGTCGCGTCAAAAAAGACCCTCCAGGCGAACTTGCAAAAATCCGCCGATCTTCCCATAATTTCATGAGGAGAAACCTCATGGACCTGACTGTTTCATTGCCGGATGAACTGGCGAGCTACATCAAGAGAAAGATCGAATCCGGCGGTTACAGCTCTTCGAGCGACGTCGTGAGCGAAGCCCTGCGGCTGCTTGAGGAGCGCGATAGTGCAAACACCCGCGAGGCCGAACGCCTGCGGATTGCGTGGCACGTTGGAATGGAAAGCGGAGATTTCGCCCCTCTGGACATTGATGCCGTGAAGGCCGAAGGGCGCCGGCGGTTTGCCGCATCCAAAGCCTGATCGATGGCCGCAGTTTTTTATTCGAGCCGAGCCCGCTCGGACATGCTGGACATTTGGCTGTGGATCGCCAGCAGCAGCGGCCAGACCATGGCCGATACCATCATCGACCGCATCGAACAGCGCGTTTCCTCTCTGGGACGACATCCACAAATTGGTCCGAAACGACCGGAAATCGCCAGGGATGCCCGGGTGCTGGTGGTCGAAAGATGGCTCGTGCTCTACTCCTGCGACCGCGACGACGTTCGTATCATACGCATCATCGACGGAGCGAGCGACCTTCGCGATATCGCATGGGAGGAATGATCCCACTATCCGCCATCGGAGCCGGCATCGATCTTCGAATTTCCCGTAACGCTCCCGCGATTTCCATGTTACGCCGGATCGCCGAATTCAGATGTGAAGGTTCAATTCATGGCCACTCCGCTCACGATCGCCGATCTGAAAGAACTCGCACGGCGCCGCGTGCCGAAAATGTTCTTCGATTACGCGGATTCGGGCGCCTGGACGGAGTCGACCTATGCGGCGAATGAGAGCGATTTCAGCCGGATCAAGCTACGGCAGCGGGTGATGGTCGACATGACTGACCGCACGCTTGAAACGACGATGATCGGCCAGAAAGTGTCGATGCCGGTGGCCTTGGCGCCGACCGGCCTGACCGGCATGCAGCATGCCGATGGCGAGATGCTGGCGGCGCGGGCAGCCGAAGAGTTCGGCGTTCCCTTCACACTGTCGACCATGAGCATCTGCTCGATCGAGGACGTCGCATCGGTGACGACGCGCCCCTTCTGGTTCCAACTCTACGTGATGAGGGACAAGGATTTCGTCCTCGGCCTGATCAACCGCGCCAAGGCCGCCAAATGCTCAGCGCTGGTGCTGACGGCCGATCTGCAGATCCTCGGCCAGCGCCACAAGGACCTGCGCAACGGCCTGTCGGCGCCGCCGAGATTCACCCCGAAACATCTCTGGCAGATGGCGACCCGGCCCTTCTGGTGCCTGGATATGCTGAAGACCAAGCGCCGCACCTTCGGCAATATCATCGGCCATGCCAAGAACGTCTCCAACATCACCTCGCTCGCCGCTTGGACGCACGAGCAGTTCGATCCGCGGCTCTCCTGGGCCGACGTCGCCTGGATCAAGGAACAATGGGGCGGGCCGCTGATCATCAAGGGCGTGCTCGACCCGGAGGACGCCCGGGCAGCCGCAGACACCGGCGCCGATGCGATCGTTGTCTCCAATCATGGCGGCCGCCAGCTCGACGGCGCCCCCTCCTCGATCAGCATGCTGCCTTCAATCGTCGATGCCGTCGGCGACCGTATCGAAATCCATCTCGACGGCGGCATCCGCTCCGGCCAGGATGCGCTGAAGGCCGTAGCACTCGGCGCCAAGGGCACCTATATCGGCCGCTCCTTCCTCTACGGCCTCGGCGCCATGGGCAAGGAGGGCGTCACGCTGGCGCTCGGCATCATCCGCAAGGAGATGGACATCACCATGGCGCTCTGCGGCAAACGCGACATCAACGACGTGAACACGTCGATCATATCGAGGCAAGGCTGAAGCAGAGGTATCGGCGAAAACCCGCCACACACCCAATATGCAATTCAGGCTGGCGGCGGAGCATGGCTCGCATTGACCTGAAGGATCGCGAAAATCACGAGATAGAGGGCGAGCGCCAAACGCTGCTGCCAGACGATGCGGCGCGATCCGGCAATCCGCTTCTCCAGGCCAGGCGGCGTCGGGTCAGGCTTGCGAAGCTGCATCCGGAACAGCAGGTCGTCGACGGCGGCAAGACCGGCGGCCTCTGTCTCGTGGCTCGCCGCGAGGCGAAACAACAGCGCATCGAAGAGGAGATGGATCGCCAGCGCAAGCACAATCCCGCAGCAAACCAGCATCAGGAGCCAGCTGAGCGTTGGGGCGAAACCTCCATATCCCCCGGTGATCGGGCCGGCGATCAGCGGCAACAGTGCTGTCAGCCCGCAGAACAGTGAATTGCGGCGGAGATCTCGCGCCGCCGCGGAGGCCGCGATTTTCCACGGCGTCATTGCACGCCCTCCTTCGCAGCATGGATACTTTCCACCGGCAGATAAATACGCCGCCCGGCGCGTTCGATCAGTTGCAATGCTTCGGCTGGGTTTTCGCAACGGCGGCTGGTAACCAGCCAACCTACGATGACGCAGGCGCTCCGCTGAAAACCCAGCGCGCAGCAGACGAGGACCGGTCCCTGGTGCCGCGCAGTCTCGATGACATCAGCCGCGGCTCGCGCCTGGATCTTGTCGAGAGCTGTGAGATCGAGGGCGGGAAAGCTGCACCAGCGCGCAAGCGTCCCGCTCGGGCGCTGAAGTTCGCCGGTAATGTCGATCACCGTGGCAAAGCGGTCGGCCTCGTGGCGACGCGGAAAACGACCGAGATGAACGCCATCAGCAATCACCACCGATGCCGGCATTTTGCGTGTCCAGAGCCAAACGTTGATGATGGCGGCGAGCCGATAGGGTGCCAGCAGCCATCGGCTGGCAAGCGCGGCCCGGCCATCGGCACGTTTCAGGAATATCTGCGGGCCGGCGCCGAAATATCCGACGGCGACGATCGCCAGCGCAACGGCGGGCCAGAGCAACAGAAGTGCCGCGGGCGATAGAGGAGTACAGAGCGCTGCAAGGCCGAGAAATGCGGCGGCACCGCAGAGATAGCAGATGCCAAGACGGCGCGACTTCGGATCGCCGCTCCAACTGAAATTCGCAAGAGGGGAATCCGCATCGCGCGGAAAAAGCCAGGCGGCAAACAGGCCGAGCAGCATGCCGGTCGGTATGTCCATGACGTGATGCTGCCAGGTCGTCAGCACGGAGGCGCCGATCAGGAAGCACCAGACGTGCCAGAGAAGCCGCGCCCGGCGCGGCAGCCGGCCACGCAGATGGTCCCAGATCACCACCAGCAGCGCGACATGCAGCGACGGCGCCTGGTTGAACGGTTTATCGAACCCACCGAGGACGGCGAACATGAAACCGGGCAGGCCGCTCGTGGCCGGACGTACGAAGGTTGCTTCGAGTGGAAAGGCGATAAAACAGGCGACCGCTATTATCTGGATCGTCAGATAGCGCCTCGCGAGCACATCCACATCGCGCGGCGTCTTATTGATGAACAGGCAGAGTGCGTAGAACAGGTTGATCGACCAGTATGGAATGATCGTCCATGCCAGGAACGGAATGGCGCTTTCCCATGCGAAGGCGATGTTTGGCACATGAGCGCGTTGCGATGCCAGCCAGTTGGCGCCGCCATAGGTTAGATAGAAGAACGGCGCCAGGAAGACGAGCCAGAGCCCCGCCCGCTTCAGGACCGGCGCTGCCTGGGAAAGAGTAGAACGTGCCTGCCCCAACGGCGTTGCCCTCAAATTCTCTCCGCCAGCGAGACGGTGAAAATGCCCCACTGGTCGATCCGCTGTTCGATCTTGCGGAAACCGGCCGCGGCGACCAGCTGGTCCATTTCTTCTTGCGTCCGCCGCCGCATCACCCAGGCCTGGCCGCCACGGTGGGAGGTCAGGGCGCGAGCGATCATCTCCAGTTGAGGATGCCATGGCTGGTTGGTGTAGACGAGCAGACCACCGGGCTGCATCGCGCGGGCGATCCCGCCCAGCGAAGCGGCAACCATCGCATTGTCGGAGAAAAGCTCGTAAAGGCCGGAGACGACTGCGAGATCCGGAGCCGGCGTGATTGCAGCGAGCCCCTCGCCGTCAAAGGCATCCTGCTGGCGAAAGCTGACGAAATCACCCAGGCCGCGCGCCGCAATGCTGGTGCGGCCGGCGTCGACGTTGATGGGGGAATAATCTTGCAATCGCACACTATCGGGACGCACGGCAGCCGCCTCGATCGCATCAAGGACATAACGACCGTGGCCGGCAGCTATGTCGAGCATATGGGTGCTGCGACCGGCTGCTTTCAGGCGCTGCAGCCCGTCCTCGATCAGCTCCTGCAAATGCAGCTTGCGCTGCCTGATGCCGCGCCAGCCGATCGCCTCGAGAAACACCTTGTCGATCAACCGCCCGCCGGGACCGAGCCCCCGCGGCTGGTTCTCATAGACATAATCGAGCGTCGAGCCGGAATCGAAACCGGTCTTGACTCCCGCCTTTATGCCGTCCGACACCAGCGCACCGAGCCTGATGTTGAGACGGCTGAGCGCCCAGTAGATGCCGCGTGGGGACGTGGCGTCGAGAGGGCTCGCGAGCCGGTCAGCCTCATCCTTGGTATAACTCTGGATATGAGCGGTAGTAAGGTCGGCAGGCGCCCGGGGCTCGGAAAACCGCGCATCGATAAAACGGCGGACCTCGGCGAGCGCAATCGCGCGATCCTTCTCACCGAGTGTGTCATGGTAGAAACCAGGAAGCACATGCCGCTCCTTGATGCGGCTGCCGAGATTTTCGTAGAACCGGTGCTGCGGCGCGTGTCGCACCACCCAGTCACTGCCGGAGATCAGCAGCTGGGTCGGAACGGTGATGGCGCGGGCGTCGTCGACGACGCGGGCTGCCGCTTCATAAAGCTGCAACAGAATGTTGGAGGCAATCGGCCGGGTAATCAACGGGTCGGCTTCAAAGGAGGCGATGCGCTCGGGATCGTGGGTCAGAAACCTGGCCTTGACGTAGGAATTGACGAAGAACGTCCCCTTGAGCTTTTCCCAGAGCGCAATGCCTTGCCTGGCGAAAGGCACATAGAGCTTGACGCTGAAGGCCGGTGAGGCGAGCACGAGCGCACGGATCAGCGGCGCATAGTCGTGCACCCAGGTGGTGGCGAGGACCGCGCCGACACTCTGCGCAATGACGGCAATGTCTGTAACGGCAGTCCCGCTTGTCTCGCTGACATGGCGGACGAAGCAATCGAGATCACGCACCGACGCAGCGAAGGATGGCGAATAGCCGCGTTCTCCCGGTGAACGCCCGTGGCCGCGTGCGTCCCAGGCGTAGAAGGCAAAATCATCGAGACCGAGCTCGGTGGCGAGATGCGCGACCCGGCCGCTATGCTCGTGGCCGCGATGGAGAAGAATGATTGCGCCCTTCGGCGCAGCGCCGGTCGCAGGCCACGTCCGATAAAACAGTCGCGTGCCATCGTGCGACACGAATTCGGATTCACGCATCGGCCTGGCCGTCAAGGACGGTTGCCAACTGTCGGCAGCTTGCAGCACGGTCTACTCCAATTCTGATCGCTTGATGGGTTGCAACTACTGGCGGAACAATGATTTGCATTCATTGCAAAAGTCTAGTCGCAAATGTAAGCCCTATACGCGAGCCGATATGAAGTATCCGCTTCCCCACAAGGACGACGTTCTGCACTGCCGGGGCCGGGATTGATTTTCTGATGCCACGAAACTCCACCGAGGTAGCATGTCTGTTTATCAATTGAAGTCCCGGTTCCAGAATATCCTTCGTCCTCTGGTGCGCGCGATGGCGGCGCGAGGCGTCACGGCTAATCAGGTGACTTCAGTTGCCGCCGCCGTCTCGGTTGCACTTGGTTTTTTTCTGAGCGTTGTTCCGCTTCCGCAGCTGTTCCTGCTGGTGCCCGTCTGGTTTCTCCTGCGCATGGGCCTCAATGCTATTGACGGCATGCTCGCGCGCGAACATGGGCAAAAGAGCATTTTGGGCGCCTATCTCAACGAGATCGGCGATGTCGTGTCGGATACTGCCCTGTATTTGCCGTTTGCGCTGATCGATCCGAACGGCGCGATGCCGGTCATGGCGGTGATTTTCCTCTCGGTGCTGACGGAATTTGCCGGCGTATTGGGTCAAACCGCCGGCGCCAGCCGGCGTTACGACGGGCCACTGGGCAAGAGCGACCGTGCGGTGCTTTTCGGCGCGCTCGGAATCTTTGTCGCCGTTGGTGGCACGTTTGCAGCATGGACTATGTGGCCTTGGGCGGTGGTGGCTCTGCTTCTCGTATGGACCATCATCAACCGTATCAGCGCCGGTATTCGCGAGGCGCGCACCGCCGCCCGATAGGAAGCGGAGCCGATCTGCCGCCTGTTTCCTCTGACAACGCTATGCGGGAACTGCGTCGAACGCAGCCCTCTTGCGAGTTGCTTGGCAAGCACATCTTCTGGTCCCTCCCGCCTGTTAACCGCACCTTAAATAAAGGTTGTATTTTTCTGGCCCCCTATTGAAAGCACAAAAGCGGTGCTTTATGTTTTTGTCCATGGCATCCACGAGCAAAACATCGCATCCCTCACTTTTGCGCTACATGCTGGCGCCTGACGATCAGGCCCGGCAGGCGCTCGACGACACCATTGTCGCCTATCGCAGGATGAACGACATCCTGACCGATCTCATCGACGACAAAGCGGGCGCCAATCTCGTCGTCCTGCATGATCTCGCCTATGAAACCGTTCGCGAGCAGACGGGCCTGCCAGCCCGGCTGGTGACGCTCGGCCTTCGTGATTTCGCCGCCAACAGGGGCGTCATCCCGGAACCGCTGCAGCTGCCGCTCGACGACAAGCTCTTCGCCATCAAAGGCCCCTCGGACCTGACCATCGCCACGGTGCACGGACGCCTTGCCGTGCCCTTCGATGTTGCCGGTTACTCCAGGGGATGGGAGAGTATTTTTCCCGCATACCTTGTAGCGAACCATGATCGCTACGAGATTAACATCGGCGTCACGCCGAATTCCGCTCGGATGGAGGAAAACATGACGAATGAAGGCATTCTTTCACGCATGGGTCGCCTGATCGCGGGTATCGCGAACGCAGCGATCGATAAAGCGGAAGGCGTCAACAAGATCGCGGTGATCGAACAGGCGATCCGCGAGATCGATGCGGCTGCGGAGGAAGCCCGCACCGACCTCGGCAAGGCACGCGCCGAGGAATACCGCATCCAGAGCCGCAAGGACGAAATCGTCGAAGACATGAATGCGCTCGATGAGAAGATCCGCCTCGCGGTCTCCTCCGGGCGCGACGATCTGGCAAAGGCCGGCGTCGCCCGTCAGATCGATCTCGAATCCCAGATCGCCGCGCTCGACAAGGCGCTGGCCGATGCGAGCGAGCAGGTGGACGAGGGCCAGAAAGCCTTGCAGGCGGTGCTCGCCACGCGCCGCGAGGCCGACGCTCGCCTGGCCGATTTCAAGCGCAGCATCGCCAGGCACCCCGAAGAGGCTCTCGCCGGCCACAACAGACCGACGCCGGGCGCGGATGCCGCCCGCGCCGCCGCGGCGGTCTCACGTCTGACCGGCGTTCCATCAGCCGAAAACGCCCATAGTTCCGAACTGGACGAACTCGACCGATTGCACCGCGAGCAGGCGATCGAAGCCCGCCTTGCGCGTTTCAAGGCGGATAACCGGTAAATCAGATGGGACTTTTTCTCGCTCCTGAATGCCTTCCTTTTGCGATCGCCGCCGCCGTGCTTGCCGGCCTGACCGTGATCGAGATGCTCGCGACCGTCATGGGTTTTTCGATCACGGAGCTTCTCGGAAAACCGGATCTCCACGGCCATGACGGCATTGCCGGCTACCTCTCCTGGCTTAATGTCGGCGGCGTTCCCCTGCTTATTCTCCTGATGATGGCGCTCGGCTTCTTCGCCATTGCCGGCTTTGCGGTACAGGCGGTCGCCGGCGCTTTCTGGGCCCCGTTGCCCGCTACTGTCGCCGTCGTTCCCGCCTTGGCGGTCACCTTCCCCATGATCAGGGCATCGAGCCGGACGGTGGCGCGGATCGTCCCGCACGACGAGACTTATGCCGTCGATCTCGATACGCTCATCGGCCGCACCGGAGAAGTGTCGCTCGGCCCGCTCGATCAGGGACTGCCCGGTCGCATCCGGATCAAGGACCAACACGGGAACTGGCATGTTCTGAGAGCCAAGGCTGCCAAGGGCCAGGACCCGCTGAAGATCGGCACGCACGTTCTCCTCGTCGATCGCAAGGCTGATGTGTTTATCGCCATTCCCGCACTCGCCGATCCGGCCGGAGCGGACAATCAATCTTTCAGGGAGCAGCCATGATGTACGACATTCTTCTACCGGCCGGCATTAGCATCGTTCTGATCTTCGGCATCGGCTTTGTCCTCGCCTCTCTCTACACGCGCTCCAGCCGTGACGAGGCCTATGTCCGCACCGGTCTCGGCGGTCAGAAAGTCGTGCTCGACGGCGGCTCCGTCGTCCTGCCGATCTTCCACTCGATTGCCAGGGTGAACCTGAAGACGCTGCGCCTCGAAGTCCGCCGCGGCGAAGGTGATGCGCTGATCACCAAGGACCGCATGCGCGTCGATATCGGCGCTGAATTCTATGTGCGCGTGAAACCCGACGGCTCCTCGATCGCGCTTGCCGCGCAGACGCTCGGCAGCCGCACCAACGATGCCGAGGCGCTGCGCATCCTGATCGAAGCTAAATTCGTCGACGGCCTGCGCTCGGTGGCGGCGACAATGAACCTCGACGCGTTGCAGGAGCAGCGCATGGATTTCGTCAAGGCGGTGCAGGAAGCCGTCGGCGCCGATCTCCAGTCGAACGGTCTCGAGCTCGAATCCGTGTCGCTGACCCGCCTCGACCAGACCGATATCAAGCATTTCAACGCCAACAACTTCTTCGACGCGCAGGGTCTGGCGGCACTGACGCGCATCACCGAGAGCCGCAAGAAGGAGCGCAACGAGATCGTCCGCGACACCGAAGTCGCCATTGCCCAGAAGGACCTCGAGGCTCGCCAGCAGTCGCTCGCCATCGAACGGACGAAACGCGAGGCCGAACTCAGCCAGGAACGCGACATCGCCAACAAATCCGCCGCGACGCGCGCCGAAACCGCCCAGCAGGAGCAGGCGGCAAAACGCGCCGAAGAGGAAGCCCGTATCGCCTCCGAACAGGCGATCGCCGAACGCGAGGCAGCCGCCAAGCAGGCGCGCGAAAGCGCGAACATCGATGCGGCCCGCGCCGTCCAGCAGCGCGATACCGAAGCCAAGCGCGACCTTCAGATCGTCGCCCAGGAGAGCGCCATCGCCGTTGCCAACAAGAGCCGGGAAGAATCCGAGGCGAAGGCGGCGGCCGAAACGGCCCGCGCCACCGCGATCGCTGCAGAGGAAAAGGTCGGTACCGCCAAGGCAATCGAGATCGCCGAGCGCGAAAAGCAGATTGCCGTGATCGACGCACGCAAGAAAGCCGAAACCGAAGCGACCGCCGTGACCGTCGGCGCCGAGGCCGAGAAGCAGGCCGCGATCGACCAGGCGGAAGCCATCAAGACGCTCGCGACCGCAGAAGCGGACGCGGCGATCATCAAGGCCAAGGGCATTCTCGAAACCGGCCGGGCTCAGGCCGAAAGCGAGGCCTTGCTCAACGAGGCCCGCAACAAGCTCAGCCAGACCATCATCGAGTTCGAAATCACCCGCGAGCGCATCCGCATCATTCCCGAAGCGCTGGCCGAGGCGGTCAAGCCGATCGAGAAGATCTCCGACATCAGGATCTTCGACACCGGCGGCATGCTCGGCCGCGGCGGCGCGAACGGCGACAGCGGTATCGGCATGGGTGACGGCCTGGCGGGTCAGTTGCTCGCCTACCAGGCCAACAAGCCGATCCTCGACAAGCTGTTGAAGGAGGCGGGCTTCGAAGGCGATAATGCGATCTCATCCCTGCTTGGCAATCTCGACAGCGCCAAGCCCGCGGCCCCACACGTCGTTCCGGCCGCACCCGGCGCCCCCGCGCAGGCGGCTATCGCCGCTGCACCTCCGAAGGAGTAATCCGCTATCGCGCGCGAAGGCGGCCGGCTACCGCAGCCAGCCGGTCGCCAGCGCACTCGCCCAGTCTGGCCGGCGGTTTTGAGCCGCCAGTCTCGACATCGCAAGATTGTCATAGGCGACGTTGCGGAACTGCCAGGTCCATCCCGCAGGCGTCTTTTCCAGAATCGCATAACCGGCCAGCGGATGGCCGGCTTCGACCCTGTGGTAGCAGGGCTGATCGTCGTCATAGGCAGGGCAGCCGACGCTGCCGGGGTTGACGATCAGCCGGCCGTCGGAGAGACGGACGGCGCGAGGAATGTGCGTGTGCCCGCAAAGGATCAGCGGCAGGTCTATGCCCTCAGCCAACGCCTCGATCGCTTCGATCGGCTTTGGGAAAACGATACCGTCCGGCGAGACTGACTCCAGCCAGTAGAAGTTGTCGTCTTTCGGCGTTGCATGGCAGAGATACGCCTCGCCGCGATAGACGGCATCGAATGGCAGGCTGCGCAGCCAGTCGAGCTGGGGTGGCGACAACTGCCGATAGGCGGCGGCATCCGAGGCATGCATGGAAGCCGGATCCTGCTCAATGAGATAGCGGTCGTGGTTGCCGCGCACCGACGTCAGGTCGAGCGGCATCAGCAGATCCGCCGTCCGGCCGGCCTCCAGCGGCCCGCTGAAGACATCGCCGAGATTGACGACCTCCTCGATGCCTTCGGCGCGAATATCCGCAAGCACCGCCTCGAGCGCCAGATGGTTGCCGTGGATATCGGCGATCGCGGCAAATCTCATCTAGCTGCCTCGATAGGTGGAATAACCATAGGGCGAGATCAGCAGCGGCACATGGTAATGCGCCGTGACGTCGGCAATGCCGAAACGGATCGGCACCAGATCGAGGAAGGCAGGATGCGGAAGGGCCGTGCCGCAGGCCCTGAGATAATCGCCGGCGTGGAAGACCAGCTCATAAATCCCCACGCGGAAATGTTCGCCTGATAGCATCGGCCCGCCGTCGACCCGGCCGTCGGCATTGGTCTTGACCGTCTTCAAATGCCTGCGGATCTCGCCCTCGAGCTGGAAAAGGTCGATCCTGAGGCCTGCTGCCGGCTTGCCGAGGGCGGTGTCGAGAACATGCGTGGTCAGTCCGGTCATGGGGCTGGCTCTTTGATGACAAAGGGGGTTTCGAAGAAGAATTCTTCCAGATTGTTGCCTGGTCCGTCGCGATCGACGACCAGGAAATCGGAGGGCTGGCCAAGCGCCATCAGCGGATGATGCCAGACATTGCGGCGGTAATTCACCCCCTGGTCCCCGCGCGCGCGAAAGACCTGCGGCCGGCCGGGGCGCCCGCCTTCATCCTCTGAAACGACGACGAGGAAGGGCCGGCCGGAAAGCGGCGAGAAGCTCTGGCTGCCGAAAGGATGACGCTCCATCATATCGACATCATAGGGAAAGCTGCGCGGCTGGCCGCGAAACAGATTTATGATGACGCGCGCGCCCTCGCCCGCCGCCTCGGCTGCGGCCAGCGCATGAAAACGCTCGGTCGTGCCGCCATTGATGAGCCGCATCGAGGCTGGATCGGCTTCGATCACCTCGCCGAACGGGGCGAAGGTCGATCTGGTCAATGGACGGATGTCGAGAAATTCGGGCAACGGCTTCACTCGCCTTCGGCATGCCAGTGACGAATGGCATCGATCTCGACAAGAAGTTCCGGCAGCGTGCGATAGGTTGCCTCCCAGATGTCGGAGGGATCGAGGGCGAAGACGTCTTCGAGGATACGGTTGCCGGTGCCGCAGATTTTCGTCCACGGCAAAGTGGGATGCTCGGTGGCAAATTCCGGATGGGCTACAAGCAGGCGGGATGCAGCCGCGCCGATGGTGAAGTGGCAGAAGGCAACGGCCTTGAAAGTGAGATTGTCCTCGGCGAAGGCCGCCTCATCCATTCCGCCGACAAAATACAATGCTTCGGCGGCCGCCTTCTGCATTTCATTGAGATAGTCGATAGCACGCGGCTCGCTCATTCACCCTCCGGCAACATCGATGTCAGGCGCAGCAGTGCGATCCGTTCGACCTGCGCCGTTGCGGTCGCGAATTCTTCATCCGGGCCATTGCCGATCCGGGTCTCGAAGGCCGAAAGGATGTCGTCCTTGCCGAGCCCTTTGACGGCGATGATGAAGGGAAAACCGAATTTTTCGACATAGGCCGCATTGAGTTCGCTGAAGCGGGCATGCTCGGCCGGGCTCAGCCGGTCGAGACCGGCTCCCGACTGCTCCTTGCGGCTGTCCTCGGTGAGTTCGCCTGCGACCGCCAGGCGCCCGGCGAGATCCGGATGGGCTCGGAGCACGCCGAGACGCTCTTCCTTGCTTGCAGCGCGGAAGACGGCGGCAAGCGCCGCATGCACACCTGATGCCGTCAGCGGCTCTACCACGCTGCCGTTGTCATAAGCACGCTCGGCGATGAAAGGCGAATGCTCGAAGACGCCGCCGAAGCGGGAAACGAAATCGTCGCGCGACAGCATCAGAGCGCGTCCGGCTGATGGTGCTTGTGCCAATGTTCGGCAATCTCGATGCGGCGCGGAATCCAGACCTTGTCGTGCTTCAGCACATATTCGATGAAGCGCTTCAGCGCCGCCGCCCGACCGGGTCGTCCGACGAGGCGGCAATGCAGGCCGACCGACATCATCTTCGGGCTGCCCGCCTTGCCTTCCTCGTAAAGCGTGTCGAAGGCATCCTTCAGATAGGTGAAGAACTGATCGCCGGCGTTGAAACCCTGCGGCGTGGCAAAACGCATGTCGTTGGTTTCAAGCGTATAGGGAACGATCAGGAAAGGTTTGCCGTCGACGCCCTTAACCCAGTACGGCAGGTCGTCGGCATAGGAATCAGAGGAATAGAGGAAACCGCCCTCCTCCTGCACCAGCCGAAGCGTATTGTCGGAGGGCTTGCCCTGATACATGCCGTAGGGCCGCTCGCCGGTCAGTTCGGTGTGCAGACGCACGGCTTCGAGAATATGCTTGCGCTCGAGATCCTCGGGGAAATCCTTGTATTCCAGCCAGCGATAGCCGTGGCTGGCAATCTCCCAGCCGGCCTCCTTCATCGCCGCGACGGCTTCCGGGTTGCGGGCCATCGCCAGCGTCACGCCGTAGACGGTCGCCTGCACCTTGAGATCGGTAAACATCCGCCAGAGCCGCCAGAAGCCGGCCCGCGAGCCATATTCGTAGATCGATTCCATGTTGAGATTACGCTGTCCCGGCCAGGCAGCCGCGCCGACGATCTCCGACAGCAGGTTTTCGGACGCGGGATCGCCGTCGAGAATCGAGCTCTCGCCGCCCTCCTCGTAATTGATGACAAACTGCACGGCGACGCATGCCTCTTCGGGCCACTTCGGGTCGGGCGTCTGGCGCCCATAACCGACGAGATTGCGCGGATAAGTCTCGGATACCATCAAATCACCTTCTGAAAGGACGGGGAACGGTATCATCCGCAGCCGGAATGTCGAGACGGAAACTGCGCGGCAGAATTTATCTTTTCTCCACAATCACTTAGATTGAAGCATCGTCAGGCGATCCTGCGCGCACTGACCTTGCCCATGGGGTGCAGCGAGTGGACGCGGAAGGGACCGCCAGTGCCCTCTTCGATCATCAATGCCACGTTCGAAACCATCACCGGCTCCTTCAGGGCGGGCTCGAAGATCGTTCGCAGCGCCGCTTCGATGCGGGGCATGTCGATCGCGTTGATCGAGCCTGTCACCGGCATATGGAAGCGGAACTCGTCCATGACATAAGGATTGCCCCAACGATGCAGATTGGCGAACTGCGCCGCCGATAATCCATCCGGATCGCTGCGCTCGATGTCGGCTTCGCTCAGCGGCGCGCGGTAGCGATCGAACTCCTGGACGATTGCCGAAGCCAGATACTGGATCTGCTGACAAGGAGCGCTCGGCATCAGGCTATAGAAACTGCCGAGCCGGGCAATTTCCAGACGTGAAATCTGGAAGGGAGCGAATGTCCCGGCAAAACGCATGAGATCGCGCAGGAGTTGCGATTCGGACATATCTGCGGACAGATGGAACGGCGCTTTCAGAACGCCGTGGAAACCATAACGCCGCGGCACCGCGGTATGAAAGGCGATCTCGTGAATGCCGAGGCCGCGGACGGCCGGAGGCTCCAGCATATCGCCCGAATATACGTTTCGACCAAGCCAATTGGCGGCTACGAGCGACAGCGGGTCGCTCGCCGGAGGCGTGAAGCAAATGGCATAGCGCATGCAATTTCCTCCATCAAGGAAGTGAGCGCCGATGAAATTGGGCGCTGCCGATGCGCAAGCAGATAGGTGATTTGCATGACAGAATAACGAAACGCAGCTGTATCCAATTCGCGTTTAACGTGAAGCCACAGCGATATGGCTTGAAATCGCAAAGCTTTCCGGCAGCAAAAAACCGCAATCTGTATCGCCTGCGATACAAACCGCCGCTTCCGCCAGCCGGTGCGCTAGGCCGAAGCTGACCTTGAAACCGCCGGTCAACGCGATCAGACTGGGATGGTCGGGATGGCGACCGATCATTGGATCGCGGTCGATCGCTTTCGGCCGAAGCCCGGCCCAGCGTTCGACAACCGGCGCATTGCGAAGCGCCGGGGCAATGCCCCGCGCCATCTCGATCAGCCCATCGAGCTGAGCGTCGGTCGACGCGGGGTCATCGAAACGGTTCTCGCTGGTGCTGCCGATCGCCGCATATCCGCCCTCATGCGCGACGATGTAAAGCCCGTCGAGGAAGATCGTCGGCAAGGCCGGATCGATATCGGCTTTCAGCAGCGCCGCCTGTCCCTTCACCGGTTGGCCGAGCGGCTGTTTCAGCCCTGGTGTCAGCGCATCGAGCAACGGGAAAGACTGGTGGCCGGCAGCCAGCATGCAGCGATCGAAAACGACGCTTTCGCCGCCGATCGCGGCCGTGCCGCTATCGGGATCGAGGCCGGCAACCGTTGCATGTTCGAGGATGTGCACATGTTTTGCCCGCCGCAGGAAAGCGGCGAGCGCCGCGATCAGCAAGCGGGGTGCGACGCGGCCGGCGAGCGTATCGTGCACGAAGCCGCTCCCGCCCGCAGAGTCCTCGACCCAGCCGCTGACCGGCGGACTGTCGAGCACATGCCAATGAAAGCGGCGTGCACCGGCCTGCCAATGGCGCTCGGCGTCCTCGCAATGCCCCTGTGCTATCTTGTTAAGATGCGGCTTCGGCAACGGAATCAGCCGTCCCGACCTGATGTAACCGGCCGAGAGCCCGGTCTCGGCTTCCAGCGCTGCAATCTCGGCTTCAAGCGAGACCAGCGCATCGAACTGGAACTGCTTCTTCTCGGACCATCGGTCCGGCATATGCGGCATCAGCGCGCCAAGCAGGCCGCCGCTCGCGCCTCCGCCCAATCTGCCGGCGTCGGCAATGACCGTGCCGATGCCGCGACGCTCGGCATGGACGGCCGCCCAAAGGCCCATGATGCCGCCGCCGACGATCAGCAATTCGCAGGATGATTGACCTGAGACCGGCTGAGGACTATCGGCTTTTCCCATGACAGACGTGAACCCTGATCAGATTGGCGCGGGCGCGCCGCAGCCGCTCGAATGGCGCGACGGCGATATGCCCTATTCCACCGCCTTTGGCGATCATTTTTATTGCCAGACGGATGGCCGGCTGGAATGCGGCCATGTCTTCCTCGCCGGCAACGGCCTGCCGGAGCGATGGAACGGGGGGCAGACATTCGTGATCGGCGAACTCGGCTTCGGCACCGGCCTGAACTTCGCCGAGACCTGGCGGCAATGGAAGCAGCATCGCGCAGCCGGCCAGCATCTGCATTTCATCTCCTTCGAACTCCATCCGATGCGCGGCGACGAGATCTGCCGAGCGCTGTCGCACTGGCCGGAGATCGATACTGAGCGCGAAGCGCTGACGGCGGCCTGGCCGCAGATGGCCGATGGGACAGTTTCGCTCGACCTTGACGACCAGACGCGGCTCAGCGTCGTCTGCGGCCCGGCCCTCGATGGCGTCATGGCGGCGAAGCCGGGCTTCGACGCCTGGTATCTCGACGGCTTCGCCCCGTCGCGCAACGGCGACATGTGGTCGGAGGAGCTGATGCGTGAGGTCAACGAAAAGACCGTCGCCGGCGGCACCTTCGCGACCTATGCCGCGGCCGGCTTCGTGCGCCGCAATCTCATCGCCGCCGGCCTTGCCGTGGAACGCCGCAAAGGCTTCGCCGGTAAGCGCGAAATGCTCTGCGGTGTGAAGGCGCCCGTCAGGTAGGGTACCGGCCACATGAACTGGTATTGCGAAGGTCAATGCTTTGCGCAACAGTTTCCAACGGAGGAACGATTATGGCAAACAGCGTAAGCCTTGAGCAGCAAGTTGGAAACTATGTCGACCAAGACGTGGATCCGGGTCAGGAGAAGCGGCTGGAGGCGCTCGATCTTGCAATCGATCAAGGGATTGCCGACGCGGATGCAGGCCGCATCAAGCCCATCGGCGATATTGCCTCGCGTCTTGCGGCCAAATACGGCGTCCGTTCGTAATTATTCTGCTGCCCCCTAAATCAGTAGCTCGTACGTCCCGGCTGCTGGTCGTCCTTGTCGAGCCATTGCCGAATCTTCTCTTCCAGCAGTTCGGGGCTGATCGGCTTCGACATATAATCGTCCATGCCGGCGTCGAGGCAGAGTTCCCGGTCGCTTTCCAGCGCATGGGCGGTGACGCCGATGATCGGTACCCGGTGCCCCTGCCCCTTTTCCCTTTCGCGGATCGTCCGGGTCGCCTCATGGCCGTTCATGACGGGCATCGAGACATCCATCATGATGATGCGCGGCACGTGGCTTTCCCAGGCAGCAACTGCCTCCTGCCCGTTATTGACGACAAGGAAGGAAAGCCCCGTTCCCTGCAGGATCTGGGTGAAGACGATCTGGTTGACCTCGTTGTCTTCGGCGACGAGCACGTCGACGAATGCAGCCACGCGCTGCTGCGGCGCAGGCACAGGTGCCGACGGGGCCGGTTCGGCCTGCAACCCGGTGATTTCGGCCTGCGAAGCCTGCTTCACACGCCGGGCGCGAACCACCTCGACGACGGTGTTGCGCAGCACGTTGGCGCGTGCCGGCTTCATCAGATGCGCCTGGCCGTTCAGCGCTGCGAATTCCTTTTCCGTGCCCGAAATATCCATCGACGTCAGGAAGATGATCGGCAGCTCGGCGAAGCGGGGATCGGCGCGCAGCCGGCGGGCGACATCGGCGCCGTTCATGCCGGGCATGTGATAGTCGAGGATGACGGCATCGACGGTGACGCCGAGATCGGCCGCCGCCTCCAGGATCGCAAGGCCGGTGCCGCCGCCCTCGGCAGCGACGCCGTCGAAGCCCCAGAGCGACAGCTGCTCGGTGAGGATGCGCCGGTTCACCTCATTGTCGTCGACGACGAGGATACGCGCACCCTGCACGTTGATCGGCAGAGGCTTCGGTTCCAGGCGGGCGGCCGCCACCGCGAAGGGCAGGTTGACGGTGAAGACCGAGCCCTTGCCCCATTCGCTATCGACATTGATATATCCGCCGAAGAGATCGACGAGCCCGGCAGTGATCGCAAGCCCGAGCCCCGTTCCCTCATGCCGGCGGGTCGAGGAGGCGTCGACCTGCGAGAACTTGTCGAAGACCGTTTCGAGCTTTTCGGCCGGGATGCCGATACCGGTATCCTCGATGCGGATGCTCGCCATGATCTCGCCACCGGCTGCCGCTTCGAAGCCGACATCGACGAAGACATGGCCGCGCTCGGTGAACTTGACGGCATTGCCGACGAGATTGGTGACGATCTGGCGGAAGCGGCCGGCATCGCCGATCACGGCGGCGGGCAGATCGGGTGCGGCCCGCACCAGCAGTTCGATGTTCTTTTCGGCGGCATGCGAGGAGAGAAGCGTCGCCACATCCTCTACCGCTTCGGTGAGATCGAAAGCCGCCTTGCGCAGCGTCATCTGTCCGGCATCGATCTTCGAGAAATCGAGAATGTCGTTGATGATCGTCAGCAGCGCATTGCCCGACTTGACGATGATATCGATGAAGGTTTTCTGGCGCGTATCGAGATTGGTCTTGGCCAGCAGCTCCGCCATGCCGAGCACGCCGTTCATCGGCGTGCGGATCTCATGGCTCATATTGGCGAGGAATTCGGATTTGGCGCGGTCGGCGGCTTCGGCGCGCGACAGCAGCTCACGCAATTCGCTCTCACGACTCTTGAGCTCGGTGACATCGGTAAACAGCGCCACCCAATGCTGCCCGGTGCTGACCGTCGCATCCATATTCACCCAGCGCTCGCCGGCGACATGGAAGACGGTGGAGATCGGTTGCCTTGCCGCGATATTGGCGCGCCAGCCCTCCAGGATTTCGGCCGCCGCATCATGAAAATCGCCGCGCGCCGCGCAGAATTCGAACATGCCGAGCCAGCCCTGGCCGGCCGCGATGTAATGGGGCGGGATCTGCAGGATATCGGCCATCGCCTCGTTGGACATCTTGATGATGCCGTCCTGGACGATGGCAAGCCCTTGCGACATGGCGTGCGTCGCATCGCGCATCATTTCGCCGACCCGCTCGAGCGCGGCGCGGGTCTCGTGAATTTCCTTCTCCCGCTCGCGCACCGCCGAAATATCGGCATAGGTCAGCAGGATGCGATCGTTGGAAATGCGCCGGCTGTCGAAAATGACGGATTTGCCGCCCGCCCAGCCGACCTCGATCGGCTCCGGCTCCTCGGCTTCGAACAAGTGCTTGCGAAAGGCATAGAGCTCTTCCGGCGTCCGTGTTCCGTCGTAGCGCCCGAGCTCGTAGTTCCGGCGAATGACATCGATGAAGGGGCGCCCGTCGAAACGATCCTCGCGCGGCAGCTCCCAGATGCTGTAAAATTCGTCGTTGACGTAGAGAATCCGATGGTCGTTATCGAGGATCAGCACGCCGATCGGCAGCGAACGTAGGATGCTCTCGATATCCCGATGCAGCACTTCTTCCTGTTTGCGCGAGGCGATCAGCGCCTTCTCGCGCTCCTTGAGCGGCGAGATGTCGGAAAAGGAGCCGACGACATAGGTGCGCCCATCCGCCGTGATGACGCGGTTGACGCGCGAGATGACGGGATAGACGTGGCCGCCCTTGCTCGGCATCTCGCTCTCGAGCTCCACCGAAATGCCATCCCTGAGCGCCAGCAGGTTTTCCTGGTAGATCGGCTCAGCACCTTCGGGCCCGAACATCTCGTGTTCGGTCATTCCCAGATACTCGGAGCGGGCGCGGCCGCTGAAGGTCTCGTAATATTTGTTGGCATAGATCAGGCGATGCTTGTCGTCGCGTACGAAGACGGCAACCGGCAGATCTTCCAGCACGGTGCGCAGCGCATCGAGTTCGCTGACGCTTTCACCCCAGGCCGAATCGCCGGCAGGTGGCTCGGGACGTGCGCCCTCGCGATGGGCGTCGTTGACAACCAGCGGACGGCCGTCCGCGGCGAAGATGCCGATCGGATGATCGAGCTTTTCCAGTGCCTCACGCACCTGGGCAAGATCGGCGGCTGACCGAGGGTCGCTTACGATCCCGGAATCGTTTACAGTCTGAGGACTGCCGCCGATCCCCTTGTTGCCGTGGGCGCGGCGCTCGCGGGGTTCGAAGATCCCGAGCACATAGATCCGCTCTGGCGACGGCGAGAAACTTTCGATCTGGATGCGCTCATGATTGAGGCTCGCCGCGTCGAAGCAGATGGCGTTTTCCTCGGTGCCGAATACCAGCGCGCGACGTTCCTTGTCCTCACGATCCTCTTCCTCTGGGCGATCGAAGAGTTCGCGGCTGCGCCTGCCGATGAAGTCGGAAATCTCGCGGCCGAGGAACTCCGCATACGCCTCGTTGACCGCGACATAGCGCAACTCGCTGTTCTTGACATAGGCCGGGGTGTCCAGATCGGCGATCCGGCGGCAAGCCAATTCCAGTATGTCCCCGGCTGATTTCAAGAAATTGTCGCTCCCGCAATGAATGAAATATCAACGAGAAAAACTATAACGCCAAGGCGTTTAACAAGGTTTTAACCATAAATTTGCGCGGTGGAATTTTACACGCCGGCTCAAGTGGGCTGAAATACCTGCGATCGGCAGTCCGGGCTCAATGGAAACCATAAGGACGTACCATCGGGACGCTCCGACAAGGTCCGATCAGTGCCTTGTCACGTCGGCAGCCGTTGAAATCATGACGAAAATTTAATGCGGCAAGCGCTTGCGCGGCCATCGCTCCGCCGCGATCAGGGCAGAGTCTCGCCATGGCTTTATAGAAGCCAGTCTAGATAAGGAAGTTAACATGTCCGTTCTTCATAAGACCATGGCGACGGGCCTGATTGCGCTGACCTTTGCCGGCGCCTCGCTCGCCACTGCCACCACCGCCGATGCCCGTCCGCGCGATGCCTTCTGGGGCGGCCTTGCCGCCGGCGTCGTCGGCGGCGCTCTGCTGTCGGAAGCCGCTCGCCCCGCCTACCCCGTTTATCCGGCTTACCCTGTTTATCGTCCCTATCCCGTCTACCGGACCTATTACCGGCCGCACTATTGCCATATCGAATGGCGGCACGATCGCTGGGGCGAGCCCTATCGCGTCAAGGTTTGCCCCGAATAGAGAAAACCGCATTCCGGAGCTGTCTAACATCCCCGGCGGCGCCGGTTTGCTAGTTACGACGAGCTGATCTGGCGGGCTTTCACCCGCCAGATTGATCGTTTGCACCGGAGTTGTATTCGTTACGGAGAAAGCTCCTCCAGAACGCGCCTCTTGGTTTCTACGGCAAACAGCATCGTGACGATCGCCCCGACAATCAGGATGGCTGCGAAACTCGCGAAGACATATTGGATGCCCAGGGAAGACATCAGCGTGCCGACGATGATCGGGCCGGTCGACGAACCAAGGCGAAGCCAGGCGCTGCCGGTTCCTGTTCCGAGCGCCCTGAGGCGCGTCGGGTAGATTTCCGCCGAATAGAGATAGAGCGAGAAAGTGACGGTCTGGACGATGGCATAGGCAAGTCCGCCAAGCACCAGAACCTGAATGGCGGAGGTTGCGCCGAGCCATGCGAGCACCAGAAGCGGCAGCGGAGCCAGAAGCAGCGCGCCGGTGTACCAGCGCTTGCGCCCCACCTTGTCGATGAGCAGCGCGCAGATGACGGCGGCGATCACGCCTCCGATCGACGTCAGGAATCCATAGAAGATGCTCGTTTGCAGCGGAAGGTTGAAGACCTGCCGGTAGAGCGTCGGCAGCCATGTAATCGTGCCGTTGGCGACCGTATAGGCAGTAAACCACATGGCCCAGATGGAGAGCGTCCGCTTCAGGTAAATGCCCTGGAAGAGCTCCCGCCAGTCGGATGTGCGACGGACGGGCGCCTGGACTCGCTTCGGTTCAGGCAGCTCCTTGCCGGCTGCGCGAGCACTCTCTTCCATACGGCTGACGATGGCGTCGGCTTCTTCGTAGCGACCGTTTGCGGCTAGCCAGCGCGGCGACTCCTTCAGGAACCAGCGCAACGGGATCATCAGGACCGCGGGAACGAGGCCGACGACGAACATCGCCTTCCAGCCGTAGACCGGCACCATGAAGTAGCCGATCAGCCCGGCGCCGACCAGGCCGAGCAGGAACATGACCTCGTAGAGAAGGAAGAACTTGCCGCGCCCCTTCGATCCGATCAGCTCATTGATATAGGCGCTGGCGACAGGCACCTCACCGCCCGTGCCGATCCCCTGGACGAACCGGAAGGCCATCATCATGCCGGCGCCGGCGGCAAACAGGCAGGCGACATCCATGCTGACGAAGAGCAGGATCGTGAACAGAAGAACTTTCAGCCGGCCGATCTTTTCGGCGATCCAGCCGAACAGGACGGCGCCGATCAATTGGCCGAGATAGCCCATCGACAGGATCATGCCGGTCTGTGAGGGGCTGAGCCCCCACTCGCGCACGAGCACGGGCATGGCATAAGCAATGGCGATCACTGTATAGCCGTCGAAAAAAGTGGCTGCGCCGATGATATTGCGCGCCCAGAAGACCTCGCGGGTGATGGGAAGACGCTCCAGGCGAGCGCTGATTTCGGCCTGTTGATCAGCGGCATCCGCCGCCTCGGCCGGCATAGGCTTCATGATATTCATTGGTTCCTCCTTCTCGCCCCGTGGCTACCACTCTCCCGGCCAGGGGCGCTCCTGTTCAATGTTTATTGCTGCGTGTCAGCTTGTCCTGTCAGTGCAATGGGCTTCAAAAGGAAATGCCATCTTCGGCAAAGGCTGCTTTCCACCGGCCTCCCATCGGAATGACGCTCCTGCGGCATGCGCAGGAGCGTCGACTGCATCACTCGGCAGCCAGGAGCTGGTCGACGCGGCCGATGCCGGCGGCGTCGAAGGCGGCAAAGATTTCCGCTTCGGCCTTTTCGCCAAGGTCTTTCAGCGGCTCGCGGATCGTCGCATGATCGAGCATACCGCGATGCACGAGGCCGAGTTTGAGCGCCACGGTGCCTTCCATGTGGGAGCCGCGGTGATAGACGGCCCGCGTCACCGGCAGAAGGCGTTCGAAAATCTTCCGGGCCTCCGGATAGTTCTGCGCCTTGCCCGCCTTGATCAAGTCGATCAGTAGTTCCGGCGCGATATTGCCGTAGCCGACCAGCAGGCCGTCGACGTCGAACATGGTCGGCAGCAGCCATTCGTCGTGGCAGCTCAGAACCTGAAGATTGGGGTTGGCCTTCTTCAGT
The DNA here is from genome assembly GCF_003013335.1 of Rhizobium sp. H4. Classification (NCBI taxonomy): domain Bacteria; kingdom Pseudomonadati; phylum Pseudomonadota; class Alphaproteobacteria; order Hyphomicrobiales; family Rhizobiaceae; genus Rhizobium; species Rhizobium sp. H4. The sequence continues at coordinate 398,454 of NZ_PSOW01000002.1, forward strand.
TCCGGAATCTCGACGTACCAGCGCTTCATATTGCGCACGCCGTTCTTGGTAGCGACGACGCCTTCCTGCGTGGCGATCGCCAGCTGCGTCTCGAGATCATAGGATGCCTTGGTGGCGTCAGGATATTGGAACAGGATGCACTGCAGGCCGGATTCCTGCCAGATCGCCTTGTAGCGATCCTGGGGAGCGCCCTTCTGAAAGCCGAAGCGCAGCCAGCCATGGTTGGGATAGACCAGCGCACCGGTGGCGCCGGCGGCCTTGCACTTTTTCGCCTCTTCGGCAGCAACCCTGGTACCTTCACCGGTAATCCCGGCAATGATCGGCACGGCGCCGTCGACCGCCTCGACATAGGTGCGGATAAGAGCAAGGCGCTCTTCCTCGGTAAGGAAAGTGCCTTCGCCGGCATGGCCTAGAATGACGAGGCTTTTGACGCCTTCCATCGAAACCAGCCATTTGGCGATCTTTGTGTTGGCCTTGTGATCGACTTCGCCGTCGCGAGTGAAGGCGGTAACGGGCGCCGGGCTCAGCCCGCGCAGATCCATCGGTTGCATCTTGATCTCCGCCTTTGCGATCGCTACTCATTCACGATTAGCGACGGGATCGTTAGTGGGAACGTTCCCACTATCGTTCTCGAATTCTCTGGAGTCAATTCTTTTTTTGGTGCATGTTCGCAAACGGCGCCCGACTACCGCGACTCGAACGGAAAAGCTTTAATGAATGCAAAGGCGGACGAAATCCCCGGTCAAAGCCGCGTCACCATTCTTGACGTGGCTGCCGCAGCCGGCGTTTCCAAATCCACCGTATCCCGCATCCTGGACGAGCGGCTTCCCCGCTCCGACAGCGAGACCGCTCGGCGCGTTCGCAAGGTGGCTGAAGAGCTTGGCTATGTCAGGGACGTTTCGGCAGCGAGCCTCAGACGCGGCAACACCATGACGGTCGGCGTGATCGTGCCGAGGCTGACGGATACGGTCATGGCCATGCTTTACGAAGCGCTCGCGAAAGCCTGCGGCCGTACCGGCCGCTTCGCTATTGTCGCCACCACCGACGACAAGCCGAAGGCCGACCGGCTTGCCGCCGAGTCTCTGCTGAGACGCGGCGTCGATGGACTGATCCTTTCCACGGCGCGGGAAGACGACGACTTTCCTGACGAGCTGGCGAGACGCGGTGTTCCCTATGTGCTGGCGCTGCGAACCGACGGCCACAGCCTCTCCTCGGTCGGCGATGACAGGCTGGGCGGCTACCTCGCCGCGCGCCACCTGCTCGACCTCGGCCATCGCAGGATCGGCGTCATTGCCGGCCCGTCCTATGCCTCCAGTTCGCGAGGCCGCGTGGAGGGTTTCAGCCAAGCATTCAAAGAAGCGGGACTGGCTGTGGATCCCTCGTGCATCATCCCCTCGACATTCGGCATCGAGTCCGGCGCCGTAGCCGTCGAGACGCTGATGAACCTCAGCCCACGCCCGACCGCTATTTTTGCCGTCAACGACAATACCGCCATCGGCGCCTTGTCGGGGTTGACCAAACTTGGCCTTTCCGTACCGCAGGATATTTCGATCGTCGGTTACAACGACATCCCGATCGTCAGCCATCTCCCCACACCGCTCACCACGTTGCGTGTGCCGTTCGAGCAGATCGCTGCAAATGCTCTTGATCTCCTTGCGGGTGATGGCGGTTCCGTCGACGACCGCATCCGGATTTCGGCTCCGACACTCATTCCCAGGAAATCGACAGCGCCGCTGCGCTGAAAGATCGCGAGAGGATCAGCATGCCGGAACCACTCAAGAACCTGCTGCATGCGGCGCTGGTCGGCGATATGGCAGACCGCATCGCCGCCAATGCGCCGGCCTTCGACGAGGAGCGTTTCATGCGGTTGGCGACCGATGGGCTCGATTCGCTGGAGCTGATGGAACGTTCGACGCTGATCCGCGACGCGCTGTTTGCCACCCTTCCCGACGATTTTATCGAAGCAGCCGCCATCCTGAAGGCAAGCCTGCCTGCATCAGGCAGACACGGGCTGACAGGCTGGATGCTGCTGCCGGTCAACCAGTTCATCGCTGCGCGCGGCCCCGATCATTTCGAGCTTGGCCTCGATCTCCTCAAGGCGCTGACGCCGCATTTCACCGCCGAATTCGGTATCCGTCCTTTCATCCATTGCGACCAGCAGCGCGCGCTCGCGGTCATCTCCGGCTGGGTCGATGATCCCGACCAGCATGTGCGCCGGCTGGCTAGCGAGGGAACGCGGCCGCGTCTGCCCTGGGCCATGCGCCTGCCGCAGCTCGTCAAGGATCCCGCGCCAATCCTGCCGATCCTGACCGCGCTGATGGACGATCCGGAAGATTATGTGCGCCGCTCCGTTGCCAATAGCCTGAACGATATCGCCAAGGATCATCCGGATCTGGTCGCCGCCTTCATAGCCGGCCATATCCAGGGGGCCTCCACCGAACGCCGCCGGCTGCTGAAACATGCCTCGCGCACGCTCCTGAAGAAGGGCCATGCTCAGGCGCTCGCCAATTTCGGCTTCAGCGCATCCGCGTCGCTCGAATGTGAACTGCGCCTCATCAACGGCGAGGTAATGTTCGGTGAAGGGCTGGATTTCGCAATCCGGGTGACTAATGCCGGTAAGGCCGCGCAATCGGTGATGATCGACTACGCCATCCACCATGTGAAGGCTGACGGTTCGCTGTCACCGAAAGTCTTCAAGTGCAAGACGATCATGCTTGCGCCCGGGCAGAGCCAGGCGATCGAGCGCCGCCACGCCATGCGGCCGATCACGACACGGCGCTATTATCCCGGGCAGCACCGCATCGCCATCCTCGTCAACGGCGCTGAAAGCGCGTCGGAAAGCTTCATCCTGAAAATGCCGTCGCCCAACCCGGGCTAAGGCTTTTTGTGCGCTGCACTTGACTTTCCACGCGAATTAGCCCAAATGCGGCTCAGCTTTCACCCTTCCGGCCGCCGCGTGAGCGTGCCCCTGCTAAAAAATACGAAACGCAGGAAGAAGGGACAAAAGCGCATTTCGATAGAGGCCGACACTCCCATTAGCGGCCAGAAGCGCTGGAAAGCTTTTTCCAACTCACAAGTTCCCACTTCACGCGGGGTTCTTGACGCCAGAATGAAACCGGATCGCATGGTGCGTTCCGGCCATAGTCGTTGTGGCGCCCCGAAAGGTTATGCCTTGACTAATTTTGAATCGCTTGGTGTCTCCAAGCCGATCGTCGCCACCTTGTTCCAGCTCGGCATCGAAACGCCGACGCCGATCCAGGAACAGGCCATCCCCCTCCTCCTCCAGGGCCGAGACCTGATCGGTCTTGCCCAGACCGGCACCGGCAAGACCGCCGCCTTCGGCCTGCCGCTTATCGAAAAGCTGCTTGCCGACGAGCGTCGCCCCGACAACCGCACGACGCGGACGCTGATCCTGGCACCGACCCGCGAGCTGGTGAACCAGATCGCCGAAAACCTGAAGAAATTCATCCGCAAGTCGCATCTGCGCGTCAATGTCGTCGTCGGCGGCGTCTCGATCAACAAGCAGCAACTGCAGCTGGAAAAGGGCACCGATGTCCTGGTCGCTACCCCGGGCCGCCTGCTCGATCTCGTCAATCGCCGCGCCATCACCCTGACCACGGTACGTTATCTCGTTCTCGATGAAGCCGACCAGATGCTCGATCTCGGCTTCGTGCACGATCTGCGCAAGATCGCCAAGCTGGTGCCGAAGAAGCGCCAGACGATGCTGTTTTCGGCCACCATGCCGAAGGCGATCGCCGATCTCGCCGGCGAATATCTCGTCGATCCCATCAAGGTCGAAGTCACGCCTCCGGGCAAGGCTGCCGACAAGGTCGAGCAGTATGTGCATTTCGTCGCCGGCAAGAACGACAAGACCGAACTGCTGCGCAAGTCGCTGACCGAAAACCCCGACGGCCGAGCCATCGTCTTCCTGCGCACCAAGCACGGCGCCGAGAAGCTGATGAAGCATCTCGACAATATCGGCTATTCCGTCGCCTCGATCCATGGCAACAAGAGCCAGGGCCAGCGCGAGCGGGCGCTGAAGGCCTTCCGTGACGGCAGCATCAAGACGCTGATCGCCACCGACGTTGCCGCCCGCGGTATCGACATTCCTGCCGTCAGCCACGTCTACAACTATGACCTGCCCGAAGTGCCCGACGCTTACGTTCATCGCATCGGCCGCACCGCGCGCGCCGGCCGCGACGGCATCGCCATTGCCTTCTGCGCCCCTGACGAAGCCAAGCTGCTGCGCGATATCGAGCGCCTGATGGGCATCGACATCGCAATCGCAAGCGGCGAGGCGCCGGCAAATATCGGCAGCAGCGGCCCCCGCCGCGGCAACGGCAATGGCAACAACCGCAATCGCGGTGGCGGCCAGGGTCGTGGTGAGGGTCGCGGCGAAGGCCGTGGCGATGCCAACCGCTCGGAGCATCGCGGCAGCCGCCAGGAACGCCGCCCGCGTCCCGAGCGGACCGGCCGCAACGAGAATTTCCGCGGCCAGCGCCGCGGCGAAGCGGCCCCGGACCTCGGCCCCGACAACGACCTGGTCTCGACCTCCGACTTCCGCCCCTCGGCAAAGCCGCAGCGGCCCGCGCATGGCGCCCATGCCAATGGCGAGCCGAGCGGTCATCACCGCGGCAACGGCCGCCATGCCCACGGCCGCCCGGCCCGCAAGCACGGTGAAGATCGCGGTCAGCACCAGGCCCAGGGCGGCGAACCGCGCCGCGAGGGCAATGGCGGCAACCGCCGCGGCGGCTCTGGCTCCCGCAATGGCGGCCAGCGCCGCGAACGCGCCTGATCAGCGGTTGATTAAAAAGTGCAAAGGCCGGGGCAACCCGGCCTTTTTGTCTTCTAGGCTTCCACCGGCCTGCGGCGTTCGACAGCCTTGCGGTTGGTCAGATAGACACCGACGACCACGATCACTGTGCCCAGAATCAACGGCACGGTCAGCGGTTCCCCGAAAGCGATGAAGGCTTCGAAAGCGACGGCTGGCGGCATCAGGTAGATCAGCGAGGCGGCGCGGGAGACCTGACCGCGGCGGATCAGATAAAGCAACAGCCCGACGCCGCCCATCGACAGTCCGAAGACCGACCAGATCAGCGCGGCAAAGGCCTGCGTTGTGCCATCGAAATGTTGATGCTCGAAGATCAGCGAAAGCGGCAGGGTGAGAATCAATGCCCCGACATATTGCAGCGTCGCGATCGACCTGAGATCGCCGGATTGCAGGTGCTTCTTCTGGTAGAGCGTGCCGTAGGTGACGGCCCCCATGGCGAGGAGGTTGATCGCCAGCGGCAGCGCGGCATGCTTCAGATCGGCAGTTGCCGGATCGAGGAGTTTCGGCGAAATGGCAATGGCAATGCCGATGAAGCCGAAGACAAGGCCGACCTTCTGCATCTGCTGCAACCGCTCGCCGACGAGAAACGGAGCCGCCATCGCCGTCAACAACGGCTGCAGCGCCGCGATGATCCCCGATATGCCGGCCGGCACACCATTGGCGATCGCCCACCACAGACCGGCGAGATAGAAGCCGTGCAGGAAGAATCCGGAATAGATGGCGCGAAGCCAGGTCGACCGGCTTTTCGGCCATTGCGCTTTGGTCACCAGGCAAAAGGCGAGGAACGCCAAGGCCGACAGCGAGTAACGTATTGAAAGGAAGGTGAAAGGCTCGGAATGCAGCGCCGCATATTTCGCCACCACCCAGCCCGTGGACCAGAGCAGGACGAAGACGGCGGGGGCGAAGCGGTCGAGGGACATGGGGCTGCTCAGCGGAAAAGAGTTCGCCGTGCTGATAGCTGCAGCCGACGGTCGCAGTCAAAGGCGAAGCGTTGATGCTTATTTGAAATTTCGCTGATGGTGAGGACGCCGACCGGCCGGAAGATGATACTTTCAACATGACGAACAAGCCTGTCGGAAGCTCGCCAGCATGCTGCAGCAGTGAGGATTCGCCGGCGCTCCCCCACACTCCACCTCATTCCTGTGCTCGTCACAGGAATCCAGTGCGCCCAAGTCCTTGGGCGCGGGAGACTCCCTTCAAGGCCTTATGGGTTCATTCACCGCGCGGACGCGCGGTGAATGGATTCCAGGCTCAAGGCCTGGAATGACGGAGGTTGGCGGTGTTGCCGCCAAACGAGCCGTTGACGTTTCGGACCGCAGGCGGTGATCCCACCCGTTATAGCGCCGCCTTCGACCAGCAACCGGCCTCGTACGCTGCGCCGACGGCGAGTTTGGCGCAAATGCAACCCTCACCCTCCGTCATTCCAGGCCTTGAGCCTGGAATCCACGTCTCCACCCTCCGTCCTGCTCGGCCTTGAGCTGAGCATCCACACCGCATCCTCCAGCGACAATAGACAGGTCGCATCTCCTCTTGCTCCCTCCTGTGCTCGCCACGGGAATGAGCGTGTGGTGAGGCCATGCTCCCTGATCTCTGTCGAACTAAAAACAACCACATGCTCACTTTTTACGCAGGTCTCAACGGCAAGACCATCGGCCACTCCACGCCCCACCCCTCGAACACCCGATTTCCCACCCCTTTTCCCGCAGCGCAAAATCTTTTCCCCGAACTGCGCATGGTTCTTGCATTGCAATTTGCGTTGTATTCAAATGAACAAAAAAGGGGAGCCGCACCTTTGGCATTTGACGAAATGATTACCGGGGACGAAAGTCCTCGCCCGCCTTATGAAAAATATTTCGAGTGGTACAATAGCCAAGACCGGTCGCATCTGATTGCCAAGTCCCGCGATGCGGAAAACATCTTCCGGAAGACCGGCATCACCTTCGCGGTCTACGGCCACGCCGACAGTTCCGAAAAGCTCATCCCCTTCGACATCATTCCCCGCATCATCTCCGCCCGCGAATGGCGCAAGCTCGCCCAGGGAATCGAGCAGCGGGTGATCGCCCTCAACGCCTTCCTCGACGATATCTACCATAAGCAGGAGATCATCCGTGCCGGCCGCGTCCCGCGCGAGCTGATCGAGCACAATGTCGCCTTCCTGTCGGAGATGATCGGCTTCCGTCCGCCCGGCGGCGTCTACACCCATATCGTCGGCACCGACATCGTGCGCACCGGCGAGGATCAGTTCTACGTGCTGGAGGATAATGCCCGCACCCCTTCCGGCGTCAGCTACATGCTGGAAAACCGGGAAACCATGATGCAGATGTTCCCGGAACTCTTCCATGAGAACAAGGTGCAGCGAGTCGAAGACTATCCCTATCTGCTGCGCCAGAGTCTTGCTTCGCTTGCGCCTCCCGGCTGCACCGGCAAGCCGCGCGTCGCGGTGCTGACGCCCGGCATCTATAATTCGGCATATTACGAGCATTCCTTCCTCGCCGACATGATGGGCGTCGAACTGGTCGAGGGCTCTGATCTGCGCGTCATCGACGGCAAGGTGAAAATGCGCACGACTCGCGGCTACGAGGCCATCGACGTGCTCTACCGCCGCGTCGACGACGACTTCCTCGATCCCCTGACCTTCCGAGCCGATTCCGCGCTCGGCATCCCCGGCATCATGGACGTCTACCGCTCCGGCAATATCACCATTGCCAACGCGCCCGGCACCGGCATTTGCGACGACAAGGCGATCTATTCCTACATGCCGGAGATCGTCGAATTCTACACTGGCAGCAAGGCGCTGCTCGAAAACGTGCCGACCTGGCGCTGCTCGGAAGCATCAAGCCTGAAATACGTGCTCGAGCACCTGGAGGAGCTGGTCGTCAAGGAAGTGCACGGCTCCGGCGGCTACGGCATGCTTGTGGGACCGACGGCGTCGAAGAAAGAGCGCGCCGATTTCGCCGAAAAACTGAAAGCCAAGCCGAACAACTACATCGCCCAGCCGACGCTGTCGCTCTCCACCGTACCGATCCTCGTCAACAAGGGCATTGCGCCGCGCCACGTCGATCTGCGCCCCTATGTGCTCGTCTCCGACAAAGTTCAGATCATTCCGGGCGGGCTCACCCGCGTGGCGCTGAAACAAGGCTCTCTGGTGGTCAATTCCAGCCAGGGCGGCGGCACCAAAGACACCTGGGTATTGGAGGACTGATGCTCGGAAGAACTGCAAACGGCCTCTACTGGATGTTCCGATACATCGAGCGCGCCGAAAATATCGCCCGCCTGGTCGACGCCGGACTGCGCATGTCACTGACCCGCAGCAGCGCCGGCGACGACAACTGGGATGGCGTGCTGCAAAGTGCTGGCGTGCGCGAGGCTTATGACGAGGGCCACGCGAAGCTGACGAATGCCGATGCGATCGATTATCTCCTGCGCGATCGCGCCAATCCGTCGAGCGTCATGTCCTGCATCGAGTCCGGCCGCAACAATGCCCGCATGGTGCGCACCGCGCTGACGCGCGAGACCTGGGAAGCGACCAACGAATGCTGGATCGACCTGAAGTCGCTGCTCGAAAAGCGCGTCAAGCCGGCCGAGATGCCCGAGGTGATCGACGCCATCAAGCGCCGCGCCGGCCTGATCCGCGGTGCCTTCCACGGTTCGACGCTGCGCAATGAGCTCTATAACTTTGCCCGCATCGGCACCTTCATTGAGCGGGCCGATAATACCAGCCGCATCCTCGACGTGAAATATTACGTGCTGCTGCCCTCGGTCTCGGCGGTCGGCTCCTCGCTCGACAATGTGCAGTGGGAATCGATCCTGCGCTCGGTCTCCGCCCACCGCGCCTATAGCTGGGCCTATGACGGCGAATACCGGGCGATGAACATTGCCGACTTCCTGACGCTGAACGTCCAGATGCCGCGTTCGCTCGCCTATTGCTACGAAAAGATCGTCAGCAATCTCGGCTATCTCGCCCAGGATTACGAGGCACGCCTGCCTGCCCACGATACCGCCGATGCGATTCGCACCACGCTGCAGACGCGGGCGATCCGCGACATCATGGATCAGGGCCTGCACGAATTCCTGGAGGATTTCGTCTCGCGCAACAACCAGCTCGGCGCGGAAATTTCCGACGGCTACCGGTTCTATGTTTAAGCGGATCAGACCATGAGACTGAAGATCAGCCACCTCACCGAATACCGCTACGACGAACCGGCGCAGTTCTCGCTGCAGCGCCTCAGGCTGACGCCGCCGACATCAGCTGCTCAGAAGGTGCTCGGATGGTCATTGAACGTCGAGGGCGCCACACCCGAGGTGGAGTATGACGACCAGTACGGCAACCACGTCAATCTGGTCTCGCTGGAAGGCGCGCAGCACGTGACGCGCATCTTGGCCGAGGGCGAGATCGAGACGGCGGACAATAATGGTGTCACCGGCCCGCACACCGGCTTCTGCCCGCTTTGGCTCTTCCTGCGCGAGACGCCGCTGACCAAGGGCGGCAAGCTGGTCAAGGAACTCGTCAAGAGCGTCGGTGGCGACAACGAGCTTGCCCGCATGCATGCGCTGATGGCGGCAATCCATGAGACTGTCGACTATAAGCCAGGCACCAGCAACGCCGCGACGACGGCCGAACAGGCGCTCGAGAAGAAGAGTGGCGTCTGCCAGGACCATGCGCACATCTTCGTTTCCGCCGCCCGCGCCCTGCACGTCCCGGCCCGTTACGTCTCCGGCTATCTGATGATGGAGGAAAAGATCGAACAGGCGGCGACCCATGCCTGGGCCGAGGCCCATATTCCCGGCCTCGGCTGGGTCGGCTTCGATCCCGCCAACGAGATCTGCCCGGACGCCCGCTACGTCAGGATCGCCTCCGGCCTCTGCTACCGCGACGCCGCGCCGATCTCCGGCATGCGCATCGGCACGCCGGGCGAAACCCTGTCGGTCACCGTGAAGGTGGAAGATAGTGGGCAGATGCAAAGCCAGAGCCAGAGCTGAGGGCTCCGCGAAGGCTGCAAACCAGCTTCGGCTCGTCCGGAAACTTGACCGCTGCGCTCAAGCGGCGGGCGTTCCTGGCCCATCGAACGTGTTTATGAAGGAAAGCAGGCTGCAGCGGGTCGCATTTCGACCCGCCTGCGTCGCGCCTTCCGCCGCAAACGGCCTGCGATCTGCACGTCTTTCGAATAAGGATGAACACCGCATGGCGCCTAAGTCCCGATCAGCTAGCCCGCAGCAAGAGCCTGCAGGTGGCCGCGCGCACCGTAGCTGAGGATCGCCTGATCGGCTGTAAGCAGCGGGACACGATGGAAACGGGCCGTGGCGACGATGATGCGGTCGGCGGGGTCGGCATGAAACTCGCCGGGCAGCCTGACGCTGTCTACCGCGATGGACGGCTCGATCGGCGCAAGCTGGAGTCCGGGCAGAGACAGCGCGCTGTCGACCCATCGCCCGACTTCGTCGCCAAGCGCCAGGCGCCCCTTCTGCACCAGCATCGCGATTTCCCAGGGTGTGATCGCCGACACCAGGATCCGGCTTTTCCCAATCATCTCGTCGATGATGCGTCGGGCTTGCGCGCCAAGACGGGCATCGTCCTGCATTGTCCAGACGAGAACATGCGTATCGATGACGATCAACGGAGGGAGTCCCAATCTTCCGGTTCAACGACCGGAGACAGCGGATCGTCATAGCGCACAACGCTGCCCTTCATCGCCCCGATGATGCTCTTGCGGCTGCCGGTGTCAGGTGCCGGCGAAAGCACCGCCACCGGTTTGCCCCGCTTGGTGATGACGATGGATTCATCGTCGTCCCGCATCTGATCGATCAGATTCAGGCACTTCGCCTTAAATTCAGCCGCACCGACGACCTTGGACATGACCATATCTCCTGTACACTTGTACAAGATATAATACCATATCGGTATTGAACAAGGGCAAAGGAAAAGGCGGGGCTCTCACCCCGCCTTTTCAACGATCCAATTTCGGATGCGTCCCTACTCAGTGGCTGTCCTTGCCGACCGCGTTTCCGCGACATCCCTTGAGGAAGTCGAGGTCGGCGCCGGTATCAGCGCCTTCGACATGCTGCTGGTGCAGGTAGGCATAGCCCGATGTCGGCAGATCGTGGTTCGGCTGCCATTCGGCAAGCCGCCGCGTCAGTTCCTCATCTGATATGTCGAGATGCAGACGGCGGTTCGGCACATCCAGTTCGATCATGTCGCCGTTCTTCACGACCGCAAGCGGTCCGCCGACTGCGGCTTCCGGAGAGGTGTGCAGCACGACGGTGCCGTAGGCCGTTCCGGACATGCGGGCGTCGGAAATGCGCACCATGTCGAGGATGCCCTTCTTCAGCACCTTGGGCGGCAGCCCCATATTGCCGACTTCGGCCATGCCGGGATAGCCCTTCGGCCCGCAGTTCTTCATGACCATGATGCAGGTTTCGTCGATGTCGAGGCTGTCGTCGTTGATCTTCGCCTTGTAGTCGTCGATGTCCTCGAACACCACAGCCCTGCCCTTGTGCACCAAGAGGTGCGGCGAAGCCGCCGAAGGCTTCAGCACCGCGCCCTTCGGCGCGAGATTGCCGCGCAGCACGACGATGCCGCCCGACGAGGTCAGCGCCTTTTCGGCAGGCAGGATGACGTCTTCGTTCCAGTTGACGACGTCCTTCACCTCGTCCCAGACGGTTTCGCCGGAGACCGTCAGCGCCTCCTTGTGCAGCAGGCCGGCTTCACCGAGCCGCTTCAGCACGACAGGCAGGCCGCCGGCATAGAAGAATTCTTCCATCAGGTATTTGCCCGACGGCATCAGGTTGACGATCGTCGGCACGTCGCGGCCGCAGCGGTCCCAGTCGTCGAGCGAAAGATCGATGCCGACACGGCCGGCGATGGCGAGCAGGTGGATGACGGCGTTGGTCGATCCGCCGATCGCCGCATTGGTGCGGATGGCGTTTTCGAAAGCCTGCTTCGTCATGATCTCGGACGGCTTCAGGTCGTCCTTGACCATCTGCACGATGCGGCGGCCGGTCAGCTGCGCCATCACCTTGCGGCGGGAATCGACGCCGGGGATCGCGGCATTGCCTGATAGCGCCATGCCGAGCGCCTCGGCCATCGACGCCATCGTCGAGGCGGTGCCCATGGTGTTGCAGGTCCCCGACGAGCGGCTCATCGAAGCTTCCGCTTCGAGGAACTCGGCCTGCGTCATCTCGCCCGCCTTCACCATCTCGGAGAACTTCCACAGATGCGTGCCGGAGCCGACGCGCTCTCCGCGGAAATAGCCGTTCAGCATCGGCCCGCCGGTGACGACGATCGACGGCAGGTCGCAAGAGGCCGCACCCATGAGAAGCGACGGCGTGGTCTTGTCGCAGCCGACGAGGAGCACGCAGCCATCCATCGGCTGGCCGCGGATCGCTTCTTCGACCGCGAGCGCGGCCAGGTTGCGGTACATCATCGCGGTCGGACGGAAAGTGTTTTCGGAGGCCGAGAATACCGGCACCTCGAGCGGGAAACCGCCGGCCTCCCAGACACCCGCCTTCACCTTCTCGGCGAGCTCTCTCAGATGACCGTTGCACGGGGTCATATCCGACCAGGTGTTGAGGATGCCGATCACCGGCCGGCCATCGAACAGGTCGTGCGGATAACCCTGGTTCTTAAGCCAGCCGCGGTGATAAATCACATCGCGGCTCGTGCCGCCGTACCATTCCTGCGACCTCAGCCGGCGCGGCCATTCCGCTTTCTTTTTCATTTTCTCTGTCCTTCAGGTGAATTGCCGGGCCGCCTCGTACGGCCCGGGTCATCGGATATGTCTCAAGCCAGCGTGTAGGCGGTCTTGACCACGGTAAAGAATTCGCTCGCATACTTGCCCTGCTCGCGCGGACCATAGGACGAACCCTTGCGGCCGCCGAACGGCACGTGGAAGTCGACGCCCGCCGTCGGCAGGTTGACCATGACCATGCCGGCCTCGGCATTGCGCTTGAAATGCGTCGCATGCTTCAGGCTGGTCGTGGCGATACCGGCCGAAAGGCCGAACGGCGTGTCGTTGGCCGTCGCCAGCGCCTCGTCGTAGTCCTTGACCCGGATTACCGAGACAACGGGCCCGAAGATCTCCTCGCGTGAAATCCGCATCTGGTTGGTGGCTTCAGTAAACAGCGTCGGCTGCAGGTAGAAGCCGGGCGTCTCGCGGGAAATGACCTCGCCGCCGAAGGCGAGCTTGGCGCCTTCCTTTTTGCCGATCTCGATATAGTCGGTATCGGTCTTCAGCTGCCGCTCGTCGACAACAGGGCCGATATGGGTGCCGGCCTTCAAAGCGTTGTCGACGACCAGCGTCTTCAGCTTCTCGGTCAACGCGGCGACGAACTTGTCGTGGATGCCTTCGGTAACGATCAGGCGCGAGGACGCGGTGCAGCGTTGGCCTGTGGAGAAAAAGCCGGAATTGGCGGCTGCTTCCACGGCGACGGAAAGGTCGGCGTCGTCGAGCACGACCATCGGGTTCTTGCCGCCCATCTCGAGCTGGAACTTGCGGTTATGCTCGATGGAGGCGGCGGCGACGCGGCGGCCGGTGCCGGTGGAACCGGTGAAGGTGATGCCGGCAACGTCGGGGCTTTCCAGCATCGCCTGGCCGACGACCGAGCCCTTGCCCATGACGAGGTTCAAGACACCCTTCGGCAGCCCTGCCCGGTTGAGGATGTCGACGATCGCCCAGGAGCAGGCCGGCACCAGCTCTGCCGGCTTGAAAACGATGGTGTTGCCGTAGCAGAGCGCCGGCGCGATCTTCCAGGCGGGGATGGCGATCGGGAAATTCCACGGCGTGATGATGCCGATGACGCCGAGCGCTTCGCGGGTGATCTCGACGCCGATGTTCGGACGCACCGACGGGATGACCTCGCCGGCGAGCCGCAGGGCTTCGCCTGCGAAGAATTCGAAGATCTGCGAGGCACGGATGACTTCGCCGGTGGCTTCCGGCAGGGTCTTGCCTTCTTCGCGGGCGAGCAGCGCGCCGAGCTCGTCCTTGCGCGCCATGATCTCGTCGCCCGTCTTCTTCAGGATGACATGGCGTTCCCAGATGCCCGAGCGCGACCAGGCCGGAAAGGCGGCCTTGGCAGCGGCGATGGCGTTCTTGGTATCCTCGGCGCTGCCGTCGGCATAGAGACCGACGACTTCGTTGGTGTCGGACGGATTGATGTTCTTCGTCGCATTCGTGCCGACCCATTCGCCGGCGATCAGGTTTTGATAAATGGTCATGGGCTCAACAAGCCTCCTTTACCGTTTACAAACACGGCCCGGCCGCGGACGCGGACCCGGCCTCGAAAAATCAGAGTTGCTTGACGAAAATCTCTTCTTCGGCCGCTACCTTCAGCGGATTGCGCAGCGGCAGGCCGAATTCGGCGACTTCGATCTCGAAGAGATCGCCCTCTTCCGTCTTGATACCGTCGGCGAAGGATAGCGTCGCCGTGCCGAACATATGGACATGGACATCTCCCGGAACCCGGAAGAGGCCATATTTGAAATGGTGATATTCGAGATTGGCGAAGGTGTGAGACATGTTCGCTTCGCCCGACAGGAAGGGCTTTTCGAAGATCACCTTGTCGCCGCGCTTAATGCGCGAGGTGCCGCGAATATCCTCCGGCGCTGCGCCGATACGGATTTCCGGACCATAGGCGGCGGGGCGCAGCTTCGAGTGGGCGAGGAAGAGATAGTTGATCCGCTCGGTGACGTGGTCGGAAAACTCGTTCGAAAGGGCAAAGCCGATGCGGAACGGTGTTCCGTCTGTGGCGATGACGTAGATGCCGGCCATTTCAGGCTCTTCACCGCCGTCGAGCGCGAAGGAGGGCGAGACGAGCGGGGCGCCGGGGGCAGCCGCGCCATAGCCGTTGCCCTTGTAGAACCATTCCGGCTGCACGCCCTTTTCGCCCGCTTTCGGCTTGCCGTTCTCGAGACCCATCTTGAACATCTTCATCGAGTCGGTCAGCGTTTCCTCGGCCGCCTCGGTGGTTTTCTTGTGCATGGAATCGCGGGTGGCGGCGGAGCCGAGATGCGTGAGGCCCGTGCCGGTCAGATGCAGATGGGCGGCGTCCGGATGGGTGATCGGCGGCAGGAAGCGGCCTTCCGCATAGGCTTTCTCGAGATCGACGGCATCGCCGAAGCCATGCGCCTCGATGACCGCCGCAAGCGACTTGCCGCCGTCGGCGGCTTCCATCGCCAGCTGATAGACGCTGCCGGCGTTGTTGACCGATCTCGCCGCGCCGCCCTGCTCGCGCACGGCGACGACGATCTCTCCGTTGGCACCCTTGATCTGGGAAATAAGCACGACTTTGATCCTTCTCGTTTCCGCGAAGACAGAAAAGCTCCGCCTGTCCGGCTCCCTCAGGAGCCGGAATCCATCATTCATATGACTGCGAATGCCTGGGCCGGCGCCTTTTGAGCGCTCAGCCCTTATTCTTGTTGTAGACGTCGAAGAACACGGCGGCGAGAAGCACCGCACCCTTGACCATCTGCTGGAAGTCGATGCCGAGGCCGACGATCGACATGCCGTTGTTCATGACGCCCATGATGAACGCACCGATGACCGCGCCGGTGATCTTGCCGACGCCGCCGGATGCCGAGGCGCCGCCGATGAAGCAGGCCGCGATCACGTCAAGCTCGAAGCCGACGCCGGCCTTCGGCGTTGCCGAGTTCAGGCGGAGAGCGACGATCATGCCGGCAAGGCCCGCAAGTACGCCCATGTTGACGAAGGTGTAGAAGCTGAGGCGCTGCGTGTTGATGCCCGAAAGCTTGGTCGCCTTTTCATTGCCGCCCATGGCATAGATGCGGCGGCCGATCGTCGTGCGCTTGGTGACGAAAGCATAGATCGCGATTAGCACCAGCATGACGACGAGAACGTTCGGCAGGCCCCTGTAGCTGGACAGGAGATAGCCGAGCCACAGAATGGCGACAGAAACGACCAAGTTCTGGGCGATGAAGAAGCCCATCGGCTCGACGTCGATCCCGTGGCTCTCGTTCACCCTGCGGCGGCGCCATGCGAGATAGAAGAGGATGACCGGCAGGATCACCGTCAGGATCAGTGAGGTCGACTGGACGGGTGTGCCGAAGACGTCGATCATGTCGCCCGGCAGGAAGCCGGTGCTGATGACCTGAAATTCCTTCGGGAACGGGCCGATGTTCTTGCCGTTCAGCACCGTCAGCGTCAGGCCGCGGAAGACGAGCATGCCGGCCAGCGTCACGATGAAGGACGGAATGCGGTGATAGGCGATGAAATAGCCCTGCGCCGCGCCGATGATGCCGCCGACGATAAGACAAATCAGACCGGCGACCCAGAAATTCATGCCCCATGTCACGGTGAAGATTGCCGCGAGCGCGCCGACGAAGGCGACGATCGAACCGACCGACAGGTCGATATGCCCAGCCACGATGACGAGCAGCATGCCGAGCGCCATGATGACGATGAACGAATTCTGCAGGACGAGGTTCGTCAGGTTGACCGGCTTGAAGAGGATGCCGCCGGTGTAGAACTGGAAGAATACCATGATCGCGACGAGCGCGATGAGCATGCCGTATTCACGAATGTTGCCGCGGATGTAATCGGCAACGGAAACGACGTTGCTTTCCTCGGTTGCTGGGTTGACCGGAGTCATTGTCTCTTCTCCCCTGAGCGCATGATAGCGCGCATGATGGTTTCCTGGCTTGCTTCTCCCTTCGGCAGTTCGGCGACAATGCGTCCTTCGTTCATCACGTAGATGCGGTCACAAGTGCCAAGCAGTTCGGGCATTTCCGATGAGATCATCAGAACGCCCTTCCCATCGGCGGCAAGCTGGTTGATGATAGTATAAATTTCGTACTTTGCGCCAACGTCGATGCCTCGGGTAGGCTCGTCGAGGATCAAAATCTCGGGATCGGAGAACAGCCACTTCGACAGCACCACTTTTTGCTGGTTGCCGCCGGAAAGATTGACCGTTTCCTGGAAGATGCCGTGCGAGCGAATGCGCAGCTTCGACCGGTAATCGGTCGCGACCTTCATCTCCTTGATGTCGTCGATGACGCTGTTGTTCGAAATTCCGTCGAGATTGGCAAGCGTGGTATTGTGCAGGATCGTGTCGTTGAGCACGAGGCCGAGCTGTTTGCGGTCCTCGGTGACATAGGCAAGGCCTGCATCGATCGCCTTGCGCACGGTGCTGACATCGACGGCCTTGCCGTCGACGAAGACCTCGCCGCTGATCTTGTGCCCGTAGGATTTGCCGAAGACGCTCATGGCGAATTCGGTGCGGCCCGCGCCCATCAGGCCGGCAATGCCGACAACCTCGCCCTTGCGAACATTGACGTTGATGTTGTGCAGCACCTGGCGGTCGCGGTGATGCTGGTGGTAGGCGTTCCAGTTCTTAACTTCGAAGATCGTCTCGCCGATCGGCACCGAGCGCGGCGGATAACGGTCGGCGAGGTCGCGGCCCACCATGTTCTTGATGATGATGTCTTCGCTGATCTCGTCGGCGTGACAGTCGAGCGTCTTGACGGTCATGCCGTCGCGCAGGACCGTGATCTGGTCGGCGACCTTGCGGATCTCGTTCAGCTTGTGGGAAATGATGATCGAGGTGATGCCCTGGTTGCGGAACTCGATCAGCAGATTGAGCAGCGCGTCGGAATCCTTCTCGTTCAGCGAGGCTGTGGGCTCGTCGAGGATGAGCAGCTTCACGCTCTTCGACAGCGCCTTGGCGATCTCTACGAGCTGCTGCTTGCCGACGCCGATATCGGTGACCAGCGTATTCGGGGATTCGCGCAGGCCGACCTTCTGCAGCAGCTGTTTCGTGCGATTATACGTCTCTTCCCAGCTGATCACGCCCTTCTTGGCGTTCTCGTTGCCGAGGAAGATATTTTCGCCGATCGACAGCAATGGCACGAGCGCCAGTTCCTGGTGAATGATGACGATGCCGATTTCTTCGGAATCCTTCAGGACCTTGAAGTGGCGCGTCTCGCCTTCATAGACGATGTCGCCTTCATAGCTTCCTGTCGGATAGACGCCTGAGAGCACTTTCATCAGGGTCGATTTGCCGGCCCCGTTTTCGCCCACCAATGCGTGGATCTCACCCTGGCGAACCTTGAGGTTCACGTTCTCCAGCGCCTTGACGCCCGGGAACGTCTTGGTGATGCTCCGCATTTCGAGGATGGTATTGTCCATAGTCAAAGTTCCAGCGCCTTGAGCCGCCGAGCGGCTTGGCGATCATAAAATCGAAGGCCGGAACCCGCAAGCACGCGGGCTCCGGCCTCGTGTTTAACTTACTTCAGCTTGTCTTCGGTGTAGTAACCGCTGTCGATGAGGACCTGCTTGTAGTTGGTCTTGTCGACCGAAACCGGCTTCAGCAGATAGGACGGAACGACCTTGACGCCGTTGTCGTAGGTCTTCGTGTCGTTGACCTCGGGCTCCTTGCCGGACATGACGGCGTCGACCATGGCAACCGTGACCTTGGCGAGTTCGCGGGTGTCCTTGAAGACCGTCGAGTGCTGCTCGCCAGCGATAATCGACTTGACCGACGGGATTTCAGCGTCCTGACCGGAAACGATCGGGAGCGGCTGGTCAGCCGAACCGTAGCCGACGCCCTTCAGCGAGGAGATGATGCCGATCGAGAGACCGTCATAGGGAGACAGGACGGCATCGACCTTGGCGTCGGTGTAGTTGGCCGAGAGCAGGTTGTCCATGCGGGCCTGGGCCGTAGCCGCATCCCAACGCAGGGTGCCGACCTTGTCCATGCCGGTCTGGCCGGACTTCACGACGAGCTTGCCGGAGTCGATGTAGGGCTGCAGGACCGACATTGCGCCATCATAGAAGAAGAAGGCGTTGTTGTCGTCCGGCGAACCGCCGAAGAGTTCGATGTTGAACGGGCCCTTGCCCTCCTTGAGGCCGAGGGCGTCAACGATGGAGGTTGCCTGCAGAACGCCGACCTGGAAGTTGTCGAAGGTGGCGTAGTAGTCGACGTTGGCCGAGTCGCGGATCAGGCGGTCATAAGCGATGACCTTGATGCCGGCATCGTGAGCCTTCTGGAGAACGTCGGAAAGCGTCGTGCCGTCGATCGAAGCGATGACGAGAACCTTGGCACCCTTGGTGACCATGTTTTCGATCTGCGACAGCTGGTTCGGAATATCGTCGTCAGCATACTGCAGGTCGGTCTTGTAGCCGGCGGCCTCGAGCTGCTTGACGATGTTGTTGCCGTCGTCGATCCAGCGAGCGGAGGACTTGGTCGGCATTGCGATGCCCACGAGCCCCTTGTCCTGCGCCATGGCAGGCATAACGAACGAAGCGACGCCGAAGGCAGCCGCAGCCATCAATGAGATAATGGATTTCATTTCTCTCTCCCTTGTTAATAGATCAGCGGACGAAAAATCGCCCGCCCGAAACTGTGGCAGGTTCCGTATTGGATAGTTACTTCAGATGGTGAGAAACGAAGTAGGTCTCCTCCACGATCTCACACGTGTTGAGTGCCAACCAGCACACGGCGGCAAACTGGTATGGATTCCTATAACTGTCAAATAGAATAAGTGGTAATGTGCATAACAATTTTGGTATATCGTTAAAAAGTATTACTTTTGATGGAGCGCAGTGGGGAGGCTGCAACCATGACGATCGTTTCAGAGCCCATTTCCATGGATCACGTCGATATCCACAGCGACAATTTCGGTGATGACGGCCTTTTACGGGCAGGACTTAAGCTTAATCACCTGCGCATGATCGTCGCAATCGAAGATAGCGGACAGATTTCCGCAGCTGCGGAAGTCCTCAACATTTCGCAGCCCGCCGCATCGCGCATGCTGTCCGAAATGGAGGCGATCACTAAGACTCAGCTCTATGAGCGGGTGGCCCGCGGCGTGGTGCTGACGACCTTCGGCGCGGCCCTTGCCAGGCGGGCAAGAAAGATCCTGCTGGAGCTGCGCGAAGCGAGCCGCGAGATCGGCGAATTGAAGAGCGGCAAGGGCGGTTCGGTCTTCATCGGCGCGGTAACGGCGCCGGCCATGAGCCTGGTGGTGCCGGCGATCAACAGGGTGCGCAAGGCCTATCCCGGCATCGAGATCAACATCCAGGTGGAAACCAGCAACGTGCTCGCCCGCGAGCTGCTCGCCGCCCGCCATGACTTCATCATCGGCCGCATCCCCGACGACCTCAACCCGCGCCTGTTCGAGGTGACGGAGATCGGCATCGAGCGGGCCTGCCTGATCGTGCGCAAGAGCCATCCGCTCTTAAAGCACAAGGTGAGCAGCCTCGCCGACGTCAGGGATTACGACTGGGTATTCCAGCCGCCGGGCACGCTGCTGCGCCGTACGATCGAGGATTTCTTTCTGTCGCAAGGCGTGGCGCTGCCTGAAAATATCGTCAACACCTCCTCGCTCTTGCTCACCTGCGCCATCGTCTGCGAGACCGACGCGATCGCCCCCGTCGCCGTTGACGTTGCCCACTTCCTGGCGAGCCAGGGCGCCAAGGCCTCCGACGTGCGTGTCCTGCCGATCGATTTCGACATCAACGTCAAGCCGTACAGCCTGATCGCGGCAAGCGAACGGGCGCTGCCGCCGAGCGCAAGGCTGCTCTACGACATCATCCTCGAGGAAAGCCGGAAGCAGGCGGGATAAGCCCGCAAGCCCTGCGCCATCTTCTGCGCTTTTAATGCGGGGCGGAACAATACCGGCAAAGTGCCCAGCAGTTTTTGCCTCCGGAAATTGCGTGAAAAAATTAGAGCACGTCCGTCGCTCGAAGACGGAAATGCTCTTGAGGAAGCGGGATGCTGTTCGGACAGTCGATATTTCAATCAGTTCTCGAGCGGCTGAAGGCAGAGGACGAGACGGCCGAAGATGAGGCCGAAACGCCAGCCGCCCATCGCGTCTCCGGCCTCGGCACCGGGCTTGCCTTCGATGTGATGCAGGGTGTCTCCGCCGCTTCGCACCGGGTCGGGGAGGCCTATTTCGACAATCTCGATCTAGCTGCGGCCGCCGGGCTCACGGAGAAACCGGAGCCTGTGCCGGACCCCGAGCCCGTCATGCCGGAGCATCTGACCCGCACGACGCCGCAGGAGGTTGCTGCCGAACTGGGGATCTCGGCAACCGATACGCCGCTGACGCTTAGTGAAAAGCGCCGCGCCTTCGCCCGGGCCAATCACCCCGACGGCGTCGCCCTGCCCTTTCGCGACAATGCGACAAAGCGGATGATGCTGGCCAATCTTCTGATCGACGAGGCGCTGCGGCGAATCCGCCGCTGACCAATCTTAGTCTACTTGCCCGTCCTTCGACGGCTTGTCCGCGGCTGGCACCGCGGGCTCTTCGTCGTCATCAGCGTCAGGCACGGCTGCAGGCTCGGCGACCTCGGGCTGCGGATTGAAGCTCCAGAACAGCATATAATAGGCATAGGCACCCGCCCCGGCCGAGATGACGGCCCAGAAGGGATCGCCGCCGATGATCTCGACCGTGGCCCAGCCGAAGCAGACGGCAACGATGGCAATCCGCACCCAGAGGCGCCGGTATGCAGGATGGTTCGGATCGATCAGTTGCATCTGTGCCCCGCGGTCGGATATGTCACGCATGCCCCCGGCATGCGTCGCACGGCCTAGGCCTGTGCCGCGCTTTGTTTAGTTCGAATCTTGCAAATGTGAAAGAGCCGCGGGCTTGACGCGACGCAGAGAAGATGGAATGAAAATTCCAGTTTTTCGATAATTCGGTTTATTTGTTCCGAATTCAAGGGAGGTTGAAATGACAGTGAGATTCGGTCTTCTCGGCGCCGGCCGCATCGGCAAGGTTCACGCCAAGGCCGTCAGCGGCGACGCCAATGCGACGCTGGTTGCGGTGGCGGACGCCTTTCCGCAGGCCGCCGAAGCCATCGCTTCGGCCTATGGCTGCGAGGTCCGCACCATCGAGGCGATCGAGGCCGCTAAAGATATCGACGCAGTCGTCATCTGCACACCGACGGACACCCATGCCGACCTGATCGAGCGTTTCGCCCGCGCCGGCAAGGCGATTTTCTGCGAAAAGCCGATCGACCTCGATGTAGACCGCGTCAAGGCCTGCATCAAGGTGGTGGAAGAAACCGGCGCCAAGCTGATGGTCGGCTTCAACCGCCGCTTCGATCCGCATTTCATGGCGGTGCGCAAGGTCATCGACGACGGCAAGATCGGCGATGTCGAGATGGTGACGATCACCTCGCGCGATCCCGGCGCCCCGCCGGTCGATTACATCAAGCGCTCGGGCGGCATCTTCCGCGACATGACGATTCACGATTTCGACATGGCCCGCTTCCTGCTCGGCGAAGAGCCGGTCTCGGTGCTGGCGACCGCCGCCGTGTTGGTCGACAAGGCGATCGGCGAAGCCGGCGACTATGACAGCGTCTCGGTGATCCTGCAGACCGCCTCCGGCAAGCAGGCCGTCAT
Organism: Rhizobium sp. H4; assembly: GCF_003013335.1. Lineage (NCBI taxonomy): Bacteria > Pseudomonadati > Pseudomonadota > Alphaproteobacteria > Hyphomicrobiales > Rhizobiaceae > Rhizobium > Rhizobium sp. H4. The sequence continues at coordinate 420,643 of NZ_PSOW01000002.1, forward strand.
CTCCAACTCCCGCCGCGCCACCTATGGCTACGACCAGCGCATCGAAGTGCATGGCGCCAAGGGCATGGCGGCCGCCGAAAACCAGCGCCCGGTCTCGATCGAAGTCGCCAACGGCGACGGCTACACCCGCCCGCCGCTGCATGATTTCTTCATGACCCGCTACACCGAAGCCTACGCCAACGAGATCGCCGCCTTCATCGCCGCGATCGAGAAGGGCACTGAGATTTCGCCCTCCGGCGCCGATGGTCTCGCTGCGCTGGCGCTCGCCGATGCGGCGGTGCAGTCGGTCAAGGAAGGCAAGCTCATCAAGGTTGGCTGACGGCCCTCTCCCGACCGCCAGTCATGCATGAGATGGCCGGGCACATGCCCGGCCGTTTTGCGTTTGATGGTAGCGACGGCGGTGTGGATGCTCGGCTCGAGGCCGAAAGGGGCGGAGGGTGCAGCCATGGATTCCAGGCTCAAGGCCTGGAATGACGGAGAGTGAGGGTTGCGGTCGCGCCAAATTTGCCGTCGGCACAGCGGATGAGGTGTCGCGGTTCCGGGTCGAAGAGGGCGCTATACCGGGCACCGGGACACGACCCGCCGTCCGATACGTCGACGGCTCGTTTGGCGGCTACACACCCCCAACCTCCGTCATTCCAGGCCTTGAGCCTGGAATCCAGTCTGGCGCGGTGAATGAACCCATAAGGCCTCGCAGGGAATCTCCCCCGCCCAAGGACTTGGGCGCGCTGGTCACAGGGATGAGGGAGCAAGAGGAGATGCGACCTGTCTATTGT